>NZ_JALQDP010000028.1:0-193959 GCF_023631165.1 Caballeronia sp. AZ1_KS37 | reverse complement strand
GAGTCGTGCGCTGTACTTGCTCATGAAAAAACACCCCAAATCGTTGAACGGGTGTCCAACTTTTGGGGTGCAGTTCATTTTTCGTGCCGAGGCTTTTTGCCGTTCAGAACGTCCTGCCGATCATTGTGCCGACGTCACTTGCACCGCCGTCGCCGACACGTACACCGCGTGGATCGTGTCGCCCTTCTTCAGCTTCTCGGCAGCCATGCCCGGCGCGAGGTCGAGCGTCTCGGTGCGCCATGCGCCGCGCAGCGTGATCTTGCGCTTCTTCACGTCGACGCTTTCGACGGTCGCGATCGTCTCGATGCGGCGCGTCGCATCGAAACCCGTCACGCCGTCGGCACCCACGGTCGGCTGATAGGTCGTCGTATCGATGCGCGTACGGTCGCCCTTGGCCGCGCCCGTCACTTTCTCGGCGCTGACGAGCAACGCGGCCTTGTAGGTGACGTCGATCTGGTCGCCGACTTTCAATTGCTCGAAGCCTTTGACTTCCTTGCCCACCTGGACGGTCGAATCACCGTTCGCGCCGCGCACCATCAGCGCGCGATTCGCGCGATCGATGCCGACGATCTGCGCCCGGATATGAACCGGCTGCTCCTGGCTCACGACTTGTTCCGCGGTCGCCGCCAGCGTTCTGTCTTGCGCGAGCGCCGTGCCCGTCGAAGCGACGATTGCGGACAGGGAAAGGATTGCAGCGGCACACAGTTTCAGATTCATTGAATGGACTCCTCGAATAAAAACGCGATGCGGAAATTCCGCCGTGCGACTGTCGCAACGACAGTCGAGGCGGCGTATTTATAACGTCCGCGCCGCGTGCGCCGAGCCATTCGAACGATATATTACGATTCGCCATCTTCTCCGCGACGCGCGTCGACAAAGGCGCGCCCGGCGTCTAACCGGTAGAATCGGCCCCATATCCGCCACGGGCGCGCGCCGCCCGTCTCCTTGCCGCTTCCCCGATCTCTCCAGGAGCGCTATGCGACGCTCGGCATTCTTTCTCCGCTTCATCGGCATCGGCGTTCTGTTTCATATCTATGTGGGCGTCCGGCTCATCCCGGATGCGCCCGTCGGCCTGCCGCTCAAGGTGCTGGCGGCGCTGTTGCTTGCGGCATCGGTCATCACGATTCCGCTCGGCATGGCGGCCCGGCAGATCGAACCGCAGTCGCTTGCGGATCGCCTCGCCTGGTTCGGGCTGACGGCGCTCGGTTTTTTCTCGTCGCTGCTCTTGCTGACCTTCGCGCGCGACGTGATGCTCCTCTTCGTGCATCTCGCCGACTGGCTGCGCGGCGCGCCCGTCGGTTCGCCGATGCTCGTCGGCTATAGCGCGCTCGCCGTGCCGCTCCTCGCCGTGCTCTTCTCCGCGATCGGTTTCTACAACGCGCGGCGGCGCGCGCCGGTCGTGAGCGTGGATGTGCCCATCGACAATCTCCCGGCCGCGCTCCAGGGTTTCACGATTGCGCAGATCAGCGACATCCACGTCGGCCCGACGATCAAGCGGCACTATGTGGAACGCATCGTCGCCGCCGTGAACGGGCTCGAACCTGATCTCATCGCCGTGACAGGCGATGTCGTCGACGGCAGCGTGCCGAATCTCGCCGATCACACACGCCCGCTCGCGGGCCTCAGCGCGCGGCATGGCGCGTTTCTCGTCACCGGGAATCACGAATATTACTCAGGCGCGGACAAGTGGATCGCCGAATTTCGGCGTCTCGGCCTGACCGTGCTGCTCAATCAGCATGTCGTGCTGAATCATGACGGCGCTCAAGCCGTGGTCGCGGGCGTCACGGACTTCAGCGCGGGCAGTTTCGATCCGGCGCATCGCAGCGATCCCGCGAAGGCGATCAGCGGCGCACCCGACGACGCCATCGTGCGCGTGCTGCTCGCGCACCAGCCGCGCAGCGCCACGGCCGCCGCCGAAGCGGGCTTCACGCTACAGCTCTCGGGGCACACGCATGGCGGTCAATTCCTGCCGTGGAATTTCTTCGTGCGGCTGCAACAGCCGTTCGTCGCCGGACTCGTTAAGTTCAACGGACTGTGGGTCTATACGAGCCGTGGAACCGGCTATTGGGGACCGCCCAAGCGGCTGGGCGCGCCTTCAGAGATCACGCTGGTTCGACTGGTTGCGGCTACGGCCGCATAAAAAAAGGGACGCGCGCCGTAGGGTGCGGCGCGCGTCCAGCGCTCGGGGACAAGCGCTACTCCCGATCACGGTGATGAACGGGCAACTCGATTGACGGGCGGGGCCCCGCCAGCGAGTAAGTGAAAAATAGGCGAACAGAAAAACCGAGGACATAAGAAATCTCCTAAACAATGAAACGCAGTTCGATTGTCACGGAGTCCGAATCTCCACTCACGCTTTCGCCGACATCGCCGCGGGCGTCGTCGCATAGACGCTTCTGTGCGGGGCGGTGCCCTCGCGCGGCCAGTCGGAGCGGGCGTCGAAGAACCATTCCGCGCGCTCGCGTCCTTTGCGCATCAACGCATGGATCAGCGCCGGATTGCGATCGAGCTTGGATGCATAGTCGAGCGGCCCGGGATAATCCTTCGCGTCGAGATGCATCTCCACGACGCGAACCTTGATCGGCTTGTAGCGCTTTTCGAGCGACGCATCGGCTGCAAGCAGTTCGTTCACGCGCGTCGTGAAGTAAAGCTCCTGCCCGAGCGCGAGATTGCCGGACAACTCGTTGCGACGGTCGATGATCTCGTTCATCGATTCAGGCAACTCGCGCCGATACTGCGGATTGATCTGCACGACCCAGATTTCGTCGGGCCGCGAATCGAGCGCGAAGTCGGTGAATTCGCGCACCGGCGGATTGCTGCTGAAGAGGCCGTCCCAGCACATGCGCCCATCGGCCGCGACCGCGCGATACAGCGGCGGCACCGCAGCCGAGGCGACCAATTGGTCCTGATCGAGCCTGTCGCCGGGAAAGATCACGCGGTCGCCCGAACGCACGTCCGTTGCGCCGACGAGAAGCGTCGGCTTCGCGCGCAGTTGCGGATCGGCGGGAAGCGACGCGAAAGGCAGATGCTTGGCGAGCAGTTCGCGCAGGCGTTCTTCGGCTATCGGCGGATACAGATACGGACTGATCTCCGCATTGACGGGCAAGCGTGCGTACCACGTACCGACCGCGTTGACGACGATATCCGGCCCGTCGCGCGCCTCCAGATCCTTCCAGAACGCGGCGAGACGCCGCCTGGCGTCGGGCGGGCCGCCGAGCAGCAGTCCGCACCACGCGAGCGCGCTGCACATCGCGCCGCCCGACGTGCCGGACAGCGCCACCAGTTCGAAGCGGTTGACGAACTCGCCGCTCAGCAGCCGGTCGAGCACGCCCGCGGCGAATGCCGCATGGCTGCCGC
The DNA here is from genome assembly GCF_023631165.1 of Caballeronia sp. AZ1_KS37. NCBI lineage: Bacteria > Pseudomonadati > Pseudomonadota > Betaproteobacteria > Burkholderiales > Burkholderiaceae > Caballeronia > Caballeronia sp. AZ1_KS37. The sequence continues at coordinate 190,602 of NZ_JALQDP010000028.1, read as the reverse complement.
CGCCCTGACACGCGATCGCTACTTTGGGAATGGCCGCCATCGCCGCACCTCTCGCGTCCGTCGATATCGGACGTACGCTACAGGATAGGCGACGCGCGCCGCTATGCCAGCGCGGCGAGCACTTGCTGCGTCGAACGAATGCGCCCGATGCGCGGAAAGATGTAGCGGCAGGTCGATTCGTGCGTGTCGGCGTTGAGATCGCTCATCGCGTCCTCGACAAACACTTGCTGATAACCGCGCTCGTGCGCGCCGCGCGCCGTCGAATCGACGCCGATCGCCGTCGCGATGCCGCCCAGCACGATCGTGCCGATGCCGCGCCGGCGCAGATGCGAGTCGAGGTCGGTATTGTAGAACGCGCCCCACTGCCGCTTCGTGACGACGATATCGGTTGCTTGCACGTCCAGTTCCGCGCACAGGTCGCTCCAGCCCGCCGGCTCCGGCGCTTCCTGCGCCTGACCTGCGTCGGTGATCGGCCGCAAGCCGCCGGGGGCGTTCGGAAACGCGACCTTGACGAACACGACCGGCGCGCCGAGCGCACGAAAGCGGTCGGCGAGCGCGCGCGCATTGGCGAGCACGCTCGCGGCGGAGTGAGGTTGCACGGGCAAGGCGGCGATGCCCGCCTGCAAATCGATCAGCACGAGCGCGGTCTTCGCGGCATCGAGCTTGAGTTCAGGTGCGTTCATGGCGAGTCGGCTAGAAATGGATGGATGACTGCGCGATGTCAGGCTTCGTCGTGCAGGAATTCAAGCGCCGCGCCGTTCATGCAATAGCGCAGGCCGGTAGGTTTCGGACCGTCGTCGAAAACGTGGCCGAGATGCCCGCCACAGCGCCGGCAATGGACCTCGTTGCGCATGTGGCCGGTCGCGTCCGCGTGCGTCGCGACTGCGCCATCGACCGGCTTCCAGAAGCTCGGCCAGCCGGTGCCGCTATCGAATTTCGTCGCCGACGAAAACAGCGCGGATCCGCATCCCGCGCACGCGTATGTGCCGTCGCGGCGTTCCTTGAGCAGCGGGCTCGAGAACGGCGGCTCCGTGCCGCCGCGCCTCAGCACGCGGAATTGTTCCGACGACAGACGGCGCCGCCAGTCCGCGCTGGTGTGATCGATTTCGTACGATCTGGCGGGCGCCGAGGGAAACCCGCCCGTGAAGGCGGCCGCCATCGCACCGAGAAAATTGCGCTTCGTGCGCCTCATGATCTTCATACGATGAACGCCCTCATGCCTTGGTTGACAGCCGGCGCCGCGCTACGTCTTGAACCGGTATCCCGTCTTGAAGATCCACGCGACGATCGCGATAAACACCGCAAGAAACACCAGCGTCATGCCGAAACTCACGCCGACGTGGACATCGGCGAGTCCGTAAAAGCTCCACCGAAAGCCGCTGATCAGATAGACGACCGGATTGAACAACGCGACCGCCTTCCAGAACGGCGGCAGGATATTGATCGAATAGAAGCTGCCGCCGAGGAACGTGAGCGGCGTGACGATCAGCAGCGGAATGATCTGGAGCTTCTCGAAGCCGTCGGCCCAGATGCCGATGATGAACCCGAGCAGGCTGAACGTTACCGACGTGAGTAGCAGAAAGACGATCATCCACACCGGATGATCGATTCTGAGCGGCACGAATACCCGCGCGGTCAGAAGAATGATGAGCCCGAGAATGACGGACTTCGTCGCCGCCGCGCCGACATAGCTCACGACGAGCTCGAAGTACGACACCGGCGCGGACAGCAATTCGTAGATGGTGCCCGTGAACTTCGGGAAATAGATGCCGAACGACGCATTGGCGATGCTTTGCGTCAGCAGCGACAGCATCACGAGGCCGGGCACGATGAACGCGCCGTAGCTGATGCCGTCGACTTCCGGAATGCGCGAGCCGATGGCCGCACCGAAGACGACGAAATAAAGCGATGTGGAAATGACCGGCGACACGATGCTTTGCATCAGCGTGCGCCCGGCGCGCGCCATCTCGAAACGGTAGATCGCGCGAACGGCGTATAGATTCATTTGGCTTCCCTGACGAGGCTCACGAAAATGTCTTCAAGCGAGCTTTGCGTCGTTTGCAGATCCTTGAAACGCACGCCGGCTTCGTCGACGTGACGAAGCAGCGCAATAATGCGGCCCGGCTCGTCCTGCGCGTCATATGTGTACGTGAGTTCGCCGCCGTCCGCCGAACGCGCGAGGCCGTAGGGCTGAAGCTGCGTCGGAATTTCGGCGAGCGGATGTTCGAGTTGCAGCGTGAGCTTCTTCTGCCCGAGCTTGCGCATCAGCTCGCGCTTTTCCTCGACGAGCACGATTTCGCCGCGATTGATGACGCCGATGCGATCCGCCATCTCCTCCGCTTCCTCGATGTAGTGCGTCGTCAGGATGATGGTCACGCCGTTGCCCTGCAGCTCTCGCACAAGGTTCCACATGTCGCGGCGCAATTCGACGTCGACGCCCGCGGTCGGCTCGTCGAGAAACAGAATCTCCGGTTCGTGCGCGAGCGCCTTCGCTATCAGCACGCGCCGCTTCATGCCGCCCGAGAGCGTCATGATCTTGTTGTCCTTTTTCGCCCAGAGCGACAGCGATTTCAGCACCTTCTCGACGTAAGCCGGATTCTTCGGCCGCCCGAAAAGCCCGCGGCTGAACGACACGGTCGCCCAGACGGTTTCGAAGGCGTCGGTGGTGAGCTCTTGCGGCACGAGACCGATCATCGCGCGCGCGGCGCGATAGTCGGTGACGATATCGTGACCGGCGACGGTCACTTTGCCCTCGCTCGGATTGACGATGCCGCAGACGGTGCTGATGAGCGTCGTTTTGCCCGCCCCGTTCGGGCCGAGCAGCGCAAAAATCTCGCCGCGACGGATTTCGAGGTTGATGTCCCTGAGCGCGCGAAAGCCCGACCCGTAGGTCTTGGACAGATTGGAAACGGTGATGATGGTCGACATGGCGTGGACGATAGCAGATACCGCGCCTTCCGGCTTGAATGAAGGGGTCGGCCATTCGGCCAATGTTCGACGCGCGCGGCAGTGCATAAAATGGCCGTTCCCGAAAGGAGCCACATCATGCTGTTCGAACAGATCCAGACCTCGTGCCTCAACGACGCCGACCTGCCGTGGGTGCCGTTCACGCCGTACAGCGAGCGCGTGCTCGTCAAGTATTTCAAGCTCGACCCGGTTCGCGGCGAAGTCATCGCGATGATGAAGGCGCCGGCGAAAGGCGAGATGCCCCGTCATCGTCATACGGGAACCGTGATCGTCTATACGGTGCAGGGGCGCTGGAAATATCGCGAGCACGAGTGGATCGCGGAGCCGGGCAGCATCGTGTACGAGACGGCGGGTTCGAGCCACACGCCCGAGGCGCTGCCACCGGATTCGGGGGGCGCGGACATCGTCACGCTCAATATCATTCAGGGCGAACTGCTGTTCGTGAACGACAAGGGCCACGTCCTCGCCGCCGAAAACTGGAAAAGCGGACTCGACCGATACCTTGCGTTTTGCGACGCAAACGGCATCGCGCCAAAAGATCTGACCGCCTTTTCCGCTGGTTAGAATCGATGCCTGGACGCGCCTCGCGCGCTTTCGACCATTTCCGGTTTGCCGGCCGCACGCGCCGGCGCAGATCAAGGAGGAGCAAAAGCATGAAGATTCAGACCGTCGGCATCGTCGGCGCAGGAACCATGGGCAACGGCATCGCGCAGGTCGCCGCCGTCGCGGGCTTCAAGGTCGTGATGATCGACGTCACCGACGCCGCGCTCGCAAAAGGCATCAAGACGCTGACGGGCAGCCTCGAGCGGCTCGTGTCGAAGGACAAGCTGGAGGCATCGGCGCGCGACGCGGCGTTGACGCGCATCGAAACGTCGACCGATTACGGGCGTCTCGCCGCAGCGGACATCGTCATCGAAGCCGCGACCGAGAACGCCGAGCTCAAGAACCGCATTCTGAAGCAGATCGAAGACGCCGCGCGCGCCGATGCGATCATCGCGTCGAACACGTCGTCGATTTCGATCACCGCGCTCGCCGCGACGCTCGCCACGCCCGAGCGCTTCATCGGCATGCACTTTTTCAATCCGGTGCCGCTCCTGCAACTCGTCGAAGTGATTCGCGGCGTGCAGACGAGCGATGAAACCGCGTCCGCCGTGCGCGAACTCACCGAGAAGCTCGACAAATCGCCGATCGGCGTGCGCAATTCGCCGGGCTTCGTCGTCAACCGCATTCTCGTGCCGATGATCAACGAAGCGTTCTTCGTGCTGTACGAAGGCGTCGCGAGCGCGGAGGAAATCGACGCCGGCATGAAGCTCGGCGCGAATCATCCGATCGGACCGCTCGCGCTCGCGGACCTGATCGGCCTCGACGTGTGCCTCTCGGTGATGGACGTGTTCCTCAAGGATTTCGGCGATTCGAAGTACCGCGCCTGCCCGCTGTTGCGCGAGCTCGTGTCGGCGGGACGCCTCGGTCGCAAGACGAAGCGCGGCGTGTATCAGTACGATTGAGAAGCGACGAAATCGAGCACCGGTCCGGCGGGCACGATGCCCGTCGGATTGATCGTCCGATGGCTCTCGTAGTAATGCCGCTTGATGTGCTCGAAGTTCACGGTCGCGGCGATGCCCGGCATCGCGTAAACGTCGCGCACGAACTTCGACAGATTCGGATAATCCGCGATGCGCCGCAGATTGCACTTGAAGTGGCCGAAGTACACGGCGTCGAAACGCACGAGCGTCGTGAAGAGGCGAATGTCGGCTTCGGTGAACCGGTCTCCTGCGATATGGCGGTGCGTGCCGAGGCGTTCTTCGAGAAAATCGAGCGTCTCGAAGAGCGGCATCACCGCTTCCTCGTAGGCGGCTTGCGTCGTCGCGAAACCCGCCTTGTAGACGCCATTGTTGACCGTGTCGTAAATGCGCGCGTTGAGCGTGTCGATCTCCTCGCGCAACTCGCGCGGATAGTAATCGCCCGGCTTCGCGCCGATGCCGTCGAACGCCGAATTCAGCATCCGAATGATTTCCGACGACTCGTTATTGACGATCGTCCCACGCTGTTTGTCCCACAGAATCGGCACCGTGACGCGACCGGTGTAATGCGGATCGGCGGCGGTGTACACCTGATGCAGATAGCGCGCGCCGTTGATCGAATCGGGCACGACGCCCGGCGCGTCGTCGAAGGTCCAGCCGTTTTGGAGCATCAGCCAGTTGACGACCGATACGTCGATCATCGCTTCCAGCCCCTTGAGCGCGCGCATGATGAGCGTGCGATGCGCCCAAGGGCACGCGAGACTCACATACAGGTGATAACGCCCTGCCTCGGCCTGGAAGCCGGTATCGCCGTCCGCCGTGACCCAGTTGCGAAACGCCGCGTCCTTGCGCACGAAGCGTCCGCCCGTGGATGACGTGTCGTACCACTTGTCCTGCCATTTTCCGTCGACGAGCAGTCCCATTTCGATTCTCCTTGCGTGGGGTGGCGCAATCGGCGCGCCACGGCATTCATATCAATCAGTCTTGTTCGATGAAGCGCACGAGTTGCGCCATCGTCGCGTCCGGCGCTTCTTCCATCAGCCAGTGGCCCGCGCCCGGCACGACCACGCCTTGCACGTTCGTCGCGACGAGCTTCGCCTGATCGATCAGAAACGTGCCCGACGCGCGCTCGCCGGTGAGGACGAGCATCGGCATCGGAAGCGGCGTCTTCGCGAACGCGGCAAAATCGTCCGCGTCTTGCGGGAACGCATGAAAGTATTCGAAACCCGCGCGCATGCGGCCGTTGCGCGCGTATTGCGCCGAATAATAGCGGCGATCGGCTTCGCTCACCGAATGCGCGGGATCGGCGGCGAAGTCGTTCCAGAAGTGCTCGAAGAAAACGCGCTCGCGTCCGCGAACCAGCTTTTCGGGCGTGTCGCCGTAGAAATTGAAGTGCCATTTATCGCGCAACAGCCAGACTTTCTGCCAGTCGCCGACGCCCGGCAGAAACGCGTCCATCAGCACGATGCTTTCGACTTCGTCGGGATATTGCGCGGCGTACGCATACGCGACCATCAGCCCGATGTCATGCCCGACCAGCTTCACCTTGCGATAGCCCAGCGCTTGCACCATCGCGTGAATGTCTTGCGCGAGCGTCTTCTTGTCGTAGCCGGAAGCGGGCATCGCGGAGCCGCCCGCGCCCGGCAGATCCGGCGCGATTACGACGCGCTCACCGCCAAGACGCGTCATCAGCGGTTGCCACATGCGGCTCGTTTCCGTGTAGCCATGCAGGAGGACGACGGGCGTCGCGTCGCCGTGTCCAACTTGCAAATAGTGCAGTTCGACGCCGTTCGCATCGATCGTGCGGGACTGCATCGCGCTCGCGGCGGCGACGGGTTGCGGCGGGCGCGGCGCGTTCGTGGCATACGCGGACGGTTGCAGCGCAGCGGCGGCGACAAGCACGCCAACGGCGCGGCGGATCGTGTGCAGGAAGGTTTTCATCGTTCAGCTCCATCGAAGGTTCGGTTATCCGATGACGCTCAGGTTGGCCCCCCGCCGCGCTTTTGCCGTACGATCCGGACGATGAACTCGTTCGATGGAGTCGAACATGTTGTCAGAGGAAGAACTCTCGCTGCTCGATGCGATTCGTGAAGCCGGCAGCCTGTCGCGCGCGGCGGCGCGGCTCGGCAAGGCGCCGTCCACCGTGTCGCACGCGGCGCGGCAACTGGAAACGCGTTTCGACGCGCTGCTCTTCGACCGGCGGCGTTATCGGCTGCAACTGACGCCCGCCGGACATCTTCTCGCCGATGAAGCCTCGCGCCTGATGCTCGACGTGTCGCGGCTCACGCAGCGCGTGAAGCAGGTCGCGAGCGGCTGGGAAGACCGGCTGTGGCTCGTCTGCGATGAAATCCTCGAATTCGAGACGCTGCTGCCGGTGGTGCAGGCGTTCGATGCGCTAGGTTCCGGCGTGGCGCTGCGCATCACGCACGAAGTGCTCTCCGGCACCTGGGAAGCGTTGCGCGACGGCCGCGCCGATCTGATCGTCGGCGCGACCAACGAGCCGCCCGCGATTCCCGGTCTGCGCTGGTTCGAGCTCGGCGTGATGCAGTGGGTGTTCGCCGTGTCGCCGCGTCATCCGCTCGCGAGCGTCAGCGGGCCGCTCAAGCGCGAGCAGATCGCGGCGCATCGTGCGGTTGTCGTCGCCGATTCGTCGCGTTCGGCGGGCCGCGCTTACGGCGTGCTCGGCGGTCAGGCCGCGCTCGCCGTGCCGACGATGCGCGCAAAAATTCTCGCCCAGCGGCAAGGCCTGGGCACGGGCTGGGTGCCGCGGTATCGCGTGCAGGCGTTGTTTGCGCGCGGCGAACTCGTCGAAAAGGAAACCGCCGATCCGCGCGAGCCGAACGTGTTGTATGTGGGCTGGCGCGGCGATCACGAAGGCCGCGCGCTGCAATGGTGGATCGAGCAGTTGCGGCAACCGCGTCTCGCGCAACGTCTCGTCGATGGCATCGACGCGTTCGCGTGACGCGGCCGCTTGTTCGCGAAACGGCCGAGGCCAGCGATTTGCAGCGCGTCGGCGCGCAACGCTCCCCGGCCGATTAACCCTTCGACAGCAACTCGACGACGCGCATCGAATGCGTCTGCTCGGCGATGTCCTTCGCTGTCAGGCCGCGATCGTCGCGCAGATCGCGTTTCGCGCCGCGCGCGAGCAACATCGACGCGGTTTCGTCGCGATCGTAGCCTGCCGCCCACATCAGCGCGGTCAGATGATTGCGATACGCCGCGTTCACATCGACACCGGCATCGAGCAGACGCTGCACGATCGCCGTGCGCCCCTGCCCCGCCGCGTATTCGATCGCCGTCTTGCCAACGCGATCCGTCGCGGCGACATCCGCGTGACGCGCGATCAACAGCGCGGCGATTTCGTCGCTGCCGTCGAAGGCCGCGGCCATCAGCGGCGTGATGCCCTGCACGTTGGCCTGGCTGACGTTCGCGCCGCGCTCGATCAGTATGCGCGCCATCGGCGCGAGGCCCTTCTTGCACGCGCTGATGAGCGGCGTGTCGCCGATGCGATTGCGCGAATCGATCGCCGCGCCTTCATCGAGCAAGCGCGCGACGGACGCCTGATCGCCTTCGCGCGTCGCGGAAAGCAGGCGTTCGTTGAGCGTGTAGGCGTCCTCTTGCGCGTAAGCGATCGCGCATGTCATCGACAGGAAAATGGTCAGCAAGCGTAGGCGTTTTGTCATGCGTCATTGCAGATTCGCGATGTAGTTCGCCAGATTCTCGATGTCGGCGTCGGTCAGATTCTTCGACACGCTCGTCATGTTGCCCGCGTCGTTGGTGCGCTTCCGGTCGCGGAAGTCCTGCAACTGCTTCACGATGTACGGATACTGCTGTCCCGCCACGCGCGGGATCTCGTTCTGCCCGGAGAAGCCGCCGAGATGGCACATCGTGCACAGAATCTCTTCCGACTTCTTCCTGCCCGCTTCCACTTTCACCGGGTCCGCCTTGAAATCGGCGGCGATGGGCTTTTGCGCGGCGAAGTAATCGGCGAGCAGGTGCATGTCGTCGGGCGTGAGATTCGCGGCCATCGGCGACATCCGCGGATCGCTGCGGCGGCCCGCCTTGAAGTCGCGCAATTGCAGATAAATGTAGCGCGACGTTTGCCCCGCGAGCGACGGATAATCGCCCGTCGTCGAATTGCCGTTGATGCCGTGGCACGATGTGCAGATGGCGGCCTTCGTCGCGGCAGCCGTCTGCGCGTCCGCGGCGCGCGAGAGCGACGGCAGCGACAACAGCAGACACGCGACGAGCCACAGCGCGTAGACGAGCCAGACACGCACGCGTTTCGATCGCTTCGAAGGCGTCATCATCGAGGCAGCGCGAACACGAGCAGGCTGTTGCCGCGCTTGAAGTCGAGCTGCGTGTTGCCGCCCGCCGCGACCGCGATGTACTGCTTGCCGTTCACCATGTACGACACCGCCGGCGCGTTGACCCCCGCGCCGCACTGGAACTCCCAGAGCTTGCGGCCGGTGGCGGCGTCGAAGGCGCGGAACAGGCCGTTGCCTTCGCCGTTGAAGACGAGCCCGCCCGCCGTCGCGAGTACGCCGCCGATCAACGGCTGATCCGTCTTGAAGCCCCACGCGATCTTGCCGGTATCGACGTTCACCGCAACGAGCCTGCCCCATTGCTGCTCGGAAGGAATCACCTTGAACGCGCCGCCGAGCCACAGCTTGCCGCCGGGGTACGCGACTTCCTCGACCTGATACGTCATCGGCTGATGCAGGTTCGCCGCATACGCCATGCGCGTCTTCGGGCTGAAGGCCATCGGCGACCATTCGACGCCGCCGTTCGCGCCCGGCAGCATCCGCGCGCCGGTGGGCGTCGGCAGTGTCCACACGCCTTCCTGCGGAATCATCGCTTCGGAGACGCGAATCAGCTTGCCGTCGCGGCGATCGTGCACATAGACGAAGCCCGTCTTGCCGCCGTGGATGATGCCCGGAATCATCTGCCCGTTATTGTCCTTCACGTCGATGAGAATCGGCGGGCTCGCCGCGTCGAGATCCCATACGTCGTGCGCGATGTACTGGAAGTGCCACTTGTACTTGCCGCTGTCGAGATCGACGGCGACGAGCGAATCGGTATAGAGATTGTCGCCGGGACGAATCGCGCCGTAGAGGTCCGGCGACGGATTGCCGACCACGAAGTACACCGTGCGCGTCTTGCGATCGATCGCGGGCGCCATCCACACGCCGCCGCCGAGCGTCTTGTTGAAGTCGCCGCCCTTCTCCGCGAGCGTCTTCTTTTCCGCCGCGATGTCGCGCTTCATGTTGCGGCCGACGGCGTCGTTCTCGGCCCAGACGCCTTCGCTGCCGGTATCGGGAATCGTGTAGAACGTCCACAGCAACTGGCCGGAGTTCGCGTCGAACGCCTTCACGAAGCCGCGTATGCCGTACTCGCCGCCGTTCGTGCCGATCAGCACCTTGTCTTCGACGACGACGGGCGCCATCGTCTCCGAATAGCCTTCTTCGGGATCGGCGATCTGCGTCGACCAGAGCACGTTGCCGGTCTTCGCATCGAGCGCGACGAGCTTCGAATCGAGCGTGCCCATGAAGAGCCGGTCGCCCGAGATCGCCACGCCGCGATTGTTCGGACCGCAGCAGAACGTCGTGACCGGACCCATCTTGTGCTTGTAATGCCAGAACTCCTTGCCCGTGACCGCGTCGATCGCGTAGACGTGGTTGTAGGACGTGGTCAGGAACATCACACCGTTCGAGACGATCGGCGCGGTTTCCATCGACTCCATCACGGCGGTCTGGAAGATGAACGCCGGTTTGAGCTTGGCGACGTTCGACGTGTTGATCTGCGTCGCGGGCGCGTAGCGCGTTTCGGCATACGATCCGTTCGAATGCAGCCACGACGCGCTGTCGCCCGCGGCGCCGTCGAGCTGCTGCTGCGAGATGGATCGCAGCGAGCTCGGGACTGGCGAGGCTTGCGTCGTGTTGGCGTTCTGGATTTCGTCGGCGGCTTCGATTCCGGGCGATGTCACGATCCCGAAAGCACCGACGGCAACAATGAGCGCAACGAGCGAGGTACGGGAAAAACCGGCCATGTCAGTCTCCCAAATCGTTCTTGTGTGGGCCTCGTTATGCGCGGCGGAACATTGCGTGCCCTCTTCTGCGCCCGCAAAAAAGAATAGGCAATTTAAAAATGCATTTCCAGATTTCGTTAAAGGCGCGCGTTCGTTTCGGCACGCGCTGCACGAAGGGTATTTCAGGGGAAGACGGGCGCCGATTTTTAGTAGTATGGATTGGCGTGCCGTTATGATTGCGCCCGTCGATGCCGGGAGCGGCTTGCCGGATCGCCGGCTTTCGCTTATCGCTCGTTCATCCTCGTCACGCGCGTGGCCTCTGCGCGGGCGCCGCTTCGATCATCACCTTTATCCGGACGCATCATGCCCATCCTATCCAACGGACAGCCGAATCCGAATCCCCGCCAGCCGGTGGACATCGCGCGCATTCTGCTCGTCATCACGATCCTGACCGCGCTCACGGTCGGCAGTCTCTACGTGCTGCGCCCGTTCCTGCCGGGACTCATCTGGGCGACGACGATCGTCGTCGCGACCTGGCCGCTCATGCTCGCCGTGCAGCGCCGCTGCGGCAACCGCCGCTGGATCGCGACCACCGTCATGCTGCTGATGCTGCTGGTCGTCATCGTGCTGCCGCTCTATTCGGCGATCTCGACGCTCGCGGAGCACGGCGGCGAGATCATGGCCGCCGTCAAGAGTCTGCCGAGCTACGCGCTGCCGCCGCCGCCGGGCTGGATCCATGACGTGCCGCTCGTCGGCGCGCGCGTATCGAAGGAATGGCAGATGCTCTCCGACGCCGGCCCCGGCGGCCTGCTCGCGAAGCTCGAACCCTACGTGACGATCGTCGCGCGCTGGATGCTTTCGCATGCGGCCGTGGTCGGCGTGTTCGTCATGCACATGGTGATCACCGTCATCATCTCCGGCATTCTGTACACCAACGGCGAGGCGGCCGGCCGCTTCGTCACGCGCTTCGCGACGCGCATCGCCGCGCAGCGCGGCGCCGAAGCCGTCAAGCTCGCCGGCCTCGCGATCCGCGCGGTCGCGCTCGGCATCGTCGTGACGGCGGTCACGCAATCGGCGCTCGGCGGCATCGGGCTTGCGGTTGCGGGCGTGCCCGCCGCGGGCATCATCACCGCGGTCATGCTGATGCTGTGCCTCGCGCAGATCGGCCCGCTCCTGCCGCTGCTCGGCGGCGTTGCGTGGCTCTTCTGGAACGGATCGACCGTCGTCGCTTCGATGCTGCTCGTGTGGTCGATCATGATCGCGATGCTCGATAACTTCCTGCGCCCCATTCTCATCAAGCGCGGCGTGAATCTCTCGATGCTGCTGATTCTCTCCGGCGTGCTCGGCGGCATGTTCGCATTCGGAATAGTCGGATTGTTCATCGGTCCGGTGATTCTCGCCGTGACGTCGACGATTCTGAACGCGTGGATCAACGAGCAACCGCCGCTGCCGCAAGTCGAAGCGATGAGTAACGAGGAAATCGCGAACACCCCGTCGGCGCGGGGTCTCGCGGATACATCGGGAAGACAGGGTTAATTGATAAAGATATTCTCGATTTGTCGCATTTTTTATCGACAATCGGAATGCGCTTAAATCGAGAATTCGGACTCTTACGAAAATGAGATTTTGTGCCAGTTAACACGGTGTTTCACGGTTTTTGGGCGATGCATATCCGTTACAATGCAATCCTTCGTTATTTGCCCGATTGAGGGCGCAGGGGATTGACCATGTCTTTGCGTGACGTGGACGACATCGATTACATCGGAGTGAATATTCTCTTCAAGCGCGTATATGTCGGGCTCTTCGACGATCTGGACTGGCGCGATGAAGAGAAGCATCAGGATTTGCTCACAAAGAAGATCGACCGCTACATCCGTTATATTCGTTCAGGCAAATTGCTGTTGAATTATCCGAAAGTTCGCGGCTATGAGATCGTGGTCGAATACGTGTCGATGCATCCCATGACGCCGTCGGGACTCGAATTCTGGAAATCGCGCGAACGCGTCGTGACCGACGCGGGCTACAAGGTGCATATCCGTGGCGTCGACGTGCGTCATTCGCTCGGCATTTCCGTCGATAAACCGGAGCGCGTCGCAGCCGAACCGGTCGAGCCGCCCGCGCTGGAAGTGCTCGATCCCGACCCGCGCATGCAGCAACTCGCCGACGTCGCCGACGTTTCGTATCTTCCGCCCTCGATGCCCAAATCGGGCCTGCCGCAGGCGCTGCCCCTGCTCAGGCGTCTCGCGATGCGTCAGGCGGCAAGCTACTGAACCAACTCCCGCGATCGAAAAAAGCGGCGTGGCTCGCATGAGCCCCGCCGCTTTTCCTTTGCGCGCGTGATCGCCGCTTCACATCGCGTTACTGCGCGGCGCTCAGCGCCGCTGTCGCGATCGACGGCACCGAAATGCCATTGGTCTTCGCGTACTGCACCGCTTGCGAGAGCGTCTGCATGAGCGACTGCAACTGCCCCGGCGCCGATTGCGCGACATAGCTCGCCGCCTGCACGGTCGACGGATTCGAACCCGCCTCCAGCAGCGACGACATGTTCATCGAATTCGTCACCGAGCCGAGATTCGATTGCAGGCCGGCGTACTGCTTCACGCCCTGCCCGAGCGACGCGAGGCCGTCGCTGAAGGTCTTCTTGCTGGCGGCTGTCGGCGGCGTCGCGGAGCCGTTCGTGAATGCCTGCATCAGCGATTGGGACACGCTCTGCTGCGTGCCGCCGAGTTGCGACAATACGCTCGTGCTCGGAACGGCGTTCCCGCCCGATGCGCCGGAGAGCAACCCCGCCGCCGATTGCGCCTGGCTCGCGACGCTCGACATGCCCATCGCCGAGGCGAGGGTCGACTGCCCGGTCAGCACTTGCTGGTTTGCGCCGACATAGCTTTGCAGAAGCGAATTCAGCGCCGAAGGCTGCGTCGCGCCGTTCGCGCCCGACGTCACGTCGGACTTGCCGCTGCCGAAGCCGAACTGTTGAAGATTGAGTTGTGCGTACGATGCCCCCGGCGCGATTACCGCAAATGCGATCCCAGCCGAAAGAAGCGCCGTTCGATACGTACGGTTCGCCATGTTCGGTTCCTCCTCAGAATTGTCCGATGTTCGATAAGCCCGATTCGACCATCGGTCATCTGGACGGTTCGCTGCAGAAACATTTGCTTGCGAATTCCGTCGAGAGGTCCCGCCTACAGATCGGCGAGCGGATGCATTTCCCTGCGCCACGGCGATGACAGGAAGTGCTGCACGCGCTCGGCCCGCACTTGCGCGAGCGTCGTCGGCGCGAAACGCGGCCGCTCGTCCTTGTCGATGATGAGCGCCCGCACGCCTTCGACGAAATCGCCGTCATCGATCGCGCGGTACACGACGCCGAGTTCCATGCGAAAGCAGTCCGCGAGCGACATCTGACGGCCACGCAAAAGCGCGTGATACGTGACTTCGAGCATCGTCGGCGAATGGCTTTCGAGCAGCGCGAGCGTCGCGCGCGCCCAGTCGGATTCATCCGTTGCGAGCGATGCGACGATGCGTTCCACGCCGCCCGTCGCGCACACGGCGAAATGGCGTTTGATTTGCGCGCGCATATCGTCGAGCGGCGCGTGCCGTTCGACATTCGCGCTCGGCACGAACACGCGCGCCAGTTGCGTCATCGTGTCCTGCGCATCGTCCCAGCGGATAGCTTCGAGACGCTCGACGAAACTGCGCAGCCACGTCGACGGCACGCATTCGTCCGCGAGACCGACACGCCGCGCATCCGCGCCCGACAGACGCGCGCCCGTCAACCCGACGTAAAGCGCGAGATCGCGCGGCAGCACGCGCAGGAAATGCGTCGCGCCGACATCGGGCAACAGGCCGATGCGCGTCTCCGGCATCGCCATGCGCGTGCGCTCGGTCGCGATGCGCAACGCCGCGCCTTGCGCGAGGCCCATGCCGCCGCCCATCACGATGCCGTCCATCAGCGCGATAACCGGCTTCGCAAAGCGATGCACCGTGAAATCGAGCCGATATTCATCGATGAAAAACTTGAGCCACGGCGTCTCGTGATGCGGATCGTTGCGCGCCGCGTGATAGAGCTTGCGCACGTCGCCGCCCGCGCAAAACGCCTTCTCTCCCGCGCCGCGCAAGACGACCGCGGCGATCGAATCGTCCGCGGCGCATTGCGCGAAACGTTCGGCGAGATGCGCGATCATGCCGTGCGAGAGCGCGTTCAAGGCATGCGGACGGTCGAGCGTGACGATCGCCACGCGGTTCACGACCTCGAAGGCGACTTCCGGCGCGTCGCGTGAAAGTTCAAGCGTGCTCATGAATTCCTTTAGTCGGCCTTGCTGGTCTGGCGCAGCTCCGGGAAATCTTCCTCCCAGAACTCGAACTCGCCGCGCGCGCCGTCCTGCGTGCGCGCGATTTCCTGCCGGCGCAAATCGACGCGGCGAATCTTGCCGGAGATGGTCTTCGGCAATTCCGCGAATTCGAGCCGGCGGATGCGCTTGTACGGCGCGAGCCGTTCGCGCGAGAACGCGAACACGCTTTTCGCGAGTTCGGGTCCGATCGAATAGCCGTGACGCAGCGTGACGAACGCCTTCGGCACCGAAAGACGCAGCGGATCGGGACTCGGCACGACAGCCGCCTCGGCGATCGCTTCGTGCTCGATCAGCACGCTTTCCAGCTCGAACGGGCTCAAGCGGTAATCCGACGACTTGAACACGTCATCCGCGCGGCCGACGTAGACGAAGTAGCCGTCCGCGCCACGCGCGGCGACATCGGATGTGCGATAGAAGCCGCCTCGCATCGCGTTTTCGGTGGCCTTGGGGTTATCGGCGTAACCGGTCATCAGGCCGAGCGGCGGCGGATCGAGCGCGAGCGCGATTTCGCCTTCTTCGGCAGGATTGCCATCCGGATCGAGCAAGGCCACGCGATAACCCGGCAGCGGACGGCCCATCGAGCCCGGCACGAGCCGCTGGCCCGGCGTGTTGGCAATCTGCGCGGTGGTTTCGGTCTGGCCGTAGCCGTCGCGGATCGGCAATCCCCACGCATGCTGCACGCGCTCGATGATCTCCGGATTCAGCGGCTCGCCCGCCCCGACGATCTCGCGCAGCTTCACCTCGTACGACGCGAGCGGCTCCTGCACGAGCATGCGCCATACGGTCGGCGGCGCGCACAGCGTCGTGACTTCGTGCTTCACGAGCACATCGAGCGCGCGGGCGGCATCGAAACGGCTGAAGTTGTAGATGAACACGCACGCCTGCGCGTTCCACGGCGCGAAGAAGCAGCTCCACGCGTGTTTCGCCCAGCCGGGCGAGCTGATGTTCCAGTGGACGTCGCCGGGTTGCAGGCCGATCCAGTACATCGTCGAGAGATGCCCGACCGGATAACTCTGATGCGTATGCGCGACGAGCTTCGGCTTCGACGTCGTGCCGGACGTGAAGTACAGCAGATACGGATCGTTCGCGGACGTTTCGCCGTCCTTGGCGAATTCCGCCGATGCGTCGTACGCGGCTTCATACGCGAGCCAGCCGTCCTGCGCGCCGCCCACCGCGATGCGCAAGCCCGGTACGTCGATGCCATCGAATTTCCTCGTTTCGGCTGCATCGACGATGACGTGCTGCACGCCGCCTAGCGCGATGCGGTCGCGCAAATCCGCGCTCGCAAGCTGCGTCGTCGCGGGCAGGACGATCGCGCCGAGCTTCATCGCGGCGAGCATCGTGTCCCATAGCTCGACGCGATTCGGCAGCATCAGCAGAATGCGCTCGCCGCGTTTCACGTTCAGCCCCCGCAAATGATTCGCGACGCGCGCGGAACGCTCGCTCATCTGCGCAAACGAAAGCCGTGTCTCGTCGCCGCTTTCGCCGACGATCTGCAACGCGGGCGCGTCGTTGCCGCGCGCCATCGGATCGAAATAATCGAGCGCCCAGTTGAAGCGATCGAGCGACGGCCATCTGAAGTCGCGATACGCGGTGTCGTAGTCCGTGCGATGAGCAAACAGGAAGTCTCGTGCTTCGATGAATGCCTGGGCTTCGTTCATTGCGTCTCCAAAGATTTATACGTTGCGCGCGATCACCATCCGCTGCACTTCGCTGGTGCCTTCGTAAATCTGCGTGATGCGTGCATCGCGATAATGACGCTCCACCGGATAATCCTGCAGATAGCCGTATCCGCCGTGAATCTGGATCGCGTCCGAACACACGCGCTCCGCCATTTCCGACGCATACAGCTTCGCCTGCGACGCCTCCGACAGACACGGCACGCCTTCGGTACGCATGCGCGCCGCGTGATGAATCAAGAGGCGCGCGGCGTTGATCTGCGTTTGCATGTCGGCGAGCATGTTGGCCACCGACTGATGTTCCTGAATCGGCTTGCCGAACTGCACGCGCTCCTTCGCATAGGCGCGCGCCGCATCGAATGCCGCGCGCGCGATGCCGAGCGCCTGCGCCGCAATGCCGATGCGCCCGCCTTCCAGATTCGACAGCGCGATCTTCAAGCCCTCGCCGCGCTTGCCGAGCAGATTCGCGGCGGGAATCGCGCAATCGTCGAAGTTGATCGGACACGTATCCGACGCGCGGATGCCGAGCTTGTGCTCCGGCGCGCCGACGTTGAAGCCGGGCGTGTCCGTCGGCACGATGAACGCGGAGAGGCCGCGCTTGCCCTGATCGGGATCGGTCACGGCGAAAACGATCGCCACGCCCGCGCGCTTGCCGTTGGTCACGAACTGCTTGCTGCCGGAAATGACCCACTTGCCGTCTTTCTCGACGGCGCGCACGCGCAGGTTGTTCGCTTCGGAGCCCGCCTGCGGCTCCGTCAGGCAGAACGCGCCGATAACCTCGCCGCTCGCGAGCTTCGGCAGCCATTCGGCCTTCTGCGCGTCGGTGCCGTACGCGAGGATCGGCCCGCAGCCGACCGAGTTGTGCACGCTCATCATCGTCGCGCAGGACGCGCAGCCGGCGGCGATCTCTTCCATCGCGAGTGCGTAGGCGGTGTAGTCGCTGAAGGTGCCGCCGAGTTCGGCGGGCACGATCATCCCGAGCAGGCCGAGTTCGCCCAGTTGCCGCACGACTGCGTCGGGGATCGCGCCGTCCTTGTCCCACTGGCCCGCGTTCGGCGCGAGCACTTCGGTTGCGAACTGGCGAGCCGCGTCGCGGATCATGCGCTGCTCTTCGGTGAGAAATGCGTCGATCATGTTCTGAATTCGGTGATGGGGGCTTGCGCGGCGAGGCTCGCCGCATCGATCGTTTAAACTTTCTGGCCGCCGCTCGCCCGGTCGATGATGGGCGGCTGGGCCGTCTGAGCACGAGTCTAGGCAATCGCCTAACGTTAGCCGATGCCCAAAACGATCACGCTAACTGAGCGCTTTGGCCACCTAGTGACAACCCCAAGTACCAAAAAAAAGATCGAGCGCGACTCGATTTCCGTGAGCCTCGTCGAAGCCGCATTGCGATGCGCCGAATCGCGCGGCGTCGCGCGCGGGCATTTGCTGGCCGCGGCGGGCATCGCGCCGGCGACGCTCGATTCGCCGCGCGCGCGGGTGTCGCCGGTCCAGTACGGCAAGCTGTGGAACGCCACCGCCGACGCGCTCGACGACGAGTTCTTCGGCCAGGACGCCCATCCGATGCGGCGCGGCAGCTTCGTGCTGCTATGCCACGCGGCGCTTTCCTCGCGCGACGGCGCGCAGGCGCTCGGGCGCATCGCGACTTTCATGCGGCTCGTGCTCGACGATCTGAGCTTCGAGCCGGACATCGACGACAAGCGCGTGCGAATCTGGCTCGCCGACAAAGCCGGACCGAAGTCGATGTTCGCCTACGCGACGGGCTTCATCCTCGTGTATGGGCTCTTGTGCTGGCTGGTCGGGCGGCGCATTCCGGTGCTCGCGGCGCACATGCGCTGCCCCGAGCCCGCCGACAGCGACGAATATCGCCTCATGTTCTGCAACGACCTGCGTTTCGACGCGACGCGCTCGTTCGTCGACCTGTCGGCCGAATGCGCGGCGCTGCCGATCGTGCAGACGTCCGCCACGCTCAAGCGCTTCCTGCGCGATGCGCCGGCGAATTTCATCGTGAAGTATCGCAATCCGGATTCGCTCGCGGCGCGCATCCGGACGCGTCTTCGGCAAACCGCGCCGACGGACTGGCCGGAAGCCGAAAGCATCGCGGCCGCGCTGCATATGGCCGAAGCCACGCTGCGGCGGCGTCTGAAGCAGGAAGGGCTGACCTATCAGACGATCAAGGACGCATTGCGGCGCGATCTGGCCATCGCGCGTCTTGCGCATACGCAGGAGACGATTCCGCAAATCGCCGATGCGCTCGGCTTCGCGGAACCGAGCGCGTTCCGGCGCGCATTCAGGAAGTGGACGGGCGTGCGCCCCGCGGATTACCGGCGGGAGAGCTGAAGCGCGCGAACATCGAGGCTGCTATATTGAATCGTCCATGATTTCGCACCTTGGAGCGCACCATGACCAAAGCCAGCCGGGATGAACGTTCGAAGCAGGAACAACCGAAGAAGGAAACCGAAGAGGATTTGCTCGACGAGGCGCTGGAAGAGACCTTCCCCGCAAGCGATCCGATCGCGGTGCATCCGGAGCCGGAATCGCCTGAAGACCGGAAAAACAAGTAGTCGTTCGGTTATTCGCCCGAGTCGGGCTCATCCGGACTCGAGAGCAGCACCACGAGCTTCTCGACGTGCTGATGTAACAGCTTGACGTGCTTGTCGATCTGTTCGAGACGCCCGGTCAGATCGGCCTTCGCCGACTCGCTCATGCGATCGGACGCGATGAGTTCATCGACCTTCGGCTGCATCGATTCGACCTGCAGCAAGCCGAGCTGGCGCTCCAGGCGGCGTAAGTCCTGCGACAGCAGCTCGCGATTCTTCCGAAAAACCAGATCGCGGCGGTTGGCTTCGGCCTGTTGCTGGGCCTGATCGGCGACACGGCGCGTCGCTTCGGTCTGGGAAAGCAGCGGTTCCGGGCCGCGCAACACGGAACGCTTCGGCGCGGGATGGGCCGTGCCGCGGAACACGGCCATCGGCGTTTCCTCGTCGATCGCGCGCAGGACGTCGGGCGGAATCTCGTCCAGCGTGCGGCGCTCGTCCATCCAGTGCGGCGGCAGGCCGGTCACGAGCTCGATGCCGCGTACGAATTCCTCGTTGAAATCGCGCTGACCGCCGACGATCAGCTTCATGAACGTCGGCGAGAAGTTCATCATGCGCGCGAGGCGGCCAGCGCCGCCCGGCGAGCCGACCAGGACATTGAGGTTGGCTCGCCAGACTATGAACAGCGTTTCGTCGAAATCTTCCATGAACAGGCTCCAGGCAGTCCGACGCGCCCGAACGTGCACATCGGATTTGCGCGCGGCGGCGCTGCGCGCATGCGTATCCGGTTCCCGCGCTTTCCGATCAACATCGTGCACCGTGGCCGGTGCGTCGTCTACATACCGCATAAAACACCATACTACCTTCATCGGCAAGCCGGGCGGACAACGGCGTCCGCGCCGATGCGGGCGTGCGACACGACGCGCACGCCGCCGGCCGGCTTACGGTTCGTTGCGCAGATACCCTTCCTTGCTCGGATCGAGCATGCGCCAGGAGACGATGAGCGAAATGGCGCACATCGCCGTGACATACCAGAAGAACGTCGATTCGCTGCCCGCCGATTTCAGCCACAGCGCCACATACTCCGCCGAGCCGCCGAACACCGCGTTGGCGACCGCGTACGACAGGCCGACGCCCAGCGCGCGCACTTCCGGCGGGAACATTTCCGCCTTGATGAGACCGCTGATCGACGTGTAGAAGCTCACGATCGCGAGCGCGATCACGACCAGCACGAACGCCATGACCGGGCTCGTCACCGTGGAGAGCGCGTGCAGCAGCGGCACCGTGCAAATGGTCGCGAGCGCGCCGAAGCAAAGCATCGAGGCGCGGCGGCCAATGCGGTCCGACAGCGCGCCGAACAGCGGCTGCAGCAGCATGTAGACGAAGAGCGCGGCGGTCATCACGTTGCTGGCGGTCTTCGCGTGCATGCCCGCCGTGTTGACCAGATACTTCTGCATGTAGGTCGTGAACGTGTAGAAGATGAGCGAGCCGCCCGCCGTGAAGCCGACGACCGTCATGAACGCGGCCTTGTGCTGCATCAGGCCGGCGAGCGTGCCCGCTTCCTTGCGATCGCGCGTCTCAGCGGTCGACGTTTCGTCGAGCGAACGGCGCAGGTACAGCGAGATCAGCGCCGCGCACGCGCCGATGAAAAACGGAATGCGCCAGCCCCACGCCTTCAGCTCCTCCGTCGACAGGAACAGTTGCAGGATCACGAGCACGAGCAGCGCGGCGAGCTGGCCGCCGATCAGCGTCACGTACTGGAACGACGCGAAGAAGCCGCGCCGGCCGCGCAGCGCGACTTCACTCATGTACGTCGCGCTGGTGCCGTATTCGCCGCCCACCGACAAGCCCTGGAACAGGCGCGCGATCAGCAGCAGGAACGGCGCCCACGCGCCGATCGACGCGTACGTCGGCAGGAAGGTGATGACGAGCGAGCCGCCGCACATCATCAGGACGGAGATCATCATCGCGTTGCGGCGGCCGTGCTTGTCGGCGATGCGGCCGAAGAGCCACCCGCCGATCGGGCGCATCAGGAAGCCCGCCGCGAACACGCCCGCCGTGTTCAGCAACTGAACCGTCGGATTGCCGCCGGGAAAGAACGCCGCCGAAAAGTACAGCGCGAGGAACGAGTAGATATAGAAGTCGAACCATTCGACGAGGTTGCCCGACGAGGCGCCGACGATGGCGAAAACGCGGCGCCGGGTGTCCTCTGCGGTGTAAGCGGGAAGGTCGGTCATGTTGTTTCTGATCTCTTGGTCACTGTCTGGATGGCGTATGTCGGGGTTTCATCCCCGATCCGGGCGCTCTTGGCGGCGTTCGGGCGCAAGTTTATACGCGGTTTCGCAACCGGCGCGCGATCGTGGCGCGCGAAACACGGCCGAACGGAGTAGGAAAATTCGCGCAAGGACGCGCCCGCATCGCGTTCACCGATGACCGCCCCACCCGCTCAGGCTTGCCGCAAAAGCATTTGCCGCCCTTGCGACGGCATCGTTCAACGCTTTCGACATAAATCGTCTTTGCCTCGATCGTTCGTACTAGGTGGTTACCCTGATTAAAGATTTTGACGATTATTTATCGATAAAGTCTCGGGATCACGATTCACATCGACGAGGACTGCATGAGTCAGCATCAACCGATCATTCTCGACGCCGCGCTCGCGTCGACATTCGCGCAAGTCGCGCTCGGCCACCTGACGCGCGAATATCCCAACAAGCTCGATCACGTCATGGCAAGCGTTGCCGACGTGCAAAGCCCGCGCGCGCTGCATCCGATTTTCTACGGCAGCTTCGACTGGCATTCGTGCGTGCACGGTTACTGGCTGATCGCTCGGCTGATCGACCGCTTTCCGGATCTGCCGGACGCGCCGCGCATTCGCGCCGTGATCGACGAGCATGTCACCGAGGCTAACGTCGCCGCTGAAGTCGCTTATCTGCAGCGTCCCGCCGCGCGCGGCTTCGAGCGGCCTTATGGCTGGGCGTGGCTGCTCGCGCTCGCAGGCCATCTGCGCTCGATGCGTTCCGATGACGGCGCGCGCTGGGCCCGCACGCTCCAGCCGCTCGCGGACGCATTCGTCGCACGCTTCGAGGAATTCCTGCCGAAATCGACGTATCCGCTTCGCGTCGGCACGCACTTCAACATGGCGTTCGCCTTGACGCTTTCGATCGGTTACGCGCGCGTCGCGCAGAACGCCGATTTTGAGCATCTGCTGAAGGAAACCGCCCTGCGCTGGTTCGAGAAGGACGAAGGCTGTCAGGCGTGGGAACCGGCGGGCGACGAGTTCCTGTCGCCGTCGCTGATGGAAGCCGTGCTGATGCGTCATGTGCTGCCGGGCGAGCGCTTCGTCCGCTGGTTCGACCGGTTTCTGCCGCGCATCGCCGAGCGAGAACCCGCGACGCTCTTCGCGCCGGCCACCGTCACCGATCGCAGCGACGGCAAGCTCGCGCATCTCGACGGCCTGAACCTCTCGCGCGCGTGGTGTCAGCGCACGATCGCACGCGCGCTGCCGGCGGGCGATGCGCGTATCGCCGTGCTCGAGACGGCGGCGCACGAACATCTGGCGTCGGGCATTGCGCATGTCGCGGGCGATTACATGGGCGAGCACTGGCTCGCGACGTTCGCGCTGCTGGCGCTGGAAGCCTGAGCGGTTCTAGACGCGCGGCTGGAACGCGATCACGCCCATGCCGATGAGCGCGATGGCCGCGCCCGCGACATCCCACGCCGTCGGCCGGATGCGCTCGACGGCCCATAGCCACGCGATCGCCACGCCGATATACACGCCGCCATACGCCGCGTAGACGCGCCCCGCCGCCGCGGCGTGCAGCGTGAGCAGCCACGCGAACAGCGCGAGCGACAGCGCGCCGGGCACGACGAGCCACGGCGAGCCGCCCTCCTTGAGCCATCGATGAGGGAAATAGCAGCCGGCGATCTCGGCGATGGCGGTGACGACATAGAGCGCGAACGTTTTCATGAGGCGCATTATCGGCGTTCGCGAGACGTTGCGTGGTCCGCGTCCGCTGCGGACAATGACGCCCTTGCTCGAAACTTCAGGCCGCCGACCTTGCAGACCGATTCAACCGATGCCGCCGCGCTGCCCGTGCACTGGCACAGGCGCGTGATGATGCTGGCCTTTCCCATCGTTCTCGCGAATCTCACGCAGCCGATTCTCGGCGCCGTCGACACGGCTGTCGCCGGGCATCTCGACGGGCCGCAGTATCTCGGCGGCGTCGCGCTCGGCGGGCTCGTCTTCAGCTTCGTGTTCTGGGGCTTCGGCTTTCTGCGCATGGGTACGACGGGACTCGTGGCGCAGGCGTTCGGCGCGCGTGACGACGACGCCTTGCGCAAGAGCGTGCTGCGCGCGTTGCTGCTCGGACTCGCGATCGGCGCGGCGGTGCTGGTGCTGCAAGTGCCGATCATTCGTTACGCGCTCGTCGCGCTGGGCGGCAGCGCCGCCGTGCAGGACACCGCGAGCGCGTACTGTCACGCGCGCATCTGGGCCGCGCCGTTCGCGCTCGGCAATTACGTCGTGTTGGGTTATCTGCTCGGCTGCCAGCGCGTGAGGCTCGCGCTCGTCACGCAGATCTTCATCAATCTGGTGAACATCATCGCGGTGCTGCTTTTCGTGTATCGCTTCGATTGGGGCATCGCGGGCATCGGCGCGGCAACGGCGTTCGCGGATTTCTGCGGCTTTGCGCTCGGACTCGCGATTCTTTGGCATCTGCGTCCGCGCGGTCTCGCGCCGCTCGTCCCGCGCTCGCTCTTCGACGCGCACGCGTTGAGGCGGGTCGTCGCGATCAACCGCGACATCTTCATCCGCACGATCTGCCTGCTCGGTTCGTATGGCTGGTTCGCGCATCTCGGCGCGCGTCAGGGGGATGCGATCCTCGCCGCGAACGCCGTCCTGCTGAACTTCCAGACCTTCATGTCCTTCGGTCTCGACGGCTTCGCGCACGCGGCCGAAGCGCTCGTCGGCGCGGCGGCGGGCGCGCGCGACCGGTACGCGTTCCGTCAGGCCGTGAAGGTGACGATGTTCTGGTCGGCAATCGGCGCGGCGGGCTTTTCCATCGTCTTCTGGTTTAGCGGCGAATGGATCATCGGCAAGCTCACGGATCAGGCGGTCGTGAAGGCGGCGGCGGTGCGCTATCTGCCGTGGGCGTCGGTTCTGCCGCTCGCGTCGGTCGCGGGCTTTCAGCTCGACGGCGTGTTCATCGGCGCGACGCGCACGCGCGAGTTGATGAAGGCGATGGCCGTCTCGCTTGCTGCCTTTCTGCTTGCTGCGTGGCCGCTCGCGGGATCGCTCGGGAATCACGGGCTGTGGCTGGCGCTCACTGTTTTCATGGTGGCGAGAGGTATTACGTTGGCGATTCAGGTGCCGGCGATCGAGCGGGCTTCGTGTGCGACTTTGAGAAGGTGAGGTATGGTGCGTCGGGTTTCTGCGCGGATGGCAAGTCTGCCCTCGCTTCGTCCAACGATTTTCTTGGAGGTCGGCACAGTCAGCATCGACAAGAGAAGACCTGCAATAACGTGCGCCAGATAATGGCCGCCCTGCGTCGGCGTGGCACGATCATGGTCACGTTGAGCGAAATCGCAATGCAGAACAGCCAACGAAACTTTGCGAGCGAATCGAAGCTATTGCCCCGCCAGCCCCTCCAGCAGCGCCTTATGAAACGCGGCCGGATCCTGCATCTGCGGCGCGTGCCCAAGCTCCGGAAACTCGACCAGCTTCGCGCCTTCGATACGCTCCTTCGCCAGCTTCGCGAGATCCGGATATCGCCCGAGCATCGGCCGAATCTCGGGCGGCGCGAAGTCCTTGCCGATCGCGGTCGTATCCTTGTCGCCGATAAGCAATAGCGTCGGCGTCTTCAACTGATCGAATTCGTAGACGACGGGCTGCGTGTAAATCATGTCGTACAGCAACGCCGAGTTCCACGCGACGATGTCCTTGCCCGGTCCGCGATACATGCCCGCCAGCATCTGCACCCACGGTTCGTAGTCGTCGCGCCACTGGCCCGAGTAGTACGTGCTCGTCTCATAGCGGCGGATGCCGTCGGCGCTCGTCTTGAGCTCGCGCGCATACCAGTCGTCGATGGAAATCGACGGCACGCCCTTCGCCTTCCAGTCTTCGAGCCCGATCGGATTCACCAGCACGAGCTGCTCCGTCTCGCGCGGATACATGAGCGCGTAGCGCACCGCGAGCATGCCGCCCGTCGAATGCGCGATGAGCGTCGCCTTCGACACGCCGAGCGCGGTCAGCAGCGCATGCGTGTTGCGGGCAAGTTGCTGGAAACTGTATTGATAGCGCGCGGGCTTCGTCGATTTGCAGAAGCCGATCTGATCCGGCGCGATCACGCGATAGCCCGCATCGCTCAAGGTCTGGATCGTCTGCTTCCACGTCGCCGAACAAAAATTCTTGCCGTGCAGAAGTACCGCGGTGCGTCCATTCGGATGCGCCGGATGCCCATCCATATACGCCATGCGCACGACCTGGCGCTGCGACGTAAGCGCGAAGCGCGCGACCGGATACGGATAGTCGAAGCCCTGCAACTCGGGGCCGTATGCGGGGCCGTCATTGCCGGCCGCTTGCGTGGCTTCGTCGGCATGTGCTTGTAAAGCGAAGGACATCGCGAGACACAACATCAAGGATCGAACGACGGACGGCTTGCTGCGCGCTGGTTTCATTTTTTGATCTGAAGATGACGTCGGCCGACGCATTCTAGCGCGGCTGAATTTCGCACGCGCCCGCATGCTGTATTCAGCGCTTATACTTTGCGACCCCGATCGTCGTCAGGATCATTCCAAGCATGCAACGCCGCATCAAGGCATTCGCCGCCGCGCTCCTCGCATTCGCGTGCATCAGCGCATCCGCGAGCGACTGTCCGCAGTTCAGCCCGAACGGCCGCGCGCCGGTCGTCGTCAATTCGAAGATGCGCGCGTCGACGCAGGAAGTCTGCTATTCCGACTTCGCGCTGCTGCACTCCGGCATCACGAAAGGGCCGCTGTGGTCGGCGGAACATCTGACCGCGAGCAGTGTCGACCAGGCGAAGAACAACACGCGCACGAATCGCTTCTTCGTCGACAAACGTCTGCCGCCCGACGAGGCCGCGCAACTGTCCGACTACAAGAGGAGCGGTTACGACCGCGGCCACATGAGTCCCGCGGGCGATCGCGCAAGCAAGAAAGGCATGGCCGAATCGTTCTCGCTCGCGAACATCGTCCCGCAGGATCCGTCGAACAACCGGCGCATCTGGTCGCGCATCGAGCAAGCGGTGCGCAGGCTCACGGAGGAATCGGGCGAAGCGTATGTCGTCACCGGGCCGCTCTTCTCGGGACGTCAGTTGCAGACGATCGGCGAATCGCGCGTGTTCGTGCCCACGCAACTGTATAAAGTAGTCTATTTGCCGCAGCGTCAGATCGCGTTCGCGGTCGTGATCGAAAATACGCCGACGAACACGTACACGATGAAAACCGTGCACGAACTGGAAGCGATGAGCGGACTCGCGTTTCCCGGCATCCCGGACGGACTGAAGGACAAGCGAATTGGAGGATTGCGCGGTGTTTAAGCCATTTGCAAACGATACGGATGTGATGAACATCGCGGGCGACGCGATCAACATCGAGAACGGCGTGAAGCGCCTCACGATCAGCGGCAATTTGACGATCGCCCGCGACAAGGCCGGACTCGCGAACGCGCTGGCGCTTCAGAAGGCGATCGGTGCGATCGTCGAAGCGTTGCAAAGCGATGCGTCGCTGCCCGCGAAGCTGCCCGACGAGCCGGATGCGCCGTCAGGCACCGCCGATAATCCGTTCATCTGAAGCGGCCGTCGCCGAAGACAGCCGCGCGGAGAATCGAAGTGATCGAATGCCATGTCGGCCCGAGCCCGCTCGGGCACATTTTGTATCGCGCCGAAGACGAATGTCTGACGGGTCTCTTCTTCATCGGACAGAAGTATTTTCCCGATGGTCTGCACGCGCCGACGCTGTCGGAGACAGCGCCGAGATCCCGCGTGATTGCCGATGCGCGCGAGCAGGTCGGCGAATACTTCGCGGGTACGCGTCGGAAGTTTTCGATTGCGGTGCAGTTTCGCGGAACACCCTTTCAGCGACAAGTCTGGGACGCGCTTTGCCAGATCCCTTTCGGCGACGCGTGGACGTACAGCGATCTCGCGCGCCGGCTCGGCTTGCCCGCGGGCGCATCGCGGGCCGTCGGCGGCGCGAACGGACGCAATCCGGTCGCGATCATCGTGCCGTGTCATCGCGTGATCGGCGTCGACGGGGAATTGACCGGCTATGCGGGCGGCGTCGAACGCAAACGCCATTTGCTCACGCTGGAGGGCGGTCCGGGGCGCGAACAACTCGCGCTCTTCTGAAGCAGCGCACAGTCGGCGACAAAACAAAAACCCCCGCGAACCATCGGTTCGCGGGGGTTTTTTTCGACATCGTCCGATGATGAATTACGGCGTAAGCATCACTTCCACACGACGATTTTCCGCACGCCCGACGCTCGTTGCGTTCGACGCAATCGGATTGGCCTTGCCGAAACCCTTCATCGCGAAGTTCTCGGCGCTCAGGCCATGTCCCTTCAGGTAGTCGAGCACGGCCTGCGCGCGACGCTGGGACAGACCGAGGTTGTAGGCATCCGGGCCCATCGAATCCGTGTAGCCCTCGACCGTGACGGACGCGAAATTCGCACCCTTCGAGTCGGCGACGAGCTTATCCAGAATGCTCCTGGCCTTCGGCGTCAACGCGGCGCTGTCGAAGGCGAAGTTCGTCTTTTCGTCGAGCGAAATCTTGCGCGGCACGACAGCCGGGGCCTTCGCTGGCGCCGGTTCCGGCGTTGCAACGACCGGCTGGGGCGGCGTCACGCAGTTGAAGATTACGTTGCGCGGATCGCTCGGCGTCTTCGTTCCGGCGAGCGTCTGAAGCACGTTCACCTTTTGATCGCCGCACATCTTTTGAGCCGCGGTCATGCAGGCGCTGCCGTTTTCGAACAGACCGTAGCATTCGGCGCGAAAAGCCTTCTGGCCATCCGACGTTTGAATTTCGCTGATATTGAAGGCCGGTCCCGACGTGGACGAACAGCCCGCAAGTACGGCAGCGGCGATAAGACTAACAGCAAGGGTTTTCGTGAGCATCTTGGTGGTCATGCAAGTCAATTTCAAAGTGCGAGCCGCTGAGCGCGCACCTCGATTCCGGGCCGGGGAACAACCCAAAGGTGACGTGAAAAATGATGGATCGATTTCGGGTGCGCCAAACGTTCGATAAGCAATCCGAAAGCTGCGCGATTGTAGCGTGACAATTCGTGCGATTTAAGCGGACAACTCCCAAATACAAGGCCGGCGGCACTCGTATCGAAAGCCCTATTTGGACGGGACCGGAAGGTCGCCGTCGGATTGCTTCTGAAGCTCCTGCACGCGGATCTGCAGCGCGCGAAGTTGCGCCTGCGCCGCTGCCTGCTCCGTGCGAAGTTCGCGGATCGCATTCTGCTGCTCCACTTGATAACTCGTCACCTGATTTTGCTGCGCGCGTGCAATATCGAGATCGGCTTGCAGCCGGTTCGCGCGCGCCTGCTGGGCGGCGATCTGCCGGTCCGCATATGCCTTCTCCGCTTCGAGCTTGATGCGCTTTATTTCCGCATCGGCGAGCGTGTTCGACGTCTTGGCGAAATCCGCATAGACCGTTTCGGCCCGCGCGTCATTTTGCGTTTTGAACACGCGCCAGATATTGCTTTGCTGAAACAGCGCGGCGTAATAGATCATCTCGTCGGGATAATACGAGAGACTCGCGCCATAACTGCCATTCAACGTCCTGCGTAACGCCGTGATTTTCCCGGCGGCAAGCAGATTCTCGAGTTCCGCGACATCGCCATTGCTCGCAATAGCCGCTTCGGGCCTCATCGGCGATGAATCAGCGGCCCGCGCCAACGGACCGGACAAACCGGCGGCAATCAGCACGATTTCCGCAATTACCCAGCGCTTCATTGCGATTTTCCGTAATGGCAACGCGCGTCGCCCGGAAAGAATTATGGCGCGGCAAGGCAATCGATTCCAGACGACTCAATACTTCATTCGAACGCCGTTAATCCGTGCGTCTTTAAATGGTCGATGTGCGCTTGAAACTTACTTGCGACAAACGCGGCTCGCTCAGGTTGCGGATCGTTTCGACCGGCATGAAGATGCGCGAATCGGACGGCTCCACGGACATGCGCGAAAAAATATGGCGGTCGCCGTGGAAAACGAAAGGCGCGGCCGAGAGAATGCGCGCGTCGGGCAGGCTTTCGGTGGCGTGCGGCGCGGCGGCCGAAGCTGTCGCGGCAAAAAGAACAAAAAAGCTGGCGGCGAGCGCAAGAGCGCCCGGAATCGAGTGCGAACGGTGCATGGCGAGATGAAGGCAATGAAGGCGCGCGAGCGCCGGAGTGAAGCGGCGGGAGAAAACACCGGCGCCCCTGTAAGACGTTCGTCATTTCATCACCCGCTGCTCCGAGTGCCCATGAGACAGTTCTCAAAGAATTCCTGTTGGCGGGCAATCGCTCCCATCCGCAAAACGCTCGGGCGCAGAAAATGCGTGCATGATGCATTCGCCCGCGCGCGGCCCCGGCGGGCTCGCTTCAAAAGGCCGCAGCGACGACGCAAAGGCGCGTGGCCGCCCAAAACCGCGCACGCAAAGGCGCGACGGCGGGCATGAGCGGTATGGCTTCCAGCACGGCTTGCCAATAGTCAGCCATAATTCGCCTTCTCAAAAAAGCCGGTACGCCGAGTAAAAAAGAAAATCCCATGAACCAAGACGACAAGCACTCCACCGCTCAACCCCGGCAACACGCTGCCAACGACGGCAACGTGACGACGGGCGTCGCGGGCCTGGATGACATCCTGGGCGGCGGGTTCGTCGAGGGCGGCCTGTATCTGATCGAAGGCATGGCGGGCGCGGGCAAGACGATTCTTTCATCGCAGATCGGCTTTCATCGCGTCGCGCAGGGCGACATGGTCCTGTACATCACGCTGATCGCCGAATCGCACACCAAGCTTTTGTCTCATCTTCGCGGACTGTCGTTCTACAACGCCGACGCCATCTCCGACCGGATGCTCTTCGTCTCCGGTTATCACGAACTGATGCGCGACGGCCTGTCCGGCTTTCTCGCGCTGATCGCGGCGACGATCAAGACGAGCCGGCCGCGTTTCATGGTCATCGACGGCTTTCGCAGCGCGCGCGAATTCAGCTCGACGGAACTCGAACTCTCGCAGTTCATCCACGAGCTTTCGGCGTTCGTGAGCGCCGCGCGCTGCACGACGCTGATCCTCGCGCCGCTTTCGGGCAACGAGCCGCATCCGGAGCACACGCTCGTCGACGGGCTCATCGAACTGAACCGCTACAACACCGGCATGCGGCGTGCCCGCGAAATCGAAGTCCACAAGCTGCGCGCCCGCGATCATCTGCTCGGCAAGCACTTCTTCAAGATCACGGAGAACGGTCTCGTGACCTTTCCGCGCATCGAGGCGTCGCCCGCGAACGATGACGGCGCGCCGGACTTCAAGAACAAGTTGAGCTTCGGCTTTCCCGATTTCGACCAGATGCTCGGCGGCGGCATCGTGCGCGGCTCGACGACGACGCTCGTCGGGCCATCGGGCATCGGCAAGACGCTGCTGTCGCTCAAGTTCCTGCAGGCGGGCGTCGAACGCGGCGAGCGCTGCGTCTACTTCGGCCTCTACGAATCGCCCGAGCGGCTTCTCGCCAAAGCGTTGTCGGTCGGCATCGATCTCGCGCCGGCCGTGCAGGACGGACGTCTCGCGATCCGCTGGCATCCGGCTGTCGAACTCGCGATCGACGAGCTCGCCGTCGAACTGATGACCGCGGTGCGGAACACGAATGCGTCGCGGCTCGTGGTCGACGGCATCGACGGCTTTTTTCAG
Source organism: Caballeronia sp. AZ1_KS37 (assembly GCF_023631165.1). Taxonomy (NCBI): domain Bacteria; kingdom Pseudomonadati; phylum Pseudomonadota; class Betaproteobacteria; order Burkholderiales; family Burkholderiaceae; genus Caballeronia; species Caballeronia sp. AZ1_KS37. Next base: position 159,622 of record NZ_JALQDP010000028.1, on the reverse strand, counting down.
TCCGCGAACCGCACGGAGCGTTTCGGCCTCTTCCTCAACGCGCTCACGCACCGTCTGCGCGACGCGGGCGTGACGACCCTGCTCACCGAGGAAATGCCGCTCTACGGCGATTCGGTGCAGCCCACGACGTTGCGCGCGTCCGCGATGACCGAGAACATCGTGCTCATGCGTTATGTCGAGGCGAATTCCTCGCTGTATCGCATGGTGTCGATCGTCAAGCAGCGCGAAGGCCCGCACGATTCGGCGATCCGCCGTCTCACGATCGACTCGCGCGGCCTGCATATCAGCGAAGGCTTCATTGGCTCGACGGGTATCTTGTCCGGACACCCGTCGATCGCCGCGCCCGCGCTGTCTGTGTCGGACCCCGGCGCGCGCGCATGAAGAAGATCCTCGTCGTCGACGATGAATTCGACATTCTGACCACGTGGCGCCTCGTGCTCGAAATGGAGGGCTACGAAGTTTCGACCGCGTCCAACGGACGGACCGCGCTCGACGCGGCGCGCTCGAATCCGCCCGCCCTCGTCATCACCGACTGGATGATGCCGCACATGGACGGCGTCGAACTGATCCGTCAACTGGCCGCGAGCGACGCCCTCGCACGCGTGCCGGTGATCCTCATGAGCGCGGCGGCGCATGCGCCGGCGCTCGAGCATCCGCATGCGCAGTTTCGCCGCAAGCCGCTTTCTATCGACGATTTGATCGACGCCGTGAAGGGACTGATCGGTTCGGCCTGAATTGGCCCGGGCACGCTGCGTGCTGCTGATGAGCGTTCCGGCGAATCCGGATTTACGAGAAACCGCTCAACCGAAGGGAGGCACCATGGTGCAGGATCAAGTGGAAGGCGCGGCACAGAAGGTCGTCGGCAAAGTGCAGGACGCAGTCGGCGCACTGACGGGCGATGAAGGCACGCAAGCCGAAGGCAAGGTGCGGCAGGCTTACGGCAACTTGCAGCAAAGTTATGGTCAGACCGTCGACAACGTGCGTCTCGCGGTCGCGAGCCAGCCGATTCAGGGCGTGCTGATCGCGGCGGCCGTCGGCTTCGTGCTCGGCGCGTTGTGGAATCGCGATCGCTGATGTGTCTCGGGCATCGCGATGCAAAGCCGGCGCGAAGGTTGCGCCGGCTTTGTCGTTTCATGGCGTCTCGCGCACGATGCCGACGAGCGTCGCCGACCGCGTGCAGCCGACGGCGATCGCGACTGCCGCCACGACGAGCGCGCCATGCGAACCGCCGATCGCTGCCGCGAGCGCAAGTCCGCCAGCCGCCGCCGCGCTCATCGCGTATGCGACCGGCGCGGCCGCGTTGCCGCCCATCGCGAGCGACAAGTGCGCGCCGATGAGCGCGAGCATCGCGATAACGGAAATCACGTCCGACTGAACGCCGAGCACATAGGCGAACGCCGCGCATGCGCCTGCGCAGGCGAGATGCATCGATTGAAGGTTCGCGCTTGCTCCGTTCGTGTGCCGGCGAACGACGACGCAAGCCAATGCCGCCAGCGCGCCGCCCGCCAGCACCGCATACGCGCTGTCCGGGCCCGGCAGCGCCCACGCGACGAACGCCATCGTCGCGAAGAGCGATTGCGCCGATACACCCGGCGTCGCACGCGCGGATCGATACCCGATGAATCCCGCGACCAGCGCAAGCACGAGCGCGGTTCCGCCCGATGCGCCGCTCGCGAAGCACGCGGCGGCAAGGAGCGCGCTCGTTTCCCGCCTTCCGCGCGACGCACGCATCGACGAACCCGCCGACAGCGCCGCGAGCACGCAGAGCGCGCCCGCGAGTCCATCCGCGATCATGCTTCGAGCACGTTCGACAGCGTGCCGATTCCGGCGATCGACACATCCACGCGCGCGCCGTCCTTGATCGAGCCGACGCCGATAGAGGTGCCGCACGCGATCACGTCGCCGGGAACGAGCGTCATGTCTTGCGACAGCATGCTCACTTGCTCGGCGGGCGAGAAAATCATGTCGTCGAGCGGATAGTTCTGGCGCTCGACGCCTTCGAGTGTCGTGACGACGCTCGCCGTGCGCCAGTCGAAGCCGTTGCCCGTCGTGACGATCGCCGGCCCGAGGCAGGTGAACGTGTCGAAGCCCTTCGAGCGGCACCATTGCGCGAAGTTGGGATCTTCCTGCAGCAGCTCGATCGCGGTGACGTCGTTCACGCACGTGTAGCCGAAGATCGCGCTTTCGGCTTCCTCCACGGACGCCCCGCTCACCGTCTTGCCGATCACGATGCCGAGTTCGCCCTCGTACGCGATCTTGCCGTGATAGCTCTTCGGCCGGCGGATCGACTCGCCCGGCCCGATCACCGACATCGGCGGCTTGATGAGAAAGAGCGGATGCTGCGGCGGCGCCTTGTCGAGCTTCTGCGACAGCGCGTAATAGTTGTTCCACAGCGCGATGACCTTGCTCGGCTGACAGGGCGCGAGCAGCGTCAGGTCGTCGACGGCGAACGACATGTCGGTCGGGCGCGGATTGTCGAACATCGCGCCGTCGTGCTGCACGACGCGGCCAGAATGCTGATCGAGCGTACCGAAACCGATGCTGCCGCCGGCATCGCGAAAACGAATCCAGTGTGTCAAGTGTGTCTCCCTTATAAAGGGCGCGGACATACGTGGTCCGCGCCCCTGTCCCCTCCTCCAAACCTCAGATCAAACCTGCGCCGCGCGCCCACTTGTACTTCGCGCCGAGCACGGCAACGGGCAGTTCCGTCGAATAAGCGTAGGCCGGCACGCCATGCTCGTACAGGTATTCCGCGGCTTCTTCCACTTGCACGTCGCCCGCGAGCGACGCCACGATCGGCTTCTCGATGCCGAGCGCCTTCATCTCCTCCTTCACTTCGATGACGAGTTTCGCGAAGACCATAGGCGGCGTGATGATCGTGTGCCAGTAGCCGAGGATGATCGAATGGATGCGATCGTCCTCGAGCCCGAGGCGGATCGTGTTCTTGTACGTCGACGGCGGCTCGCCCCCGGTGATGTCGACGGGATTTCCGGCCGCGCCGAACGGCGGGATGAACTTGCGGAACGCGGCATCGAGATCGTCGGGCATCGCCATCAGCGAGAGGCCGTTGTCGACGCATGCGTCCGACAAGAGCACGCCCGAGCCGCCCGCGCCGGTGATGATGACCGTGTTCTCGCCTTTGGGCGTCGGCAGCTTCGGAATGCCGCGCGCGAACTCGAGCAGATCGCGCAGCGACCGCGCGCGGATCACGCCGCATTGCTCGAAGACGTCTTCGTAGATCTTGTCGTTGCCCGCGAGCGCGCCCGTATGCGAGCTGGCCGCGCGCGCGCCGAGGCTCGTGCGCCCCGCTTTCAGCACGACGACCGGCTTCTTCTTCGACACGCGCTTTGCGGCTTCGGCGAACGCACGGCCGTCCTTCAGATCCTCGCAATGCTGCGCGATGATTTCGGTGTTGTCGTCCTGCTCGAAGAACGTGAGCAGATCGTCTTCGTCGATATCGCTCTTGTTGCCGAGACCGACGATCGCGGAAACGCCCATCTTCGCCGAACGCGAGAACCCGATGATGGCCATGCCGATGCCGCCCGACTGCGACGACAGCGCCGCCTTGCCTTTCACGTCGTACGGCGTGCAGAACGTCGCGCAAAGATTCTTCGGCGTGTAGTAGAAGCCGTAGATGTTCGGGCCCATCATGCGGATGTCGTATTGCCGCGCGATTTTGACGATCTCTTCCTGACCTTCGTGATTGCCCGTTTCCGCGAAGCCCGACGGAATCAGCACCGCGCCCGGAATCTTCTTCTCGCCGACTTCGACGAGCGCCTGAGCCACGAACTTCGCGGGAATCGCGAACACGGCGACATCGATCACGCCGGGCACGTCCTTCACGCTCTTGTACGCCTTGCGGCCCATGATCTCGTCGGCTTTCGGGTGAATCGGATAGATCGTGCCCTGATAGCCGCCGTTGATGAGGTTCTTCATCACCGAATTGCCGATCTTGCCGTCCTCGTTCGACGCGCCGATCACCGCGACCGCATCCGGCTTCATGATGCGGTTCATCTGCGCGACGATCTGCTCTTGCGTCGGCCGATAGCGCGGTTCGGCGGGCGCGAAATCCATCACGATGCGCACGTCCGCCGCGACCGCGCCGTTCCGGCTCGCGAACACCGGATTCAGGTCCATCTCGGAGATTTGCGGGAAATCGTCGACGAGACGCGACACGCGCTCGATCAGGGTAATCAGCGCCTCGCGATGTACCGGTTCGGCGCCGCGCACGCCGCGCAGCACTTCTGCGGCCTGAATGCCGTCGAGCATCGATGCGGCTTCTTCGCGCGTGACGGGCGCGAGCCGGAACGTCACGTCCTTCAGCACTTCGACAAGCACGCCGCCGAGACCGAACGCGATCAGCTTGCCGAACGACGGGTCCGTCACCGCGCCGATGATGACTTCCTGCCCCGCGCCGACCATCTGCTGAATCTGCACGCCGACAAGCGTCGCCTTCGGGTCGTACTTCTTCGCGTTCGAGATGATCGTGTCGAAACCGGCACGCACATCGGCTTCATTCTTCAGGTTGACGAGCACGCCGCCCGCTTCGGTCTTGTGCAGGATTTCCGGCGAAACGATCTTCAGCACCACCGGAAAGCCGATGAACGACGCGAGCTTCGCGGCATCGTCCGCCGATTTCGCGACGCCTTCCTGCGGCACCGCGATGCCGTATGCATCGCAGACGAGTTTGCCTTCCGGCGCGGTCAGCGACGTGCGGCCTTCCGCTTTCACTCGGGCGAACACTTCCGCGACGCGGCGTTTCGCGTCGGGCGCGTGGAGCGGAACGACCGCCGCCGCGTGCGTGGATGAATTGGCTGCTTCGCCGCGGTCCTGGGCAACCGTGCTGTTCATTTGGTGCGTCTCCGTTATAGGGGCGTGCAGGGGCCTGCGCCGCCCTCTTTCGAAGGCGGACGTCAGTGCAAGGCAATGTGCTCAGATCGCGCCGAGGCTCTTCAGCGTGGCGATCTGATCCGGCGTGTAGCCGAGTTCGGCCATGACTTCGTCGGTGTGTTCGCCGAGCAGCGGCGAGCGCACGACTTCGGTCGGACTGTCGGACAATTTGATCGGATTGCCGACCGTCAGATACTTCCCGCGCACCGGATGATCGACTTCGACGACCGTTCCCGTCTTGCGCAGCGACGGCTCTTCGGCGATTTCCTTCATCGACAGGATCGGGCCGCACGGTATGTCGTGCTTGTTGAGGATTTCCATCGCCTGGAACTTGGTCTTCGACATCGTCCAGCGCTCGATTTCCTCGAAAATCTGCTTCAGATGCGGCAGGCGCGCGTTCGGCGTCTTGTAATCCGGATGATCGATCCATTCCTCCTTGCCGATCACCTTGCAGATTTCGCCCCAGACCGGCGCCTGCGTGATGAAGTAGATGTACGCGTTCGGATCGGTCTCCCAGCCCTTGCACTTGAGAATCCAGCCCGGCTGGCCGCCGCCCGATGCGTTGCCCGCGCGCGGCACGGCTTCGCCGAACGTGCCGTTCGGATATTGCGGGTACTCCTTCATCACGCCAGTGCGTTCGAGGCGCTGCTGGTCGCGCAATTTCACGCGGCAGAGATTGAGCACGCCATCCTGCATCGCGGCGAGCACTTTCTGACCACGTCCGCTCGTGTTGCGCTGATACAGCGCCGTGACGATGCCGAGCGCCAGATGCAGGCCCGTGCCCGAATCGCCGATCTGCGCGCCGGTGACGGTCGGCGGACCGTCTTCGAAACCGGTCGTCGACGCCGCGCCGCCCGCGCACTGCGCGACGTTCTCATACACCTTGCAATCTTCGTACGGTCCCGGGCCGAAGCCCTTCACCGACGCGACGATCATCCGTGGATTCAGTTCCTGGATGCGCTCCCACGTAAAGCCCATGCGATCGAGCGCGCCCGGGGCGAAGTTCTCGACGAGCACGTCGCACTTCTTCACGAGCGTCTCGAGCACCTTCTTGCCTTCCGGATTCTTCGTGTCGATGGTGATCGAGCGCTTGTTGTGGTTGAGCATCGTGAAGTAGAGGCTGTCGGCGTCGGGGATATCGCGCAACTGCTCCCGCGTGATGTCGCCCGAACCCGCGCGCTCGACCTTGATGACGTCGGCGCCGAACCACGCGAGCAACTGCGTGCAGGTCGGTCCCGACTGAACGTGCGTGAAGTCCAGGATTCGCACGCCGTCCAGCGCCTTGCCAGATGTGTTCACCGTCATGGCTTTGTCTCCCACTCTCTTTCGACGTTTATAGATTCACAATTATTTGTACATCGTCCCGCGCCGTCGTGCCCGGAGCGCGTAGACCGTCGGACCGCAAAGCGACCCGCCTCCTGTGATATACAATATTCCACACACAGTATTAGTCAACCGTCCGTCGGTCGATGAAAACCCTGTGATGCAGCGCACGATCCCTTGAACGCCGCTGTGAGCAACGCTCGACCGATTTTTAATTCTGCAGTGCATCAATCACCGTCGTCCGCCTCGGCCCGTTAAGCACTCGTTTAACGCTGCAAAAGCCCGCAAACGAAAGTTTTTGCGCGCCGTGAAATCTGATATACAGTATTTCAGCGCGCCGACGATGCTGTTGCTCGGCTCGCTCATTCCCATCAGAGGACATCAGGAGACGAGATGAACATCCACGAATATCAGGCGAAGGCGCTGCTGCGAAAGTACGGCGTCGCGGTTCCGGAGGGCCGCGTCGCCTTTTCCGCGACGGAGGCCGCCGATGCGGCGCGCGCGCTGCCCGGACCCGTCTGGGTCGTGAAGTCGCAGATTCACGCGGGCGGCCGCGGCGCCGGGCGCTTCGCCAACGATCCGGACGGAAAAGGCGGCGTGCGCGTGGTGAAGTCGGTCGACGAAGTGCGCGAGAACGCGCAGAAGATGCTCGCGTCCGTGCTCGTGACCAAGCAGACGGGGCCGGCGGGCAAGGAAGTGAAGCGGCTCTACGTCGAAGAAGGCTGCGATATCGCGCGCGAGCTGTATCTCGGCATGCTGGTCGATCGCGCCAACTCGCGCATCACGATCATGGCGTCGACGGAAGGCGGCATGGAGATCGAGGAAGTCGCGCATCGCACGCCGGAGAAAATTCTCAAGGTCGCGATCGATCCGGCGACCGGGCTTCAGCCCTTTCACACGCGCCAGATCGCGTTCGGACTCGGGCTCACCGGCAATCAGATCAAGGCTGCGTCGAAGTTCATCACGGCGCTGTATCAGGCGTTCGTCGATCTGGATGCGTCGATCGTGGAAGTGAATCCGCTCGTCGTGACCGGCTCCGGCGACGTGATGGCGCTCGACGCGAAGCTCAATTTCGACGACAACGCGCTGTATCGCCATCCCGACATCGAGAAACTGCGCGACGAGGACGAGGAAGATCCCGCCGAAATCGAAGCGGCGAAGCACGGTCTGAACTACGTCAAGCTCGACGGCAATATCGGCTGCATGGTGAACGGCGCGGGCCTCGCGATGGCCACGATGGACATCATCAAGCTCTACGGCGGCGAGCCGGCGAACTTTCTCGACGTCGGCGGCGGCGCGACCCAGGAGCGCGTCGCGACCGCGTTCAAGCTGATCCTGCGCGACCCGAAGGTGCAGGGCATTCTCGTCAACATCTTCGGCGGCATCATGCGCTGCGACGTGATCGCGCAAGGCGTCGTCGCGGCCGCGCGCGAGATCGATCTGAGCGTGCCGCTCGTCGTGCGCCTCGCAGGCACGAATGTCGATGCGGGCCGCGAGATTCTGCGCACGTCCGGTCTCACCATCATCCCCGCCGAAAATCTCGCCGATGCCGCCGACAAGATCGTCAGCGCCGTCGCTCAAGGAGTGGCCCAATGAGCGTTCTCATCAATAAAGATACGAAGGTCATCTGCCAGGGCTTCACCGGCGCGCAAGGCACGTTTCATTCCGAACAGGCGATCGCGTACGGCACGCGCATGGTCGGCGGCGTGACGCCGGGCAAAGGCGGCACGACGCATCTGGACTTGCCCGTGTTCGACACCGTCGCCGATGCCGTCGCGAAAACGGGCGCCGACGCCTCCGTCATCTATGTGCCGCCGCCCTTCGCCGCCGATGCGATTCTCGAAGCCATCGACGCGCAGGTGCCGTTCATCGTCTGCATCACGGAAGGCATTCCGGTGCTCGACATGCTGCGCGTGAAGCGCGCGTTGAGCGGTTCGTCGAGCCGGCTCGTCGGGCCGAACTGTCCGGGCGTCATCACGCCGGGGCAGTGCAAGATCGGCATCATGCCGGGGCATATTCACCGGCCGGGGAAGATCGGCGTCGTATCGCGTTCGGGCACGCTGACCTATGAGGCCGTCGCGCAGACGACCGCGGCCGGCCTCGGGCAGACGACGTGCATCGGTATCGGCGGCGATCCGGTGAACGGGACGAACTTCATCGATTGCCTGTCGCTCTTTCTGGAGGACGATGCGACCGAGGGCATCATCATGATCGGCGAGATCGGCGGATCGGCGGAGGAAGAAGCCGCGCAGTTTCTCAAGGACGCGAAGACGACGAAGCCAGTGGTCGGTTTCATCGCCGGAACGACCGCGCCGCCGGGACGCCGCATGGGTCACGCGGGCGCGATCATCTCGGGCGGATCGGGCACGGCCAGCGCGAAGATCGACGCGATGAAATCGGCGGGCATTCACGTCGCCGATTCGCCGGCCGCGCTCGGCGAAACGATGCTGCAGGCGATGCGTTAGTCACGCGGGCAACCGGCGCGGGCCGAGCAAGGGCGCGCGCTATTGCTGAGAAAGGGCAGCATCGATAGACTTGCGCCTTTTTTCCGCGCCATGTTCGTCTACCTCGACTCTGCGATGGCGGTGGCCTTGCGCATCGGCCAGGTCACTGCCCTGTCGTTCGCGACATCGCAAGCCGTCGCGCCGTCTCCGAGTCATGCGCCCGGCTTCGTGCCCGTCGAGACGCGCGGCGCGCTGCCGAGCGACGACTATCCGCTTCGCGCATCACCGTTTCGATCAACGACGAAATAAAAAAACCGCACGGCGAACGCCATGCGGTTTTTTTCTTTCCAACTCAATCCGTCATCAGTCCAGAAAGTCGCAATTCGCCTCGACGAACGCCGCCAGATCGAGCGAATGCTGCTTCACGAGCCGCTCGACCAGCTCCGTGTCGCGCTTCTCCAGCGCCTCGATGATCCGCATGTGATCGACGATCGAGCGCGACGCCCGGTCGCTCTGCGAGATCGTCATCTTACGGATCGCGCGGACGTGCACGAAGATGTTCTTGATCGTGTCGAAGATGATTTCCGACTTCGACAGCCGCACGATCGCCGAATGGAACGCGATATTCGCTTCCGAATACTCGTCGATATGCTCGGCGGGCGTCGAGTCGCGGAAATTGTCGAACATGTGGCGCAGATGGGCGATTTCCTCGTCCGTCGCGCGCTGCGTCGCGAGGCGCGCCGCCATGCTTTCCAGCGCCGCCCACATGTGAATCATCTCGACGATCTCGCGCTTGGTCTTGCGCAAGATATAGACGCCGCGGCGCGGCACCGTGCGCAGAAAACCTTCCTGCTCGAGCAGCGTCATGGCCTCGCGAATCGGCGTGCGGGACACGCCGAGCGCTTCGGTCAGTTCTTTCTCGTCGAGACGGATTTCTTCCCGCGAACGATAGATGTCCGCCTCGGCGATCGCCTGCCGCAGCTTCGCGTACGCCTGATCGCGCAGCGAAACCGTGGCATTGATCGGCTCCAGCGAAAGCGTCAGCCCGGGCGGACGTACATCGGGGCGAACTTCCGGACTATCTACGGATTGAGTATCAGATGGCATTGATGGCTTGATTTCCCAAGTGCGGACGGCGAGCGTCGACACGCTTGCCCGAACCGCCGTTCTGGTCATCCGCCGCGAGACCGGCGAAGCGACCGTGATCCTGTGCGCGCTGCAGCATGCTTTGCGGCACGGCCGACGCAATCATAAACGTAACACCTACACCAACGGCAACCAGCGCGAATCCGACAACAACCAGCAGGGCGATGCTCATTTCAGGCTCCAGTTGAATCACTCAAGAGCCCTCAGTATATGCTGCATCGCAACAGCACGCAAGTATTTTGCATCTTGTATATCAGAAACAACGCTGGTCCCTTCGTCTGCAGTTTAGGCGGCTTTTTGAGATTGCGGGAGCGGCAGCGGCTTCGCCGTGCCCTGATTCACGCCTTCGCGCAGCTTGATCAATGCGAGAACGGCATCGAGCATCGGCGTTTCGACGTGCACGAGGCGGCCGATTTCCTGCACGACGGTCATCAGCGGATCGATTTCCATCGGGCGTCCGGCCTCGCAGTCCATCAGCATCGACGTCTTGTGCGCGCCGACCGCGCCCGCGCCGTTGATGCGCCGCTCAACGTCGACGCGGAAATTCACGCCGATCCTGTCGCCGATCGCCTTCGCCTCCAGCATCATCGCCTTCGAGAGCGCGCGCGTGCCGGGATCGCTCGTGAGCACGTCGAGCGTCGCGCCGGTCAACGCGCTGATCGGGTTAAAGCACAGATTGCCCCAGAGCTTCAGCCAGATTTCATCGCGGATGTTGTCGCGCATCGGCGCTTCCATATCCGCCTTCGCCATCATGTCGTGCAGCGCCTGCAGACGCGGCGTGATTTCGCCGCTCGGCTCGCCGATGGGAAATTTCTTGCCGTAGTGATGTTCGATGACGCCCGGCTCCGCGATTTCCGCCGCCGGCAGCAGCACGCAGCCGATCGCGCGTTCCGGACCGAACACGTCCCACTGGCGGCCGCCAGGATCGACGCTCTGCAGTTTCGTGCCTTCGAGCTCGCCGCCGTGTTTGTAGAAATACCAGTAAGGCAGACCGTTGACGGCCGTGACGATCGCGGTTTCCGGGCCGAGCAGCGGCGGAATCAGATCGACGACGCCCGGAATCGAATGCGCCTTCAGCGCGACGATCACGTAATCCTGCGGGCCGAGTTCGGCGGCATTGTTCGTGCAGCGCACCCTGACGGTGTGCTCCTCGCCATCGATCCGGAGCTTGACGCCGTTCGCCTGCATCGCCGCGAGATGCGGCCCGCGCGCGACGAAACTGACGTCCGCACCCGCTCGCGCCAGTTGCGCGCCCATATAGCCGCCGATCGCTCCGGCGCCGTACACGCAGATCTTCATGGTTCGTCTCCTGAGGGTTGTAGCTTTATATCTCTCTGATATACAAGATACTACATTCCGAGTGCAGACAGGACAAGGCGAATCGTGCGCTCGCAGACGAGCGAAAACCCGCATGCGCGAGATGCGCGGCGGGCTTCCTTCAGCGGCAAGAAGTCGGTCAGACCTCGACGGCCTGACCCGAGATGAAAGTATGCGACGAGGATGCGACGATGTGTGACCAGACGTTCGCCGCGCTCGAGCGCAGCGCGCGGCTCTTGCGCCGTACGAGCATGATCGTGCGCGACGTGTCCGGCACGAGCGGGATGATGCGCGTCTGCGCGCAGTCGATGGCAGCGCGCGCGTGCATCGGCAGGATACCGACGCCGAGGCCGGCTTCCGCCATGCGCGCAACCGCGGCAGCTTGCGTGAATTTCTGGCGCACCGCGCCCGCGACGCCGTGCAGCGCGAGCGCAGCCTCGATGGCGCCCAGGCTGCCGGTGTCATCGTCGAGCAGGAGAAGCGGCGTGCCGCGCAACTGCTGCCAATCGATGCCCGCCGCCGCGCTCAGTCGATGCGACGCGCTGACGACGGCAGCAAGTCCATCGGCGAAAAGAGGCTCGGCGGCGAGTTCGTCGAGATTGTCGGGCGCGATCGCGACGCCCAGTTCCGCCTCGCCCGAACGCACGAGTTGCAGCACGGCGTTTTGCGGCCGATCCATCACGATGATCGTGACTTCAGGCAGACGTTCGCGACACGATGCGAGCATCGCGGGCAAAACGCTCGCCGTGAGAGCGCAACTGCTCGCGAGATTGACGACGCCCGGCTCGCCGCCCTCTTGCGCGCGCGGCCGCAGAGTCGCTTCCAGTTCCTCGACGAGCGGCGCAATGCGGGCGAGCAGCTTGCGTCCGGTTTCGGTGAGTGCGACCTGACGCGTCGTGCGATCGAAGAGCCGCAGCGCGATTTCATCTTCGAGTTCGCGAATGCTGCGGCTCACCGCCGATTGGGTGATGCCGAGATCGTCGCCCGCGCGCGTGAAGCTGCGATGCCGCGCGAGGGTGACGAAAAGCCTCAGTTGATGCAGCGATACGCTCAACGTCGGCGTGCCCTGTTTCATTGAATCGAGCCGGTCCGTAACGACGCGTTGATCGACGATTCGGCCGACGACTCTTCCGTGAGCGTGTTTTCGATCCAGCGCTTTCGCATCGGCGCGAGAACGAATTTCGCGCACAGTCCCGCCGCGATCGACGTCACCGCCGCCGTGATGAACACCGCGTTCCACGACCCGATCGACGCGAGCACCGAAGCGAGCGGCACCAGCATCGACGCCGTGCCTTTCGCGGTGTAGAGCGTGCCCGCGTTGGCGGCGGCGTACTTGCTGCCGAAGGTGTCCGCGCAGGTCGCCGGGAAGATCGAGAAGATTTCGCCCCAGCAGAGGAACGTCATCGCCGCGAACAGCATGAAGAGATACGGATTGTGGCCGAACTCCATCAGCCCGAGCAGCGCGACGCCTTCACCGAGAAAGATGATGAACATCGTGTTTTCGCGGCCGATCTTGTCCGAGATGAAGCCGCACAGCGGACGCGTGAAGCCGTTGCACAGATTGTCGATGGACAGCGTCATCGCGAGCAGCGGCAGCGTTACGCCGAGCAGATTCACCGGCATCTTGGCGAAGCCGTATTCCTTCGCGATCGGCCCGAACTGCGCGGTCGCGATCACGCCGCCCGCCGCGACGAACACGAACATCAGATACAGCACCCAGAAGAGCGGCGAGCGCACCATCTGTCCTGTCGTGTAGTCGATCTTCGTCGACACGATGCGCTTGGCCGGCACGATGCCTTTCGGCGGATTCGGCCGCACGAGCATCAGCGCGAGCACGAAGATGCACGCGCCCTGCAGGATGCCGAAGAACATGAACGCGTGCTCGTAGCCTGAGCTCTGGATCATGTTCGAGATCGGAATCACCGTGACAGCCGCGCCCGCGCCGAAGCCAGCAGCGGTCAGGCCCGCCGCGAGACCGCGCTTGTCCGGGAACCACTTGAGCGCCGTGCCGACGCAGGTGCCATACACGCAACCGGCGCCGATACCTGCGACCACGGCGGCGATGTACAGATGCGTGAGCGTGGTGGCGTGGGCGTCGATCATCCAGCCGATGGCGGCGCAAAGCGCGCCGCCCATCACGACCGGACGCGGTCCGAATTTATCGACGAGCCATCCCTCGACGGGCACGAGCCACGTTTCAGTGACGATGAAGATGGTGAAGGCGGTTTGAATCGCCGCTTGCCCCCAATGGTGCTTCGCATCCATCGGAACGACGAAAAGAGTCCATGCGTACTGGAGGTTGGCGACCAGCCCCATGCATACGATGCCGACTGCGAGCTGGATCCATCTGTTGTGGTGACGCCCGTGCGATTGCCCGGACACAACCGTGTCTGCGCTTGCCATGTCTGTCTCCGTTATCTGTCTTAGCGCTCGTACGGCGCTTGATGTGCTGCGAGAAGCCGGCGCGGTGCGTCGGCGGCGAGCGGTCGGTCAGGGGAAATGCTCGGTCCAGGCGGCATGGGCGTGAGGCCGCCGGTCACGGGTATTGCGCATGTCGCGCGTTTTGAGGTGGGCGATCGATTCGCACATCCGGCAAACATCCGCTTCAGGCGATCGAAGAATCATTTCAAAGCGATTCCCAATAAAGTCCGGATGGGTTATGCAGCGTTTGCGGGCTTCCATGCTGCGGGTGTGCTCATGTTGCTTTGCGGCAAACTGGCCGATGCCTGGGGTCTGGCGTGGCCCTTCGTTCTTGGCGCACCCGTCCGCCTTACAACTTTCGCGGACGTGAAAGCATCGTGGGGGAGAAAAACGATTAAGGAAAGTTAGAAAAAATTATTGTATAAATTAGTGATCGTTAATGGATGAGGGATTGCTGTGCTGCGCAACGCCACCCTGCGTCAACTCAAGATCTTCGAGACCGTCGCCCGTCGACTGAGTTTCTCGCGCGCCGCTGAAGAGCTCTACCTTACGCAGCCGGCTGTTTCGACGCAGGTGAAGCAACTGGAGGAGCACGCCGGGCTGCCGCTGTTCGAGCAGCTCGGCAAGAAAATCTATCTGACGCCGGCCGGAAATGAAATGCTTCACTACAGCCGCGCGATTCTGGAGCAATTCCGCGAAGCCGACGATGCGATGGCCCGACTCAAAGGCATCGCGGGCGGTACGCTCAACGTCGCGGTGATCAGCGCGGGCGATTACTTTTTCCCCCGCTTGCTCGCCGCGTTCACGCAGCGCAATACCGATGTCCGGCTCAATCTCGCGGTACACAATCGCGAGGAACTGCTGCATCAACTGTCCGACAATCTCACCGATCTCGCCGTGATGGTCCGCCCCCCGCGCGATATGGACACGGTGAACGTCTCATTCGCGCCCCATCCGTACGTGATCGTCGCGCCGCCCGATCATCCGCTCGTCGGACGGAGGAACTTGCCGCTCGAAGCGCTCGCCGACGAACCGTTCATCGTGCGCGAGCGTGGCTCCGACACCTGGAATTCGATGGAAGAAGGATTCGGCGGACGGCTGCCGAACCTTAACGTCGCGATGGAAATCACCAGCACGGAGACGATCAAGCAGGCGGTGATCGCCGGCATGGGCCTGAGCTTCTTGTCCGCGCACACGATCAGCATGGAATTGCAGGTCGGAAAGCTGGCGGTGCTCGATATCGAGGGCTTTCCCGTGATGCTCAACTGGTTCGTCGTGCATCGGAACAACAAGCGGCTACCGCCGGTGGCGCTTGCGTTCAAGCAGTTTCTGATCGAAGAAGGCGCAGCGCAGATCGAAGCGATCACGCAAATCGTCGCGAAGACGGGCAAACCGAACGCATAATTCTTTCTGAATAGATAAGCGAAAAAACTTTAACTATCGTATATGGATCGACTTTTCTATCCTGCATTCAAGCCCCACGGCCATACAGGAGACGATCATGATCCATGCAACGCACGACGATGACCGCGAACTTCAGGCGCAAGTCTGCGCGTTCAACACGACTTTCGAAGAACTCGACCTGATGTTCCGCTGGGATGTGCAGACGTATCGCGCGCTGGCATCGGCGGATAGCGATTACGGGAAGATCGCACAGTACATCGCAACCCATTCCCCGCATTTGCTGACGGCCTACAGCGCCGAGTTTCTTTGCCAGGCGATCGTCGAGCGCAAGAATTCGACAATCGAAGCCTGCCGGCAAAACACGGTCCAATATGAAGACAGCACGCAGCGGGCGCGGCTCTGGCGGGCGCGCAACGAGGAAACGGCGCGCGTCTGACGGGTCTTTCCGATCCAAACGGGCGGTTCGATGAGTCGGACCGCCCGTTTCCCTTTCGCCGCGGTTGGCCGCGGCGTTCATTCCGTCAAGGCGTCAGCGCCACCCAGACCGCCTTCGGCTCGGTGAAATTCTCGATGGCGACGTCGCCATGTTCGCGGCCGAAGCCCGAGTCGCCGCCGCCGCCCCACGGCAGGCGCACGTCCGTGAAACCGTAGGTATTGACCCAGACCGTGCCCGCTTTCAATTCCGCGGCCATGCGATGCACGCGGCCGATATCCGCGCTCCAGACGCCCGCTGCGAGACTGTACGCGGTGCCGTTGGCGATGCGCAGCGCGTCGGCTTCGTCGTCGAAGGGAATCACGCTCGCGACCGGCCCGAAAATCTCTTCCTGCGAGATGCGCATCTCGTGCTCGACGTTGGCGAACACCGTCGGCTCCACGAAATAGCCGCGTTCGCCCGCGCGCTTGCCGCCTGTCACGAGCGAGGCGCCCTCGCCCGTGCCGATGTCCACGTAGTCGAGCACGCTCTTCATCTGCTTGGCGGAAATGAGCGGGCCCATGTTGGTTTCGCGTTTGGACGGATCGCCGAGCTTGATCGTCTGCGCGCGCTGGGCGAGGCGCTCGACGACTTCGTCGTAGACGGCGCGCTGCGCGAGAATGCGCGAGCCCGCCGAGCAGACTTGCCCCGCGTTGAAGAAGATGCCCGATGCGGCCGCGCGCACGGCGCCGTCGATGTTCGCATCCGCGAAGATCACGTTGGCGGACTTGCCGCCTAGTTCGAGCGTGACGCGCTTGAAGTTGCCCGCCGCGCCCTGCAGAATGCCGCGCCCGACGGACGGCGAGCCGGTGAACGTCACCTTGTCGACGCCCGGATGCGCGACGAGGGAATCGCCGACGACCGAGCCCTTGCCGGTCACGATGTTGAGCACGCCCGGCGGCACGCCGGCTTCCAGCGCGAGCCGCCCGACCATCAGCGCCGAAAGCGGCGTGATTTCGGCCGGCTTGACGATCAGCGTGCAGCCGCACGCGAGCGCGGGCGCGATCTTCCACATGCCGATCATCAGCGGGAAATTCCACGGCACGATCGCCGCGACGACGCCGATCGGCTCGCGCACGGTGTAGGTCAGCGCGTCGGGGCGTGCGGGCACGACCTGGCCGTTGATCTTGTCGCACCAGCCGGCATAGTAGGCGAGCGTATCGATGGCGGCGGGCACGTCCTGGCGTTGTACACCGGAGATCGGCTTGCCGGCATCGAGACTTTCGAGCGCCGCGAGTTCTTCCTGATTTTCGCGCAGGAGATCGGCAAGCTTCATCAGGATTCGGCCGCGTTCGGCGGCGCGGATCGCATTCCACGGCTTGAGCGCGGCGCGCGCCGCCTGCACCGCGCGGTCGACATCGGCGGACGTGCCTTGCGCGACGTGGGCGATCGGATTCTCGTTCGAAGGATCGAGGTTCGTCGAGTAGTCGCCTCCGCTCGGCGGGACGAACTCGCCATTGATCAGCAATTCATAGCGCTTCAAATCCGCGGTGCTTTCCATGTCTCGCTCCAGTGCTTTTTCGGATCACTTCATGTTGAGGGAGAAGAACCATCTATGAAAGCAAAACATTTTTATTGTTTATATAGGGCGGAATGTATGAGCGGATATAGCGCAGGCCGCGGAATCGACTCTTGTCCCAAATTTCTCTGATTCGTCCGATAGGCCGAGATCCGGCGCGCTCCTACCATCTCAAAACTCGCACTGATTGCAGGGAGATAAGGGTGGTGTCAGTCATCTCGCGCTCGAAAAACGATCTTTACATCGTGATGCGGCGAGGCGCGCTGCGCGCCATCGTTGGTACTGCCTGCTCGGTGGCGGTGCTGGCGCTGGCAGGCGGTCTCGCGCTGGGCCAGTATGACGTTCAGATGCGGCGTGCGCAGGAGCCCGCCGCCGTCCGATACGCCCAAGCCCCTTACAACGCCGATGAGCTCGCGCGTCTGAAGGCGTCGAACGCCGCGCTCGATGCGCGCGTGGAGCGGCTCGCTGCGCAGTTGGACACGCTCAGTGGGTTCGATCAACGCTTGCGCGCAAAACCGCCGCGCGCCACGGCGACCAGCGCAGTGGCCTCGGTGCGCGCGGCCTCCAGCGACGCAGCGGGCGGCCCAGAGCTTCCGCCCCGCCCTTGCCAGGCCGCCGACGCGCGACCGGAGCCGCGAAACCGAAGCAACGAACTCGACTGCCTGGCGACGACGCTTGGCGCGCTCGAACAAGACGCGGCGCAGCACGAGGCGGCGTGGGAAGCCTTTCCGGGGCGTCGTCCGCTCGCGTTCGGACGAACGAGTTCATCGTTCGGGAACCGTCTGGATCCGTTCAATCGTCACCTGAGTTTCCACCCGGGCGTGGATCTGGTCGCCCCGACAGGTACGCCGATTCTCGCGGCCGCCGGCGGCCGCGTAATCCACGCCGGACCGATGCCGGGCTATGGCAATACGGTCGAGATCGATCACGGCAACGGCTTTATCACGCGATACGCTCACGCTTCGAAGATCGAAGTGCGCGTCGGACAGCAGGTCGAGCCGCGCGAGACTATCGCCGAGGTGGGCTCGACGGGTCGATCGACGGGACCGCATCTGCATTTCGAGGTGCGTGTGGGCGGGAAGCCGGTCGACCCGGAAGGATATCTCGCGCTGTTTGCGGGCGACTCGCATGCGTGAGACGAGGTAAGAATTGGTCCGCCGGGTGGACCATTCCGACACGTTCAATTCGAAAGCAACCCGCCGGCGCTCTTCGAGAGCGAACTCGCGCTCGCCTTGGCGCTTGTGAGCGCGTCGGTCGCCGTGTTGACGCTCTGCGCCGCCGCTTTGCTCGCGGCGGCGGCTCCCGAGACACTCGATGTCGCCGACGCGGCAGCCGCCCCGGCGTTCGATACGGACTGCTGCGGCGCATCGCGTTTCACGGCTTTCGGATCCGCACCTTCGAGCACGAGCAGATTGCTCTGCACACTGATTCTCACCGGATCGGTGTCCTTCCACTGCTTCTTCGGAATCAACAGCTTCCACACGCCGTTGCTGCTCGGCGAGCGGAAGAACGCCACTACGCCAACGTACTCGGCGTCCTTCTGCATCGGTTCGGCAACGCTCGCGCTCGCGCCCGGGCGCAGCACGACGTCCTTGGTGGCGACGAGATCCGTCTTGAGCAGTTCGAGATCGGCGTTCTGCAACTGGACGTATTCGAGTTGCGCGAAGGTCTTCGAATCCTTGAGTTGATAGAACCGCACCACCGTCGAAAGCGGCTGGCCGGTCGCGTTCTCGTTCAACGCGGCGCGACCGTTCAGTTCGACGTTCATCGACTTGACTTGCGTGGTGAAGAGCCATTCGGCTGCGCTTACCGTGCTGTCCTTGGTGGCCTGCCATGCGCCGCAGCCGGCGAGCGTAAGCGCGCCGATGAAAAAGAGCGCCGAGTTCACGCTTCGGGTCGCGCGGGCGACGAGGCCATCGCCGCGTAATTCGTTCAATCTGTTGTGCCGCATTGCTGGTTATTGTCGATTTCGATTCGGTTTGATGTTTGAAGCCATCGGTCTTTTGTCGCGACCGCCCTTTAGCTACGATGGCGACGACAGACGCTGCCGCACGTCATTTCTTGCCCGCCTTCGCCTTGCTTTCCATATCGAGCTTGCTGTCCGCCAGCGTCAGCTTTACCGGCGCGTCGTCAGGGAGCTTCCTGGCCGCGATGACCTGCTTCCAGCCGCCCGCCTGATCGGCGTTCCGATAGAACGCGGCAATTGCGATGAACGCGGTCTCCTTTTGCATCGGCTGCGACACGCTCGCCGATGCGCCGGGATTGACCACGGCAGACACGCTCGCTTGCAGATCGCGCCCAAGCACGGTGCGGTCGTGGTGGAGAAGCTCGTTGAACGACGCGCTGTCGAAGCGCGCGCGATCCTTCAACTGATAGACGCGCACCGCCACCGGATGCGGATGGCCCGAAGCGTCCGGATTCAGGTCGGCACGGGCGCGCATGTCGACGTCGACCGCTTTCACGCGCCAGTCGGTCATCGCTTGATAAGCGCTCGTGGCTCCGTCGGAGGTCGCCTGCCAGAGGCCGCAGCCTGACAGCCCGAGAATGAGCAACACCGCGCAGGCCATTTGATTCGGTTTCGACATCATTCGGCCTCTCATGCGGCACGCGGTTCGAGGTACGGGTTCGGTTGCGGTGCCGGAAACGCTTCGCAGACGCCCAACTCGACCGTGATCTCGCGTTCCTGCCGAACGGGCAGCACCACCGTCCAGCCCAGACGCGGCGATACGGGCGCACGCGCTTTGCCCACCATTGGCTCGGGCGTGAATCGCGAGGACATCTGCATGCGCAGATGCACGTCCGCCTTCGTGCCGATATAGAGCCGCGCCAGGGCCATCAAATCGCGATGGAGCCACGCACCAGGCAACAAGTCGTGCGCCTGTTGCGCGTTCGTCGGACGCAGCGTCACGCGCACCGCGCGACTGCGGTAATGCACGCGCTTGCCGAGCACGTAGCCGCCGCCCAACCCGCGTGGCTTGCCTTCCATCATCGCTTTCGCGCTTAGCGGCTGGCCTTGTCCCGCGCGCCTCGCCACGGGCCAGAATTCGTCGACGCGCACATCCACGCCCGGCGCACCCAAAGCGATCACGCCCGCCAGCCCTTCCGGCGTGCGCGTGCGCTGAATGAGCAGACCAAGAAGCGCGAGCATGCGGGAGTCGGGCAAGCCCGCACGCGCGGGTTTATTGCCCCAGCCGAAGCCGGCGAGACACAGCAGGTTCCTTGAGTACGGATCGGCGCCGCCGTGCCGGAAGGTCTCCGGGTAGCGGTACTTCTTCCACGCGCGATACAGCAGCGTCACGAACCGGTGATTGAACTGGTCCAGAAACGCTTCGACGGCTTCGTGCCCTTCCTCGCGCATGGCGATGTCGTCGAGGTAGTGCGTCGGCATCACCGCGTCTACGCCGTACAGGCCCATGAAGGTCGTGCGGATCGTCGGCGGCAGCGGTTCGCCGTATCCGCCGTCATCGAGGTCATCGAACTCGACGGCAGCGATTTCGCCAGCGGGAAAACCCATGCGCGCGCGCGACCGGAAACGCACCGGCTCGTGCGCGGGCGTATCGCGTTCACCGAAACCGGGACGATCCGGCGCGCTCGCTTCGAACAGCCGGCACAACTGCATGAAGTTCATGCGCGGGGCGCGTGCGAGCAACGCCGCGACCAGCGGCTCGACATTCGGAAAATCGCGCGGCTTCATAGCGGCGCCCGATGCGTCTTGCTGCGCGGCCATTCGATGCGCGCCTTCGATGGCAGCGTCACCAGCGCGAGCTTCGTGAAGAGGTTCACCTCTGCATACAGCTCGAAGAAGCGATGCAGCAGCTCCCCGAACAACATCACATCGCCTTCGCCCGAGAACGCTTGCGAATCCAGCGTGACTTCGACCAGCACGCCGCGCTCGACCGCGCCGCCCGTGATCTCTTCGAGCAATTCCTCCGACACATGCAGGATGCCCGCCAGCCGCCTTCGATTCAGCTCGTCGTTGGTCCAGTCGTAGAGCGCGAGGGCGCCACGCAGCACTTCTGCGTTCATCATCGACAGGAAGTTCGGCGCGAGATGCGAAAGCACGCGCCATTGAAAGCGGTCGCCCGTGGGCGGATAGAGCGGTAACGTGGGCGCCACGAGATTGCGCACGCCACCGACGTTCGGCGTACTCTCGGCGAGTTCGTCCAGACGTGCTTCGCGCAGGCCCTTGCGCGGCAGCAGCCCGTTGGTGCCGGTCACGCGCAGCGACAGGCTTTCCTCGGGCAGATCCGCCATCGACTCCCATGCGTTGCCGCCCAAGATCAGCCACGTTTCATGCAGACCATCCAGCCCCGCGCGCACCCGCGTATGGAAATACCGCTCGGGCGACTCGTGCCGCAGCATCCCGCCGCGATGCCGAAAGGTCGCGAACGGCACGTACTCGTAGCGCTCCGAGGTAAGGTGATCGAACGACTCTACCGCGTCGACGGAATACGTTTCGACGTGCCCGCCCTGATAGCCTGCCGGCACCACGCGATACTCGGTCTCGTGATGATCGATCGTGACGGTTTCCGCGTCGAGTTGAAACAGATTGATGACCGGCGAACAGAACAGGCGCACGTTGTCCTTCGTGAAACGCTGGTCTGCCGGATACGCCTTCTTGAGCACGAACTCCAGTTCGAATTGCGTCGATGCTTCGGGAAGCTGATTGAGATCGAATCCGCAGATATCGACGAAGAGGAACTTCTCGCGGAACGTGAAGTATTCGAGCAGCAGTTGATAGCCGGAAAACGCGGCGTCCGCCTTCGGCCACAGGCGTTCTTCCGGCGAGAAACCCGCTGCTTCGAGCGTGACGCCCGAGAGCGCGCGCGCCTCGCCATCGCGTATTTCCGGCACGCGCCATTCGACCGATTCGACATGGCGGGTAAGCGCCAGATGCATCGCGAAAGCCGTCGGAAGTTCCGCGCTCAAGTGAAGGCGGATGCGGGACAGATCCGTTTCCGCCCGACGCGTCGAACGATCCAGCTCGAACGCGATGCGAATGACCGATTTGCCGTCGTGCCGCACGGCGGGGCCGGCGCGCGCGATCTGGATCGGCTGAAGCGTCACGGCCTGCGTCGTGCGATAGAGGCACTGCACCGTCTCGGGCGTGATGCCTTCACCGCCGTCCTTCGGGACCGGAATCGGCGCGGACCGTACAGCCACGCCCGCGGGGACGAGAATCGTGCTCTGCATCTTCTCGCCGAGCGGAATCAGCTCCACGACCGACAACGACGGAATCATCCGCAGATAGTGCGGCCACAAGAGGCTGACGAGGCCTTCGGTCAACTCGGGCAGTTCGTCGTCGAGCTTCTGCTGCAGACGGCCGGTCAGGAACGCGAAGCCTTCGTAGAGCCGCTCGACATACGGATCGCGGTCGCCGACGCGGTCCAGATTGAGCATGCGCGCACGGTCCGGATGCGCGCGGGCGAATTCGCGCCCGGACTCGCGCAGATAGCGCATCTCGGCTTCGTAGTAGCCGAGCACCGGATCGTCGTAACGGCTGTCGACATCGGCGTTCAGATCGCCGTCGATTACGTAGGGGTTCTTCATTGCCTTGTTATGAAAGCGTCAGCGCGCGGGCGGGATCGAGCACGGTCAGTTCGTTGCGCAATTCGTTGATGCGCGAGCCCAGAGCGATTTTGTCGGCGTCTTTGCGCGTGGTTTGCGTTTTGAGCGCGCGCATCAATTGCTGCTTTACTTCGAAGACCAGCGCCGGTTCCCAGCGCGTGAGCGGCAGCGAGTGCGACGCGGCGTCCAATTCGGCGAGCAGCGCGAGCGCGGTATCCGCACGGCCCGCCGAGTCGGCGACGCGCGCCATCACCAGGCGTTGCAGATATCGATGGCGTTCGGTCTTCATGCCCGGTAACGCATCGAGCCACGCAAACGCCGCTTCGATGCCTTCGCGTGACGACAGATCGCGCGCTTGCGCTTCGATTTCGGGCCAGTCGCCTGCCGCGTGCTCATCGGCATCCGCGGATACCGGCAGCGACGCCACGCTCTCGCCCGCTTCCAGATCGCGCACCACGGCGTGGCGGGCGATCCATTCGAGCGTGGCGTCGTCGGCGAACGGAGTGCCGTCGTTGAACGCGAGCCGCTCGATGCCCGGCAGCCGTTCGAGGAAGAGCGCGAAGTCGGCGCGCAGCAGATCGCGCCATGCGTTGTAGGGCGCGCCCACGTTATCTAGCGCGACGTGCTGGAAATACTGCAGGTCGAACCACAGATGGTTGACGCCCTCCATGAACGCGCCTTCGACGCGTTCGAGCAGTTCGTTCCACTGTTTCTGCAGCACGAGCCGCTTGAAATGCTGGCGGATTTCGCTGCGTGGCGGCTCGATCCGCGTGCGCCCGCTCGCATCCCCCGGCGGCACTTCGTGCAGCGTGTCCCAGCGGATGCTGCGCACCAGACGCGCCGCCGGCAGATAGCCGTTTTCCTGATCGCGCAGCCATGCGGCCATCGTGCGTGCCTGGTCGAGCAGATCGCGTGCGGAGACTATCGGACCGGATGACGGCAGCGACGAGCTTGCGGGAATCGGCGCGCTCGCGCTCGGTTCGGCGCTTTGTATGGCGTCGTCGTGGCGCTCAAAGCGCGCGACGAGCGCCTGCAGGTTCGGACGCGCGCCTTGCGCCCATGCGTTGGTGCGCCCGACGATCACATCGAGCGCGGCGATCGCGCGTTCAAGATCGGCGGGGGCGAACGCGCCACGGGCGTCGAGCAGATCGAGGATGCGCGCGGTCGCCAGCATCTCGAGCGCGCCCTTCCTGGCTTCGGCACGGGATGGATGCACCGACTCGCCGAACCGGTCTACCAGCGCGGCCGTCAGTTCGAGCCCATCGGCAAAGCCTGCTGGCCCATCCTGGCGCAGACGCGCGAAGGCATAGAAGCCCGCCACGCGCAGATCCTTGCCGACTTCCTTGGTCAACTGCTCGCATGCGCGAACGATCGACGCGTCGTCGATATTCGAGAGCTTGCCCGCTTCGTCCTTCACTTCGAAGAAGGCATCTTCATAGCCGGGATCGCGGCCGACGCCGTTCTCGCCAGACAACGGCGTGAGCCACGCGTTCCATGCATCGAGACGCGCTCTAGTGAGCTGATCGGCGTCCTGAGACGGGAGAAGTTTCTTGAGCAATCCGGCCAGCATCATCGACCTCCCGGCAGCGGCACGCCAACTTTCTGCGCCGCTGAGAACGCGCCTGGCGGTAAAGGCGGCGGGTTCGGGCCCGAACCTCTCTCAGCAACGGACTTCGTCATGAAGATGTGCGTCGGCAGCGTGAAGTGGCGCAGCGCCAGCACATCGAGCGGCCCCGCGCCGCTTTCAGCGCGCAGTTGCACCGAAAGCGCCGGACCCACGCCCTGGTCGGGCGTCCACGACAACACGTAGCGCGCGTTGTCCTGCTGCGAGACCTTGGCGCGCTCCATCAGACGGATGAGCGCAAAGCGGCCTTGCGCGTACATCGTCGAGCGCAGGCCGCCTTCCTCCGTTTCCCATTGAAGCTGCGCGTCGTTGTCCAGCGCCTGGCCTGGCCATTCGAACGGCACCCACTGTTCCATCTGATTGAAGTAATGAAGCTGCTGTCCCGATGACACCAGCTTCATGTCCGTGATGCCCGGTGTGGGCGCGCCGCGTAGCTCGAAGCGCACGCGGGCGTCGCCCGAGGGGAACAGCGCGGTCGATACACGCGTCAGCTTGTTCAGCGCAGCGAGGAACGCGGGATCGAGCGTCAGCGTGCCCTGGTCGGATCCCTGCGCCGCGACCCACTGATCACCTTGACGCTTGACCACGCCCGCCAGTTCCGTCGCCACAAACTGAGCGATGACACCGTTATCCATTCGCATGAAGCGCGCCATGTCGGGCAGCGACGCGTCGTTGTCGGAATCCGCGAACGGATAGCGTCCGCCAAACGCGCGGTTCCAGTCCGCCAGAATCGACGTGCGCCAGATCTCGTTCAGGCTCGATGACGCGGGCTGCACGACCACCTGCCAGGTCTGCTCGAGCGGCGCTTCGAAGAGCCGGCCGAAACCCGACCATTGCTCGCCGAGACTCGCGGCCAGCCGGCTCGCGTAGTCGCGACTGTCGGCGATATCGGATGTCTTGCCTTGCAGCACGGCTTGCGCGGCCGCGCGCGACATCGCGTCCGGATCGGCGCTGGCCATCATCTGCTGCGTCTTAAGGCGCATGGCCGTCACGCGCTCCAGGTAGCGCGGCAGGCTCAGTTCGCCGAGCGCGGCGCTCTGTGTCGGCGACTTCGCGTTGGCCGGTGCGGGCGCGGTGAGATCGGCGCCCGTCAGACGCAGAATCGGGCCGAAGGCGACCGCCAGCGGAGCCAACTGCGGCTGCGCTTGTTTCGACGGATCCTTCTCGTCCTTGCCCGCCCACTGCTGCGCCTTTGCAATCAGATTGTCCGAGAGCGATTGCGTCGACGCGCCCGCACTCGCCTGATAGACGATCGCGTTCATCAGCGCGACCAGCGGCGAGCGCTGTGGATCGCCAAGGAGCGTCAACTGATCGACCGTACCCGAGAGCGACGATGCGCTCTGCCAGCGGATGCTATTCAGAAACAGCGCCCACGCGCGCGTGTAGTCGTTGAAGTAGCGCTGGCGCAGTTCGGCTTTCAGCGTCGAAGGAGCAGTGTTGTCGAGCTTGGCGTCGGAGAGCACCCAATCGCCCGTGACCGTGCGCTGTTCGCTCGCTTCGTCGATCGCCTTCGGGATGCGTTCGTCCCACGCCGCGCGGGTGAAAACACCGGGCACGGTCGCCGTTGTGTTGAAGAGGCCGCGGCTTGGGTGATCGCCCAAAAGCGTGGCGAGCGTCACCGGTGGGTACTTCGGCTTCGTCTCCTCGATGATTTGCTGGTAGATGGCGTCGGTCGAGTTCTGGATGCCGCGCACGCCGATGATCGTCTGGCGGGCGGCGGCCACGAGCGCAACGTCCGGGGTGATTGCAGCCGCTGAGTCGCGCTTCAGGTGGCTGGCATAGAAAGCGATTGCGTGCTGGCGCGTGTCTTCCCACGTACCCGGCGTCACCGATGCGTTCGACGGGCGCGCCGGTGCGTTGGTGGCGAGCATATGGGCGCTCAGAAACGACGCGTCGGCGTGCTCCGGGTGAGCGAGCATCAGATACGTCTTGAGCGTGTCGTACGCGGCTTGCACCTGCGCGTTGCCGCCGCTGGCGATCTCGGCGTCGGAGAGCGAAGCGAGTTGTCGCAGCCGCTCCTCGAGCTTCGCCTGGATCGGTGCGATGAGTATGCGCGAGGCTGCGCTCTGGTAGCCCGGCTGAAGAGCATCCAGCAGCGCGGCGTCATGGTTCAGCCCGAAACGGGCGTGCCATGGCGCACCTTCTGTGCGATGGACCTCCAGTGTGTCGAGTTGCTTGTCCAGCCTGTCGAGGACGGTTAGCGTTTGCGTAGTGCCTTGTGCGGACCCAAGCTTATCCAGCGTCGCAGCGGCGTTTTGAATCGATGCACGGTTCGATACTCCCGAAATGAGGGTGCCCACGACCCACAGCGCGACGGCAGCGACGCTCACCCACGCCGTCGACGTCGACCAGCAAAAACCCACACGGCGACCATGGATCTTACGGCTATGCGCCGCAATCGTTTGCCAAACCCCGTGACGCGAGGTCGCGAAGTTCTGCGAATCAGAACGGTCCTCTAGAACTCTCCGATCGTCTTCTGCCGACCGCTCTGAGGTAATCGGAGCGAACAGCAAACCGTGAATTGCAACACGCCAGACGCGGGAGCTTCCAACGCGCATCACCACGTCGGAAAGGGCAGTACGCCACGTTTCCATATGCTGAGCGAATTCAGCCGCCAATCGATCATAGGGGTCGAGACTCAGACGGGCAACGCCCATAGTTGAGAGTTCGCCCCCAAGACGAACAAGCGAGTTGTCGAGATAGCTCTTGTCTGCCCGCGCCTCTGACCAGAGGATGCC
Organism: Caballeronia sp. AZ1_KS37; assembly: GCF_023631165.1. NCBI lineage: Bacteria > Pseudomonadati > Pseudomonadota > Betaproteobacteria > Burkholderiales > Burkholderiaceae > Caballeronia > Caballeronia sp. AZ1_KS37. The sequence continues at coordinate 132,756 of NZ_JALQDP010000028.1, read as the reverse complement.
AATCGTCTCGCTATGCTTAGCAACAGCGCCACCGCACTCTTTCACGTTCAACAGGTAGGTCGGCGCGGACCAGTGTAAAACCCGTGCATGGTGTGCGAGGTATTGTCCGATGGAGTCCGCGTCGAAAGCATCGCCTGTTCTGCCCTCGGGCGCCGTTACTGCAACGATCGCATCAATTGGTCGGCGAGGACGCAGCTTTCTTATGCGAGACAGCCACTCCGTATCAAGATCATTGGCAGTCTGCCGCGAATAGAGTAGTACCACACCACCAACTAATGCGAAACCGACCTCGACCAACTCCGGCGCCAAATGCTTGACATGATCCTCACCGCCCACCGCAAGCAACCATCGCTCGCGATAGCGCCAACGCCTCCCGTGTCGCTCGATCAGGCGATGACGCAATGCATTGATACGCGCCTCATAAACACTCGACGTCGCATCGGTGGCGTCCGTCTTCGCTTGCGGCGGTTCAAATTCCAGCGACTTGGACGCTGACTGAAGGCTCCGCCGAACCTGCGTCCGCTTGGGCAGCACAAACCCTAGCACGAGCAAGAGCGAGGCCATCGTAGCCAGCAGATACCCGCGGTACTTAGAAAGCCATGCGCTCAACGCTGGGCCGTCGACAGTCAGATAGATAAAAAAGACTGCCGCCAGAGAGATTCCGGCAAGGATCAGCCATCTTCCCCAGGTGTACTTATTCTTCAATTCATTACTTCCTTCGTCGACTGCATTACTGCGAACATCAAAGTGTGCTTTCCGTCATCGTTGACCGCCAATAACTGAGGCGCCTCAGATTTCAAGCCTATCTCCAGCGCAATGGCCAACGCTACCCAAGCACTGGCCGGTCCAACAGTTCCGAGCACCGCATCCAGGTCTCGCACCGAGGCTTCGCCCGTAGCCGGATGATTTCCCGCCTCCACTTGAACGGCGCCGCGTGCATCATCTCCAATCGCACTCAACCAAAAGTTTGCAGCCTTCTTCGAAACGAGTTGTATGTCCAGCAATTGAAACAGGTCTTCCTTGAAGTGTTCCGACAAGGAATGCATGGGCCTAAAGATATGCACGCCTTTCAAACCAACGCTTGCTGGTCGCAATGGATCCGGACGAGCCTTCGCCCGCAATAGAATCGCCGCCCCTCCCTCACTGAACGGCTTGCCCTTAGCGTCGTGCCAGAGCTGAAAAGCGACAAACAACGTCGCCGGCGCGATCTCCGAGTCAATCCTATCCTGTAGGTTCGACATACTGGCAGACGCAGGCATCACCTGCACGGTTACTCGACGCCGTTCGCTTGCCAACGCTAGTTGAGCGGCCAACTTCCACGTATCACTCTCATTGAGAGATTGTTCGTCGAGCAGCAGCACAATGTCCAGCTCCCGTACGGACGCCAAGTGAGTGGACAGGCGATCACTCACTAGCTCGAAAATCGAGCTAGGTCGCTGCTTACCTTGTGACACAGGCAACCACTCGAGCCCGCAAGACCGCCCTAGGTTTCACACAACTGTACGGCGCTGTTTGCAGAGTGAAGCTCCGCCATCATGTCGCTCAGCTTGTTGTATTGGCTTCGCACTGCATTTGCGTCTTCCGCAGGAACAACGATCACCTCGCCCATTTCAGGTCGCAAAAAGCACAGTGGCTCAGCAGGTACCTTCACATCGACGTTACTACTGCCGGGCTTGCTGCTGTTGGTGGCGCCGGTTCCAATAGGCTTTGTCGGGGTTGCAAGTATGTCGCTCATGATCAACCTTTGAAAATATTTAATCCCTGCCCTTTTCCGGTGTATACGCGCACGGTACGCCCCTCGACGTCCGTGATGCCTTCGTGAATTTCCCCATCTGCAGTTTCTATCCGGTAGGGGTGGTACGAAAGAATCTCGCCCGAGTGCTCATCGCGCAGCGTGAATTGCTCGTCGAAGAGTCCAGCCGGCTTGGGCAGTACGGCTGTTGCCTCGTGAAGTGTCGCCGCGCCCTGCTTTTGCATCGTGATGACCTTCAGAATGAGATCGCCCGGTCCGCCGATCGTGACGTTGCCATCAGCGATTCGAATAAACGCGCCTCCCGACTCAAGGACGATCTCGCGCTTCCCTTTAACCCGGACCGAGCCATCAGCACTCGAGACGGTCAAGTCTTTGGCTGAAAGAAGGGACATCGCATCGGTTTGCGCTTCGATATCGATCGAACCACGTCCTGCGAACAACTTGATGCCCATCTTCTGAGCAAACAGCGATACAGCTTCGCCAACAGCTACGCTGAAACGCTTCAGGGCACTGACGTCGAAGTTCTTAGGCTCCGGCGCCTTGCTGAAGTCCTTCCATCGTTCACCGAACATCTGCCGCAGATAAGCTTCTTGAGGATCGATGGGGGCGATGGTCAACACCGCAGACCGCCCAACGACCTGATCCATCGGAATATCGGCGACAGGGCTCGTAAATTCGATATTGAACTTGTAGAGCGCGCTAATTTGCGCCTCGCCATTGAAGCTCAATACTGAGATGGGCGCGGGGTGGGGCTTCAACTGGAGGCCGTAGGCCTGACTTGGCAATACCATTGACATGCGAAAGCACTCTCCCTGATAAGCGCCACCTTCGACGACAACTTAGGTAGACGTTTTAACGACCCGAGGATTGCATCGCGCAATCGCTTGGCATTCCGAATCGGGACAATTTAGCAGGGGATTGTGACCTAATATTCCGTCGCTCGGAGCGACGTCATTGTCATTTAGGAATGGTCCGAAGACGCTAGCGGCACTGATCGGAGGTGGGGCCGCTCGACATGGAAACTGCACCCAGCCTTTAGCATGTCCAGGTTAAAGCAGCGATCGCAGCGATCGCAGTGACGCGCACCCAAACTGCAATTCTGCACGTTGCTCGTGCTCGCAGAGGCGGTGCGGAGTGGGAGGTCATGACACAACTGGTTGCGCGCATCGGGCTCGACCGCCCGAGCTTCGGTCAAACTATGATCGTTAACGTCCGCTGATGGGCAATCGTCGCGCGTATCGAATATTTGAGAAAACTAAGCCCGATTCTGCATCAACAGCAGCGTCTCCCCGTCCTGCACGACGTTCCCCAGTTGATTCAGCACGCGCAGCTTCAGCGTCGCGATTCCTCGGTCGATGCGCTTCGTCACCCGCTTACCGACGACTTCGATTTCGACCTGAATGCGATCGCCGATATGAAGCGGCGCCCGAAACGACCAGTTCCATCCCAACGTCGCCAGCGCGCTCATGCGCACCGGTGAGCGCGTCTTCAGACCATCGGTGAGCGCGAGGCCGAGCAGTCCGTGCGCGATCCGGCCGGAAAATCCCGCCTGCTGCGCGGCCACATCGTCGAGATGGATGTCGTACATATCGCCCGATACACCCGCGTAATTGACGATATGCGCTTCCGTCAACGTCATGCCCGACGTGACGAAATGATCGCCTATCTCGAGGTCGTTCAGGTCATACATGCCCGGCGCGAGCAAACGCCCGCGCTGTACGGCGGCTTCTTCGTTCTGTAATTGGGTCATGTCTTCCATCTGTCCTTGTAATGTGCCTTCAAGAAAGTCGGCGTTCAAAGTCCGAGCGTCTGCATGACGAGCCGCATTCGCTGAACCGCGAGATCGGGATTGCGCAGCAGGCCGGCCTTATCGGCGAGACGGAACACGTCCGCGAGATAAACCGGCGGACGTGCGCCGTGGTGACCGCCGAGCATGAAGAAATGCGGCTGAAATCCGTTCAGGTAGGCGAGAAAGACGACGCCCGTTTTGTAGTACTGCGTCGGCATGCGAAAGATGTGGCGCGAGAGCGCCACCGTCGGCGCGAAAACCCGCTCGTATTGCGCGAGATCGCCTGCAGCGAGCGCCGCGAGCGCCTGCGATGCAGCCGGCGCGATCGCATCGAAGATGCCGAGCAACGCGTGCGAGTAACCTTCTTCATCGCCCTTGATGAGCGACGGATAGTTGAAATCGTCGCCCGTATACATCCTGACGCCTTCGGGCAGGCGTCGCCGGAAGGCAATCTCGCGGGCATCGTCGAGCAGGGAAATCTTGATGCCGTCGATCTTGCCAGCGTTCTCCGCGATGACCGTCAGGCACGCGTCGGCTGCTTCGTCGAGATTGTCGCTGCCCCAGTATCCCTTCAACTCCGGATCGAACATGTCGCCGAGCCAGTGAAGGATCACGGGCTTGTCGCACATCGCGAGCACTTCGCCATACACACGCAGATAGTCATCGCGACTTCGCGCCACGCGGGTGAGCGCGCGGCTTGCCATCAGGATCACCCGGCTGCCCGTGCGCTGAATCGCTTCGAGCTGCGTCGCATAGGCGCGGATGACGTCATCGCACGACGTGGCCGACTGCGCGGGAAGATGATCCGTGCCGCATCCCGACGCGATCCGCGCACCGGCCATGTCGCGCGTTTCCTGCATCGTCCGCTCGATGAGCTCGAGCGCCGTGTCCCATGTGAGGCCCATGCCGCGCTGCGCGGTGTCCATCGCCTCCGCGATGCCGAGACCCTGGCCGATCAGATATCGCCGATATTCGATCGTGCGCGCCCAGTCGAGTGCGGCGGGCTGATTCAGTTCGCCGCTGCGAAGCGGATCGGCCACGACGTGCGCGGCGGAATAGGCGATGCGGTTGAATGTCGATCCCGCCGGCGCGCCGCCGATCGGATCGCCTTTGAGCGTGTAGTTTTCGAACTCGCCGGAAGCGGTCGGAAGAACGATATGCATGGTAGTCAGGTCCGGATAGGCGCGTCGAAAAGGATAGGGAACGCTGCGGGCATGTCGATGCCGAAAAACGTCGCGAACGCCGCGAGCTGCCCTTCGATCATCGGCCGTCCGTTGGTCGCGCGACAGCCGCACTGCCGCGCATGTTTCAGCAGCGGCGTTTCGGCGGGCGTCATGATGATGTCGACGACCTGCATCGCTTCGGAAAAGGCGCCAAAGGAAGCCGGCATGCCATCGCCCGGCTTCATGCCGACCGGCGAACAGTTGATGAGCAGATCCATGCCCGCGACATTCGCCGGATCGACATCGACGCGAGCCTCGCAATCCGGATAGAAGCGGTTCAGTCGCGCCGACAACTGCTCGGACAGCTCGCGCTGCGGATCGCTCAGCGCGATGCTCGCCGCGCCCGCCTCGGCCAGCGCGTGCGCGACCGCGGCGCCCGCACCGCCCGCGCCGAGCTGCTTCACGCGCTGGCCGCGAACCTCGAAGCCGAGACGCGTCAGTCCCTGCACGAGGCCTGTGCCGTCGAACATATCGCCGTACCAGGTGCCATCCGGCTGTTGCCGCATCACGTTGATCGCGCCGACGCGCCGCGCCGTGTCCGACATGTCGTCGACCATCGCCATCGCGCGCACCTTGTGTGGCACGGTGACGACCAGGCCATCGAGATTGCCGAGCGCCTGAAGTCCGGCTACGGCCGGCTCGAACACGTTCACGGGCACATCGAACGGCAGGCATGTCGCATTGATGCCGCTTGCGTCGAAGAGCGCGTTCATCAGTTGCGGTGTCTTCACCTGCGTCACCGGACTGCCGACGATGCCGAAGAGGCGCGTCGATCCATCGATTCGAAGAGCTTGCAACTCGCGCTTCACCGCTCGCCCCCCGCTAACGCAGCAAGCCGCGGATGACACGGCCAGCCTTGCGACGCCATCACGGCATCGAGGCCCATCGGTTCGGGACGGAAGAGTCGCTCGTCCATCAGCTTGAGATCGGGCGAGATGACGGGGCGAAACGCCATGTGCGCGAGCACGTCGCGCTCGAGATCGATGCCCGGCGCGATCTCGATCAGTTCGAGCGCGCCGTCGATGGCGCGGAACACCGCGCGCTCGGTGACGAAGAGTGTCGTCTGCTTGCGCTCCTGCGCGAAAGGTCCGCTGTACGACACCTGCTGCAGCTTCGACACGAACTTGCGATGCGCGCCTTCCTTCAGGATCTGCAGCTTGCCGCCTTCGCAGGACACTTGCAGGTTGCCCGCCGTGAACGTGCCGCCGAAGACCATCTTGCGCGCGTTCTGGCTGATGTTGATGAACCCGCCCACGCCGATCAGCTTGTTCGCGAAGCGGCTGATATTGACGCTGCCCTGCGCGTCGATCTCGACCGCCGAGAGAAACGCGATATCGATGCCGCCGCCATCGTAGAAATCGAATTGATACGGCATGTCGACGATCGCGCTGTAGTTGCGCGCGGCGCCGGCATCGAGTCCCGCCGCGGGCGCGCCGCCGATCAGCCCTTGCTCGTTCGTCAGCACGATGTGATGCAGCACGTCCTCTTCCGCCGCGACGAGCCCGATGCCCGTGCACACGCCCGAGCCGACGTTGCACACCGCGCCCATGCTCAGTTCCATCGCGAGACGCCGCGCGATGATCTTGCGTTCGTCGAGCGGAAGGCGCGGAAAACCGCCGAGCGGAATACGCATTTCGCCGGTAAACGACGGATCGTAAGCCGTCTGATACGTCACCGGCTGATCCTCCTGAACGACGACCGCGTCGACGAGCATGCCCGGAATCTTCACCGTCTTCGCGGGCAAGGTGCCGCGCTTCGCAAGCCGCTTCACCTGCACGATCACGACACCGCCGTTGCGCTTCGTCGCCTGCGCCATCGAGAGCATGTCCGCGAAAACGGCTTCATGCTCCATCGATATGTTGCCGTCTTCGTCCGCCGTCGTGCCGCGCAGAAAAGCGACATCGACTTCGAACGGCTTGTAGAACAGCCACTCGCGGCCGTCGAGCTCGATCAGGCTGACGAGTTCGTCATCGCTCGGCGCGCCCTGAAGCCCACCGCCATTGCGCGGATCGACGAAGGTATGCAGCCCGACATGACTGACGAGCCCCGGCCGCCCCGCCGCCATCTCGCGCGTGAGCTGCGAGAGCGCGCCCTGCGGCAGTGTCCACGCTTCGACTTCCTTGTTCAGCGCCATCTGCGCGAGCGCCGGCGAATCGACCAGCGTGCCGCATACGACACGCTTGAGCAGCCCCGTATGCGCGAGCCGCGATGCGCCGCGTTCGCCGCGATCGCCGAGGCCGACCGGATGAAACGACGTGATCCGGCGCGGCTCGCCCTGCGCGAGAAAGCGCCGCTCGAGCGCCTCGATCAGCGCTTCCGGCACGGCGTGCCCGCTTCCCGATCCGCCGATCATCAAGGTATCGCCATCCTTCAGCAGGGATGCAGCCTGGTCGGCGGTCAAAATTTGCATGTCATCTACTCCGGTATTGTCTGTGTTTGCGTCGATGCCCGCATCGGCGTCAGATTGCCGAATGCGATTCCTGGAACACGGGCTGATCGTCCCGATGACGCGAGAGGCGTTTGCCGAACAGCGCCGCGATCAGCGTGAGCAGGCAGAAGACGGCGAGGAACACCATCACGTAAGTCGGCTTGCCGCCCGCGTATGCGACGAGCGCGGTCGCGATGAACGGCGTCGGCCCGCCTATCAGCGCGCCGGAAAACTCGCGGCACATCGCGATGCCGGAGAAGCGGTACTGCGTCGGAAACAGATTCGACAGGAACGCGCCCTGTGCGCCGCAGGTGCAGCCCCAGCTGATTCCATAGACCGCGCTCATCGCGATCGTGGCGAGCACGATGTCCTTCGAATCGATGGCGCGGAAGAGCGGCCACACGAGCGCGAGCGCGATCATCGCGCCGGCGGCGAACACGTTGCCGCTGCCGTATTTGTCCGCGAGCATGCCGCCGACGGGCGCGCAGAAAAGCGAGAAGCCCAGCGCGATGATCAGTACGACGAGGCTGTCAGCCTTCGCCATGCCGACCGTGTTGGTCATGTAGCTCAGCGCAAAGGTATTGAGCACATAGCTGAGCGCCTGATGGCCGCCCATCGCGAAGAAGCCGCACAGCAACTCGCGACGGCTGTTGCGAAACAGGTCCGCGACGGGCACTTTCTCGGCCTTGGCCTTCGCGCTCGCCTTCTCCATCGCGGCGACGTATTCGGGCGTTTCATCGAGCTTCGAGCGGATGTAGATCGCGACGCCGAACAGCCCGAGCGACAGGATGAACGGCACGCGCCACGCCCACGTGAACAGGATGTCTTCCGGCACGTACGAGATCATCAGGAACGTCGCGATCGCGATCATCACGCCGAAGTTGGTGGCCGCGTTCGGAATCGACGTAAAGAACGCGCGCCGGCTCGGCGGCGTGTATTCGGCGATCAGCGTGATTGCGCCGGCGAGTTCCGCGCCGGCGCCGAAGCCCTGCATCATGCGCAGCAGCACGAGCAGGATCGGCGCGATCACGCCTGCCTGCTGCCACGTCGGCAATATGCCGAGGCCGACGGTCGCCGCGCCCATGATCGTCACGCAGAACACGAGCGCGGGTTTGCGGCCGTATTTGTCGCCGATATGCGAAATGACGATGCCGCCAACCGGCCGGATGATGAAGCCGACCGCGAAGGTCGCGAACGCCGCGAGCGTGCCCGCAAGCGACGACAACTGCGGAAAGAACAGCTTGTTGATGATGAGGCCCGATGCCGCTGCATAGAGCCCATAGTCGTACCATTCGATGATGGTGCCGAGCGTCGACGCGAACACGGCGCGTCGGATGTTCCTGCGGTCTGCGTTCTGCGCATGTGCGACTTGCATGGCGCTGTCTCCTGCTTCTCTTTGGTCTGGTTATGTTCGACGTGACGTACTTGTCCGCGAATCAGTTCCGGCTTGCGCGATTGCCGAATGCGTTGGCGCCCTCCTCGTAGTTGCCCGAGGCGAAGCACAGCGACGTCAGCTCGTTCTCGTAGCGAATGCCCTGTTCGACGCTCATCGAAAGCGATGCGCGCACGGCCGCCTTGACCGACTGCGTCGCGATCGGACTGAACTCGGCCATCTTGCGGCACAGCGCCATCGCGGTTTCGACGACGGCCGCATCCTCGACCACCATCTCGACAAGGCCGATGCGGAGCGCCTCGTTCGCATCGATGGTGTCGCCGGTCAGCAGAAGGCGCATGGCCTGCCCGTAGCCGATGAGGCGCGGCAGCATTTGCGACGCACCGCCGCCGCCGACCCAACCGCGCACCACTTCAGGCGCGCCGAACTTCGCGCTTTGTCCCGCGACGCGGACATCGGCGCCAAGCATCATTTCCAGGCCGCCGCCCAACACCCAGCCTTTCAATGCCGCGACGACGGGCTTGGTGAATTCGCGCACGACCATCGCGTAATCGGTGCGGGCGCGAAACTCCCACGTCGTGCGATACGTCTTGAGCGAATGGAGATCGCTTCCCGCGCTGAATGCGCGCTCGCCTTCGCCGCGCAGCAGCACCGCGCGGATCGCTTCGTCACGCTCGATGTCCTGCCGGATGCCGGCGAGCGTCTGCGTCATCTCGGGCGTGATCGCGTTCATCTTCTCCGGTCGATTGATGACGATCTCCGCGACCGCGCCGTGTTTGCGCACCACCATGTGTTCCTGCATCGCGCCTCCTTTTTTTCACTGCCGAAGCAGTGATGTCCCATTCGAGTATTCCCTTATACTTACTTACTAGTAAGTACGTTGAGAGGACATTAACATCATTTCCGGGCACTACGCAACGAGATTTTCGGGAGGCGAAAAATGGAACGCGCGCAGTCGTTTGCGGAGAAGGCGGCGAAGAGATCGACAAATGGGGGTCGTGTAAAATCAACCGCAATTTCCGCAGCATCCCCGTCCGTTGCTTCGCCTCGTTCGAGGCCGAGCCGGCAGTCCGATCCCCACCGAGATGAACCGTTGAGTCAGAACGACAAGACCGACAAAACAAGCGCCGCGCCCAAAAAATCTCCGATGTACGACAGCATCAAGGATCTGGCGAAGAAGCTCCTGATCGCGCACGGCTATCACAAGACAACGTTTGGCGTGATCGCGAAGGAGCTCGGCATCACGACCACCAACATCCACTATCACTTCGGCAACAAGAACAGTCTCGTCGAGGAAGTGGTGAAGGAATACGTGGCCGGCGCCACCGCGGGACAGAAGAAAATCTGGCTCGACGAAACGCTGTCGCTGCGAGAGAAGCTGCAGGCGGAAGTCGCCTACAACCGCAATCTGTTCCGCAAATACAATCCCGGCGGCAAGACGCGCAGGCCGTGGAGTCTGATTGGCCGGCTGCGCCTGGAAAGCGACGTCCTGACCGACGAGGCGCGCGCGGCGCTCGCGGGCTTCACGACCGAGATCCACGCGGCCGTCGAAGTCGCCGTCGAGCATGCGAGCCGCACCGGCGAGCTGAAGCGCGACACGCCGAAGGAAGACCTGATCTTCCTGCTCACGCACCTCGTCGACAGCCTGTCGGTATTCGCACAGGACGCGGGCGGCTTCGAGCGCGTCGAACAGTTCATGAACTCTTTCTCCGTCGTGGTGCTCGCGAAATACACCAAGTGAATCTTTCCCGTCGATGTCATCGGCGGCTGGACAATTAGATCGATCTACCTTATTGTCTTTCAACGGAGACAATAGACATGAACGAGACCGGTTTCAAGCTCGCAGTCGTCGGCGCGGGCATGGCATCCGCGCCGCATCTGGCGAGTCTGCTGGCCTTGCAGGACCGCGCGACCGTTCGGTATGTCGTTGCGAGGTCGCGGGAACGCGCAAGCGCTTTCGCCCGACAATTGCCGCATGCGCGCGTCACGCTCGATCTCGACACCGCGCTCGCCGATGACAACGTCGACGGCGTGCTGCTGCTGACGCCGCCGAACACGCATCTCGAACTCGGCGCGATGATCGCGGCGGCGGGCAAACATCTGCTGGTCGAGAAGCCCATCGACGTCACCACGTCTCGCGCGCGCGAGCTGGTCGCGCTATGCGAGCAACGCGGCATCGTCGCGGCTGCGGTGCTGCAACATCGCACGCGCGACGCAGCGCGCAAGCTCCGTCAATTGCTCGACGCGGGCGCGCTCGGCGACATCCACAGCGCGAGCATCGCCGTTCCGTGGTGGCGTCCGCAGTCCTATTACGACGAACCCGGACGCGGCACGCGCGAGCGCGACGGCGGCGGCGTGCTGATGACGCAGGCCATCCATACGCTCGATCTTTTCTTGTGGCTGGTCGGCCTTCCCGACGAAGTGTTCGCCTACGCGATCACGAGCCGCGCGCACCGCATGGAATGCGAGGACACCGTCGCGGGCGTCATGCGATACCGAAGCGGCTGCGTCGCGTCGCTGCACGCCAGCACGGCCATCTTTCCCGGCTTTCCCGAACGCATCGAATTGAGCGGCAGCAACGGCAGCGCGACGCTCGGCGGCGGCAGGCTCGTCGTGCAGTACATGGACGGCACCACGCTCGACGAAGGCGAAACCGCTTCGCTCGGTTCAGGCGCGAACCCGATGGCCTTCTCTCATCACGCCCATCAGGCCGTGATCGCCAATTTCATCGACGCCGCCACGCACGGAATCGAGCCGGTCGCGTCATTGCGCAGCGCCTTGAATGCGCATCTGCTGATCGACGCGCTGATCGCCTCGTCGGATGAGCATCGACTCATGATCGTCAACCCGGACTCGTCATCATGACTTTCGCACTGAACGCCGCAGTTTCCGGAGACACGCGCCTCTTCGCCATCGTCGGCGATCCGATTGCGCAAGCGCGCTCGCCGCTCGTCTTCAACGAGATATTCCAGCGCATGGGCGTGAACGCGGTGCTCGTGCCGATGCAGATTCCCGCCGCGTCGCTCGCGACCGCCATCGCCGGACTGAAGACGATCGGCAATCTCGATGGCATCGTCGTCACGGTGCCGCACAAGATATCGATGACCGGCCTCGTCGACCGGCTCCTGCCGATTGCGCGGAAAGTGGGCGCGATCAATTGCATGCGCCGCGTCGAATCGGGCGAATGGGTCGGCGAGATGTACGACGGCGAAGGCTTCACGCGCGGACTGCGAAAACAGGGCCACGAGCCGCGCGGCATGTCGGTGTTTCAGGCGGGTGCGGGCGGAGCCGGAAAAGCGCTCGCGCATGCGCTGTCCCGCGCGGGCGTGAAAGCGCTGCAATTGATCGATGTGGATCGCGCGAAGCAGGACGCGCTGATCGCGGAGCTTGCGCACGCTTATCCCGATGTGAACGTCTCGGCCGGAAGCGCCAGTCCCGCGGATGTCGATATGGTCGTCAACGCGACGCCGTGCGGCATGGCGGCCGGAGATCCGTTGCCGTTCGACATCGCGCGGCTCGACCGCCGCGTGCTGGTGGCGGACATCATCATGAAGCCTGAACGCACACAACTGCTCTGTCAGGCCGAAGAACGCGGCCACCGCATCCATCTCGGGCGTCATCTGCTGGAGAATCAGGCGGAGATCGTCGCCGAGTTCTTCGGCATCGCGCATGGCTGACCGGAAGACGGATCTCGCGGCCGATTCGGATACACTCCGGGCATACGACTCATCGACCGTTCCAATGACCCGAGGCAAACCAGGTTCTCCCGTCACGCTGCTGGATATTGCAAACGATCTCGGCCTGTCCCGCGCCACGGTCTCGCTCGTGCTGCGCAACAGCCCGCGCATCTCCGAAGCCACGCGCGAGCGCGTGCTGGAAGCGTTCAAGCGCAAAGGCTACGTCTACAACCGCCATGCGGCGGGCATGCGCAGCAATCAGACGAACACCGTCGGCGTCGTCGTCAACGACCTCGCCAATCCGTATTTCACGATGCTCGTCCGCTCCATCGAGGCGAGCCTGAGCACGCAAGGGTTCATCACGCTGCTGGGCAACACCGACGAATCGCTCGAACGCCAAGGCCGCTTTCTCGATACCGTGCGGCAGCACAATATCGACGGTCTCATCGTCTGTCCGACCGAATCGACGACGGCCGCGCAGATGCGTCAGGTGCTCGCGTGGGGCATTCCGTGCGTCTTCGCTTCGCGTTACGTGCCGGGCCTCAAGGCCGATTACGTCGGCGTGGACAATCGTCGCGGCATGGCGCTCGCGACCTCGCATCTGATTTCGCTCGGGCACAAACGCATCGCGATGATCGGCGGCGTGATGCGCGCGTCGACCGGCAGCGACCGCGCCGAGGGCTATCGCGACGCGCTGCGCGACGCGAAGATCAAACTCGACGAACGGCTGCTCGTGCCGTCGCCGCTGACGCGTCACGACGGAAAGCGCATCATCACCGAACTGCTTGCGCTGAAGAATCCGCCGACGGCCGTCGTATGCGGCAACGACATCGTCGCGTTCGGCGTGATGCTCGGACTGCGCGCCCACGGCATCGAGCCTGGCGCAGACTTCGGCGTCGTAGGCTTCGACGACGTGCCGGAAGCCGAACTCTGGGAGCCGCCGCTGACCACGGTCCAGGTCTTGCAGGACGACATCGGCCGCGCCGCCGCCGATCTGCTGCTCAAGCGCATGACGGAGCCTTCGCGCACGCCCACGCGCATCGTCTCGGAGCCGGTTCTGGTCATCCGCGGAACCTGCGGCGCGCGCAAATAAGCGCTTCATACCCGGACGTGCTCCGTTCGGGTTTCCCTTATAAAAATCTCCTTGCACCGTATCCGCGCAGCTTTTACCCTGTAGTAGATCGATCTAACAGATTTTCGCAGTCGCATCGGCAGCGTCTCTTCGCGCCTTTTTCGTCGCAATGCAATATGGACATCAGACCCATAGGAGTCCGAGACATGCATGACTATCTGCTTTCTCGCCGCAAGATTTTGATGCTCACGGCTGCGTCGGCGGCCGCGGGTTGCCTGCCGCGCCTGGCGAGCGCCGACACCCCGACGATCCGCATCGGCGATGTCGTCGACCGCCACAATCCCGAGGTCATCACCGAGAATCTGATGGCCAAGCGTCTGAAGGAAACGACCGGCTTCGACGCGCGCGTATTTCCGGACGGCGTGCTCGGCTCCCACACGCGCATGAACGAGCAACTGCGCAACGGCACGCTCGAGGTCACGGTGACCAACGTGGCGGACCTGGAAGGCTACGACAAGCGTCTCGGACTCTTCGCGATGCCCTTCGCGTTTCCCGACCGGAAGTCGCTCTTCGCGGCTCAGGACGGTGCGCTCGGCAAGGCCTATGCGGGCATCCTCGACAATCTCGGCTTCGTGCTGCTGGGCTGGTTCGACTCGGGCTTGCGCAGCGTCTACAACCGCACGCGTCCGATCAACGAACCCGGCGATCTGAAGGGCCTGAAGATCCGTACGCAAGGCAATCAGATCATGATCGCGACGTTCAACCAGCTCGGCGCACAGGCGACGCCGCTCGACACGACGCAGATCTATTCCGCGTTGCAGCAGGGCGTCGTCGATGGTGCGGAGAACTCGGTGACGTTCTTCGTTCAGCAGCATCACAGCGAGGTGGCGAAGCACTACTCGTACACGAATCACTTCTTCTCGATCGATCCGATGCTCGCCAGCAAGAAGTGGTTCGACTCGCTCGACCCCAAGAAACAGGACGCCGTGAAGGAAGCCGCCGCGCAGGCTCAGCAGCACGAACGCGATCTGTGGCTGGCTTCCGATGCGAAGTATCTGGCCGAAGCGAAGAAGGCGGGCGTGGCGTTCAACGACGCGAATCTTCCCGCGTTCCAGGCAGCGGTCAAGCCGATCTATACGAAGTACCGCGCCAACTTCGCCGAACTGGGCACCTACCTGCCCGCCCTCGGATAACCGCCGGAGGTTCCCGACATGAAACCCGATCCGCGTTCGCGCGAGCCACGGGACAGCATCAACAAGGTTGCGGCGTTGCGCGTGCTCGCGAGCGTCGAAGACCTGCTGATAGCGGTCCTGGTTTTCGCGATCTTCTGCGTCGTTCTTGCGGGCATCCTGTCCCGCTTCGTCTTCCACGTCTCGCTCTCGTGGAACATCGAGGTCAGCGTCACGTTGATGATCTGGATGACCTTCATCGGCATCGCGGTCGGCGTGCGCGACAAGGTGCACGTCGCTTTCGAACTCTTCGAAGACAAGCTGAGCGGCCGATGGCTCGCGCTGGCGTCATTCGCGCAGATGCTGTTGATGGGCTTCCTGCTCGTGGCGCTCACTTGGGGCGGCTGGCAGTTCATGCAGCTCGGGCTCAACCAGATGACGCCGAGCGGCATCCCGCAATGGATATCGTTCGCCGCGATTCCCGCCGGCAGCGCGCTGGGTCTGCTGCATCTCGCGGCGCACGCATGGGACCTGGCCGCCCACGCTAACCTCGAAAGCGCGCAACACGGCCACGGCCATACCGAGACGAGGACGCAATGATTCTGACCATCGGACTGCTCGCGCTATTCGTCGTCGCCGGCGCGCCGATCATCGCTTCGCTGGGCGCGGTCGGCACCATCGACGGCCTGATGCAAGGCCTGCCGCTGACCAACATCGCGCAGGCGATGTATCACGGCGTCGATTCGTTCACGCTGCTCGCCGTGCCGCTGTTCATCCTCGCCGGAGAAATTCTCTTTCACTCGGGCTCGGCCGGGCGCCTCGTCAACTTCATGAATCTGCTGGTGGGCCGCGTGCCCGGCGGGCTCGGCGTTTCCGCCGTCGCCTCGACGATGGTCTTCTCCGGCTTGAGCGGCTCCGTCAACGCGGATGCCGCCGCGATCAGTTCGGCGATGCTGCCGTCGATGGAAAAAGCCGGCTATCGCAAGGAATGGTCGTCCGCGATTATCGCGGCGGCGGCCGGCACGGGCATTTTGATTCCGCCGTCGATCACGATCATCGTGCTGGCGACGGTCGCGAACATGTCGGTCACGAAGCTCTTTCTCGCGGCGACGCTGCCTGCCCTGCTGGTCGGCATCACGAAGATGCTCATCATCATGTATCGCGCGCGCTCCGAGCCGCCCGTCGCGCCGGTCCACTTCAGCGTGCGCGAGCTCGGCCGCGCGTTCATGCTCGCGATCCCCGCGCTCGGTGCGCCGATCATCATCCTGGGCGGGATCTTCATGGGCTTCTTCACGGCGACCGAGTCCGCTGCGGCGGCGGTGGCCTACGTGACGATCATCACGCTCGTGCAGCGATCCATTCCGAACCGCGCATGGCTCGGCATTCTGATCAAGGCGGGCCGCACCAGCGCAATCGTGCTGTCGCTCGTCGGCGTCGCGCAGATTCTCGGATACATGCTGGCGTACAACTCGGTCGGCGAGCAGGTCGCCGAATTCGCTACGCAACTGACCGGCAACAAGTTCGTCTTCACGGTGTTCATCGTGGTCGTGTTCTGGCTGCTGGGCGCGTTGCTCGACGGCATTCCCGCGCTCATCCTGCTGATTCCGCTATTCCTGCCGATCGCGCAGGACGCCGGCTTCAGCGACATCCATTTCGCGATTCTCGCCATCGCCATCGTCGGCATCTCGCTCGTGACGCCGCCGATCGGCACGGCCTGCTTCATCGTCACCGGCGTCGCCAACATCCGAATGGTGAATCTTGTGCGGCCCATGCTGCCATTCATGGCCATCATGTTCGTGACCATCCTGCTGCTGGCTTTCGTGCCGGCGTTCTCCGAATGGCTACCTCATCTCCTGTACTGACGCCGCGCGGCGCCGCGCCGCTCGCGCTCGTCACCGGCGCGCGCCGCGGCATCGGCGCGAGCATCGCGATCGAGCTGGCGACGCGCGGGTTCGATCTCGCGCTGATCGACATCGATGACGACAACGCGAACGAAACGATGGCCGCCGTCGAAGCGCACGGCGCGCGCGCACGCTTTTACCGGCACGATCTCGCCGATAGCGCCGCCCATCGCGCGCTCGTCGAGCGCATCGTTTCGGACTGCGGGCCGATCACCTGTCTCGTCAACAACGCGGGCGTCTCGGCCGGGCAGCGCGGCGATCTGCTGGAGGTAGACGAGCAGTCCTATGACCGCGTCGTCGATATCAACATGCGCGGCACGTTCTTTCTCACGCAGGCCGTGGCGCGCCACATGGCCGCGATCGGCAGCGAAGATTCGCGCAGCATCGTCTCGGTGTCGTCGGTCAGCGCCGAACTCGCGTCGACGGAGCGCGGCGAATACTGCATGTCGAAGGCCGGGCTGGGCATGCTCACCAAGCTGTTCGCGCTGCGCCTCGCGCCGCTCGCAATCGGCGTATTCGAAGTGCGCCCCGGCATCATCCGCACGCCGATGACGGAAGGCGTCGCCGCGCGCTACGACGAACGCATCGCCGGCGGCATCGTCCCGATGAAGCGCTGGGGCGCGCCGCAGGACGTCGCGTCGGCCGTCGCGGCGCTCGTCTGCGGACAGATGGCGTTCGCGACGGGCAGCGTGCTCAACGTCGACGGCGCGCTCTCCGTTCCGCGCCTGTGACCACGACGACCGAGGAACCATCGATGGGACACATTCTCTCGCGTCGCGAAGATGCCGTGCTCGTGCTGGAACTCAGCAATTCGGGCAAGGCCAACGCGCTCGACTTCGCGATGCTGGCCGCGCTCGACGAGCAGATCGCGCAAATCAATCGGGACGACGGCATTCGCGCCGTCGTGCTGCGCGGCACGCCGGGCGGCGTGTTTTCGTCCGGCGCCGACATCCGCGAATGGTCGGCGCTGAGTCCGGAGACATTCGCGACGCAATGGGTCGGCGAAGGCAACGCGGTGTTCCGGCGCTTCGAACGGCTGCGCTGCCCGACCGTGGCCGTCATCGAAGGACTGTGCTTCGGCGGCGGCCTGGAACTCGCGCTGTGCTGCGATCTGCGGCTCGCTGGCACCGGCGCGCGCCTGCGCTTTCCGGAAGTTTCCATCGGCGCCATTCCCGGCTGGGAGGGCGGCGACCGCTTGCAGCGCATCGCGGGCCGTGGGCGCGCGCTCGAAGCGGTGCTGCTGTCGCAGGAGATCGATGCATCGACCGCGCTGCAGTGGGGCATCGTCAATGCGGTCTGCGCGCCGCAGGAAGTCGAAGCGCAGTTGCAGGAATGGACCGCGCGCCTGTGCCGCGTATCGCCGCGCGCCGCCGCGCTCGCCAAGGCGCTGATCGTCGATGACCACGACGATCCGCACGCAGCCTATACATCGGCCGCGCTCGCGGTCCGCTCCAGTCCCGACGCGGAGCTCGGCATCCGCGCCTTTTTCGCGAAGACGGCCGCCGTCTTCTGATGTCACGACGCCATGAACATACTTTTCCAACGCACGCATCAACGATCTTTCGGCACCTGGCCGCTCAACGGACAGCAACTGCGCGACGCGCTGACGGACGCGATCGAAACCGGCTATCGCGCGATCGATACCGCGCAGCTCTACGACAACGAACTCGGCGTCGGCTCGTCGCTGCGGGCGATCGGCATCCCGCGCGACGAGTTGTGCATCACGACCAAGATCGCGCCCGCCAACGATTCCGACGAACGTTTCATGCCGTCGCTGCGCGAAAGCCTCGAGAAGCTGAAGATCGAGCAGGCCGACGTCCTGCTGCTGCACTGGCCGCCCGCGGACGGCAACGTCGCGCCTTCCGTGCGGCGCCTCGAAGAAGCGGCGCGCGCGGGCTTGACGCGTCATATCGGCGTCAGCAACTTCAACGCCGCGATGATGCGCGCCGCGAAAGCCGCGACCGCGCTGCCGCTCATCACCAATCAGGTCGAGTTCCATCCGCTCTTGAACCAGCGTGTGCTGATGGATACCGCCATCGAGACCGGCATTCCGCTTTCGTCGTACTGCTCGGTCGCGCGCGGCGAAATCTTCAACTATCCGCTTTTCGACGAAATCGGTGCGCGCTACGGCAAGTCGGGTGCGCAGGTGGCGCTGCGCTGGATTCTCCAGAAAGGCGTCCCGATCAACACGATGTCGACGCAGCGCAGGAACATCGAGGCCAACTTCGACGTGATGGACTTCACGCTGTCGAGCATCGACATGCATCGCATCGACGCGCTGAACGACACCAATTACCGCATCGTCAATCGCGAACGGGTGCCGTATGCGCCCGAGTTCGACTGATAAGGAACCGCATGAGCCATCCCCTGCTCTTCGACGAGATCGAGCCCGGCCTCGGCTTCACGACGTCGGGCATCGTGGTCACCGAAAGCCATGTCGTGCAGTTCGCGGGCATCTCGGGCGATTTCTTCGATGTCCACATGGACGACGAATTCGCCCGCGATGTCGGCTTTCCCGGCCGCGTCGCGCACGGTCTGCTGTGCCTCGCCATGCTCGACGGCCTCAAGAACCGCGCGGCGACGCGCTTCGCCGCCGTCGCGACGCTCGAGTGGACGTATCGCTTTCACAAGCCGGTGCTGATCGGCGACCGCGTCCAGGGGCGCATCCGCGTGCTGGACAAGCGTCCGACGCGCCGCTCCGATCGCGGCATCGTGCGTTTGCAGGTCGAAGTACACAACCAGGACGGCGTGCTGATCCAGGACGGAATCAACGTGCTGATGGTCCGCGCGGGCGCACGGACGGACAACGAGAACCGATGAAATGAAGCGTGCACACCTGACCGATGCGGATTTCATGGCGGCGGCGATCTTCGACGGCGCGGTCGTCGTATTGAGCGGCTCGGGCGGCGGACTCGTCGAACCCGATCACATCACGGAAGCCATCGAGCGCCGCTTTCTCGCGACGGGCCATCCGCGCGATCTCACGCTGATCCACGGCCTCGGCATCGGCGACGGCGTCAAGAGCGGCATCAGCCGCTTCGCGCACGAAGGCATGGTGAAGCGCGTGATCGGCGGCCACTGGACCTGGTCCAAGCCGATGCAGAAGCTCGCGCGCGAGGAACGCATCGAGGCCTACACCCTGCCCGCCGGCGTGATCCAGACGCTGATCCGCGAAGCCGGCGCGGGCCGCCACGGGCTCGTCACGCACATCGGCCTCGATACCTTCGCCGATCCGCGCCACGGCGGCGGGCGCGTCAACCTGCGCGCGCGGGACGATCTCGTCGAAGTCGTCACGCTGGGCGGCAAGGAACTGCTCTGGTACAAGCCCTTCGAAATCGACTTCGCGATCGTGCGCGGCACCACGGCGGACATGCAGGGCAATCTGACATCGCGCGAAGAGCCGGCCGATATCGACGCTTTCGCCGCCGCGCTCGCCGCGCACAACCGCGGCGGCCGCGTGTTCGCGCAGGTGCGCGACGTATGCGCCACGCCGATCACGCCGGCGCGCGCGGTCACCGTGCCGGGCGTTCTCGTCGACGATATCTGCGTGTACGCGGATCAGAAGCAGACGACCAGCGGGCACTACGATCCGGCCATCAGCGGCGAAGCGCCCGCGCCCGACACGCGCATGCCGCCGCCGCTGCCCGAGGGCATCCGCTACATCATCGCGAAACGCGCCGCGAAGGAGCTGGAACCCGGCGCGTGCGTCAACTTCGGTTACGGTTTGCCCGATGGCATTCCCGCGGTGGCGCATGCGGAAGGCGTGGACATCAGCTGGACCGTGATCGAGCAGGGATCGCACAACGGCGAACTGCTGGGCGGCGATCTGTTCGGCGCCACGCGCCATGCGAGCGCGATCCTCAAGTCCACCGATCAGTTCGACCTGTTCAGCGGCGGCGGCATCGATATCGCGTTCCTCGGCATGGGCGAACTCGACGCGCAAGGCAACGTCAACGTCTCGTGGCTGGGGGAGAACATCGTCGGGCCGGGCGGCTTCGTCGACATCACGCAGCGCACGCGCAAGGTCGTCTTTTGCGGCACGTTCGAGGCGAAGGGGCTTGAAGTCGAGCTGGAAGACGGGCAAGTGCGCATCCGGCGTCACGGCGCGGTCCCGAAGCTGGTCGAGCAAGTGCGCCACATCACGTTCAGCGGCAAGCGCGCCCGCGCGGACGGCCAACAAGTGCTTTACGTCACCGAGCGTGCCGTCTTCGAACTCGCGCCCGAAGGCTTGCGGCTGATCGAAATCGCGCCGGGCGTCGACCTCGTTCGCGACGTGCTCGAACGTATGCCCTTCGAAGTCTCGTTGCATCCGTCGCTGCGTGTCGCCGCGACCAGTGCTGACTAAAACTCGAATCGGAGAGATCGATGGACTTCACGCTGAGCGACACGCAGAAAATGATGATCGAGACCGCGCGCCGCTTCGTCCGGTCCGAGTTGCAGCCGCTCGAACAGCAAGTGGAAGAGGAAGGCGCGCTCGCGCCCGAGATCGCCCGCGACTTGCAGGCGCGGGCGCGTGCGCTGGGTCTTTATGCGGTGAACATGCCCGCCGAACTCGGCGGCGGCGGACTGAACACGGTCGATTCGATGCTATGCGAGGAGCAGTTCGGCCACAGCTCCGACATACTCGTGCGGCGCGCGTTCGGCAACGTCTACGACGCGCTGCTCGCCTGCGAAGGCGAACAGATCGACCGCTGGCTGAAACCGGCGATTGCCGGCGCGCGAACCTGCGGCCTCGCGATCACCGAAACGGGCGCGGGTTCGGACGCCCAGGGCATCGAAACCACGGCGCGCAAGACGTCGTTCGGCTGGGCGCTGAACGGCAGCAAGCACTTCATCAGCGATGCGCAATGGAGCGATTTCTTTCTCGTCTCGGCCCGCACCGGCGAGAAGGAAATCTCGCTCTTCGCGGTCGACAAGAATCTTCCGGGTTTCACTGTCGGCCGCGATCAACGGATGATGGGTCTTCGCGGCACGCCGCACCACGAACTCTTCTTCGACGACGTCCCGCTAGAGCCGATGGCCCTCATCGGACGACAGGGCGAAGGCTTCAAACTCGCGATGAACATGCTCGGCCGCGTGCGCCTCGCGTTGATCGGCGCGCGCGGCATCGGCAAGGCGACGCACGTGCTCGAAATGATGATCGAGTACGCCGGCGAACGGCGGCAGTTCGGCACGCGCATCGGCGATTTTCAAATGATCCAGCAACTCATCGCGGACAGCGTGATGGAGATCAACGCGGCGCGGCTGATGCTGCTCAACACCGCGAGCATGATGGACGCGGGACAGGACGCGCGCGACTGGATTTCAATGGTCAAGGTGCAGGCTTCCGAGACGCTTGGGCGCGTCGTCGATCGCGCGGTGCAGGTCTTCGGCGGCATGGGCTTCTGCAAGGAGCTGGCCATCGAACGCTATTACCGCGATGCGCGCGTCTATCGCATCTTCGACGGCACCTCGGAGATTCATCGCGGCATCATCGCCCGCAACGCGATGAAGCGCGGCGCAGCGCTGTTCGACCTTCATCGATAAAAACATGAGAAAGCTCATTACCGCGGACGCGGCGGCCAGGCTCGTGCGAACCGGCGATGTCGTCAGCATCAGCTCGTCCAGCGCGCTCGGCTGCCCCGACAAGATTCTCGCGGCCATCGGCGAGCGCTTCGAGCGCGAGGGACAGCCGCGCGACCTCACGACGCTGAACCCGATCGCCGCGGGCGACATGTACGGCGTCAAGGGCATCGATCATCTCGCCCGGCCCGGGCTGCTCGCGCGCACGCTCGCGGGCTCGTATCCGAGCGGCCCGTCGTCGCTGCCGATGCCGAACATCTGGCGCATGATCGCCGACAACGAAATCGAGGCCTACAACGTTCCGAGCGGCATCCTGTTCGACATGCACCGCGACGCCGCCGCGAAGCGTCCCGGCGTGCTGACCAAGGTCGGAATGGGCACGTTCGTCGATCCCGATTTACAGGGCTGCGCGATGAACGCCGCCGCCGCCGCGCGTCCGGTCGTGCGCAAGGTGTCCTTCGATGGCGATGACTGGCTCTACTTCCCGGCGATCGCGCCGCGCGTGGCGATCATCCGCGCGACCACGGCCGACGAAGCGGGCAATCTCGGCTACGAACACGAAGGCGCGCTGCTGGGCGGCATCGATCAGGCGCTGGCCGCGCGCAACAACGGCGGCATCGTGATCGCGCAGGTCAAGCGCGTGGTGAAATCCGGCACGCTGCGGCCGCACGACGTGCGGCTGCCCTGCAATCTGGTCGATTACGTCGTGGTCGATCCGGACCAGTGGCAGACCACGCAGACGCCCTACGATCCCGCGATCAGCGGCGAAATCACGCTTCCGATGGATTCCTTCGAGCCGACGCCGTGGGGACCGGAGAAGGTCATCGCCCGCCGCGCCGCGATGGAGCTCGCGCATGGGTACGCGGCCAATCTGGGCTTCGGCATTTCGGCCAATGTCCCGCGCATCCTGCTCGAGGAAGGCTTGCACGGCGAAGTGACGTGGGCGATCGAACAGGGCGCGGTCGGCGGCATGCCTTTGCTCGGGTTCGCTTTCGGTTGCGCATCGAACGCGGACGCGATCGTCGCGTCGCCGAATCAGTTCACGTATTTTCAGGGCGGCGGCTTCGACATCGCACTGCTGTCCTTTCTGCAAGTCGACGCCGATGGCAGCGTGAATGTCTCCCGGCTCGCGTCGAAACCGTATCTGACGGCGGGCTGCGGCGGTTTCGTCGATATCACCGCTCATGCGCGCCGCATCGTGTTCTCGGGCTTTTTCACCGCGGGCGCGCAGCTGGAAGTCGGCGGCGGCAGGCTCGCGATCGTCAAGGAAGGCCGCACGCGCAAGTTCGTCCGGACGGCCGAGCAGATCACGTTCAGCGGCCGCGTGGGGCGCGAGCGCGGGCAGCGCGTGACCTACGTGACCGAACGCTGCGTCATCGATCTTCTCGATGACGGGCTGACCGTGCGCGAGATCGCTCCCGGCGTGGATTTGCAGCGCGACATTCTGGATCAGGCCGAGGTTGCGCTAAAGGTCGCCTCGGATCTGCGTCAGATGGATGCAGCGCTTTTCACCGATGCGCCCTTCGGACTCCGGCTCAAACCTCGCGAAGGACGCCATGACTGATCGCTTCGTTTCCATCGTTCGCGATGCGGCTGTCGCCATCGTCACGCTGAACCGGCCGGACAAGCTCAATGCGCTGACGCCCGCCATGCTGGATCAACTCGAAGATGCGGCCCGCGCGATCGAAGCCGACGATGAGACGCGCGTCGTCATCCTCGCGGGCGGCGGCGTGAAGGCGTTCTGCGTCGGCGCGGACATCAACGAATGGGCCGCGCTCGGGCCGCTGGACATGTGGCGCCACTGGGTGCGGCGAGGTCATCAGGTCTTCGACCAATGGGCGCGGCTGCGTCAGCCCGTGATCGCGGCGATCAACGGTCATGCCTTCGGCGGCGGGCTGGAACTGGCGATCACGGCCGACGTGCGTATCGCGGCCGAAGAGGCCCGTTTCGCGCTGCCGGAGGCATCGATTGCCACTTGCCCCGGCTGGTCGGGCACGCAGCGGCTCGTGCGTCTGACCGGCGCGAGCCACGCAAAATTCCTCGCCTTGAGCGGCGCGCGCGTGACGGCCGCGGACGCGCGGGCGTGCGGCCTTGTGCACGAGGTCGTGCCGCAGGACCGCGTGCTGGAACGTGCGCATCGACTGGCGCTGGACATGGCGGCGCGCGCGCCGGTGGCGCTGCAACTGACCAAACAGTTGCTCAACGCCGCGAGCGGCGAGGAAACCGGCTCGACTCTCGAAGCGATGGCGGGCGCGCTCGCCGCGAGCACCGAGGATGCCGCGGAGGGCATCCGCAGTTTTAGCGAGAAGCGGCCGCCGATTTACGTCGGACGTTGATGCTCAGCAGCACTCGAACAGGCGCTCGCGGCAGATCCGCAACGTCTCGTCGGCCGGGCGCGCCCACCAGTCGAGCCGGGAAAAAATCTCCACTTCGACGGGACCGTCGTAACCGGCGGCTTCCACCGCCGCGCGCAGCCGCTTGAGATCGATGACGCCATCGCCCATCATTCCGCGGTCCTGCAACGGATCGCGGGTTTCGACCAGCCAGTCGCATACGTGCAGCGCGAGGATGCGGTCGCCCGCGCGCGCGATGGCGGGCATCAGCGCCGGATCCCACCAGACATGGTAAGCGTCGATGGCCACGCCGAAGCCTCCCTCGCGCGACGGGTCGAGCCGGTCGCACCAGTCCAGCGCCTGGTCGAGCGTATTGAGCAGGCTGCGATCGGCCGCGTACACCGGATGCAAGGGCTCGAGCGCGACGCGCACGCCCGTTTCGTTCATCGTCGGCTGCAAGGCGGCGAGACCGTCGAGAATCTGCTCGCGTGCATCGTCGATATCGCGCGAACCGGGCGGCAATCCGCCGACGACGGCGACGAGCATCGGCGCGCCCAGCACGGCTGCCGTTTCCAGCGCGCGGCGGTTGGAATCGATCGCGGCGCGACGGCCCGCGGCGTCGTTGGCCGCGAAATACGCCGTGCGGCAATACGCGCCGACCTTCAGGCCGGCCGCGCGGATCGCACTGGCGGCTGCTTGCGGATTGTTCTCGTCGATTTCCTGACGCCACGGCGTGATCCAGCCGAAGCCCTGTTCGGCGATGCGTCCGGCCGTGACTTCGATCGGCTCGCGATAGCCGAGCGTGCCCGTGTTGATGCAGCAGAGATCGCCGCGCCCGTTAAGTTCACGCATGGTTCACCTCAGAAACGTTGGATCATCGGGCCGCCGTCGACGCAGCCATCGTGCGGATCACGCGGGCCACGTTTGCCCGCGAGGCCGAGCGCGGCGGCCGCGTCGGGGTCGCGTTATCGGCGAGCAGATTGTTCGTGCGTCGACCTGGGCGGGGCGGTCAGGGCACGCTCGGCCTGGTCAAAAGACTCTAAGGCAAGTAGATCGATCTAGCAAGTGCTATGCGGCCGCGTTACGTTCAGCGGCATCGGATCGTGTGCGGTGAAACGCTGATCTGCGAATTTCGCGCGACGCGCGCGCTGTGTGTCAAGCAAGCCGATGGAAAGCTGAAAGCCGTCGAGATTCCCGACTTCATCCGTGCGGCGTGCGCGTGAAAGCATGTGACTGCCGTCCTTCAGGCAGAGCGCTCGCTTCCATCGGCGGCTGGCGGCGCTTTCACGAAGCTCGCGATGCTCGCGTCATATCTCGATCCGTTTCCGCCCAGTGCGACGGTCGCTCGCCGCGCGCTATCGAGCAACATCGCCAATGCTGCATCGATGACCGCCGGAGCATCGAAACGGCCCTTTGGTCCTGAAAGCGTCAACGCGCCCTGCAACTCGCCGGTCGAATTGAACACGGGCACCGAGGCCGATGCCGTTTCCGGATCCCTCTCGCCAAACGAGGTGGCCCATAGCCGTTCGCGGATCTCTTGCCAGCGCGGATCCTGTGTCTCCGAGAACGCGAGCAGGACTTTGCCGGAGGCGCCCTTATCGATCGCGAACTCCTCTCCGACGCGAATCGATACCCGAACGCTGCGGCTAGGTTCGACGCGATACAACACGAGACGTTGATCGCCCTGGCGTACGTAGAAACTGGCCGTTTCGCCCAAGTCCCGGCTCAACTGCTGAAGCAACGGTTCGATCACAGGCCCCACCTGAAACGACCGCTGATAGAGCGTCGCAAGCCGCAACGGCTGATGACCGATTGCGTATTGCCCGTCGCTCAACTTCCGGATGAATCCGCCATGCTCCAAAGCGCCGAGCAGTCTCAAAACCGTACTCTTATAAAGCTCGGTCCGGCGTGAAAGCTCGGTCAGGGTCAGCCGGTCGTCGGTCGGCCCGAAGGCATTGAGTATGGCGAACGCCCGGTCAAGAACGGCGACGCCGCTCGACGCCTCGTTCGTATCGGACGGCTGGTCTTCCTTGGTCATGCACCGCTCCCGAATCAAATTCCACGACTATACAGTTCTATCCGGTAGAACTCTAGTTCTGAAATCCGGGGTTAACCCCGCTTTCAGCGATAAACGTCTTCGCCTAAAGTTCTCTCTAACAAAACACAGGTCTATCTGACAGAACAAAGGAGCGAAATGAGCGCCTCACATCGCCGAATCCTGATCAGCGAAGTCGGCCCGCGCGACGGCTTGCAGAGCATCCGAAGCGTCATGCCGACGTCCGCGAAACTCGAATGGATATCCGCGCTGGCGGCAGCGGGACTCAAGGAGATCGAAGTGGGATCGTTCGTTCCGCCGAAACTTCTGCCCCAAATGGCCGATATCCGCGAAGTCGTCGCTCACGCGTTATCCATTCCGGACCTTCGTGTCGCTGTCCTGGCGCCGAACCTGCGCGGCTCGCAAAGCGCGTTCGAAGCCGGCGTCCATAAAGTCACGTTGCCGGTGTCCGTCACCGATGAACACGCGTTGGCTAATGTCCGCAAAACGACCGCGCAGTTGATCGATGAGGTGCGCAGCATCGTCGCGCTGCGCGATGAGCAGTTCCCCGGAACAGAAATCGAAGCGGGTGTATCGGTCGCATTCGGCTGCACGATCGCGGGCACCGTGACCGACGACCAGACGATGCGCATGTGCCTCGCGATGGCCGAATGCGGTGTCGACGAAATCGGCCTGTCCGATACGAGCGGTTATGCCAACCCCGTTCAGGTTCGCCGCCTGTTTCGCCGGCTGCAATCGGAAGTCGGCGCGAAGGCGGGCGGCGCTCATTTCCACAACACGCGCGGTCAAGGCCTGGCGAATGTCGTGGCGGCACTCGATGCCGGCGTCACCACGATCGATTCGAGTCAGGCGGGCCTCGGCGGCTGTCCCTACGCGCCGGGCGCGACGGGGAACATCGTTACCGAAGACCTCGCGTTTCTACTCGAGGCGATGGGCTACGACACGGGCATAGACATCGACAAGCTCATTGCCGCGCGCTCGATCCTCGCACAGGCGCTTCCGGGCGAAGCGCTCTACGGACACGTACAGGACGCGGGACTGCCGAAAGGTTTCTCGTACGCAGACGGGCGCGCGCCGAGTGCGCCCCAGCCGGAAGGCTGTTTGTTGGGAGCGGCGCAATGAGCGAAGTGCATTCGGACCAGTCCTTGCCGTACAGCGGCGTGCGCGTCGTAGAGATGACGCACATGGTGATGGGGCCGACGTGCGGCATGGTGCTGGCGGACCTCGGCGCGGAAGTGATCAAGGTCGAGCCGATCACCGGCGACAGCACCCGCAATCTGCGAGGCTCGGGAGCAGGCTTCTTCAGCACGTTCAACCGCAACAAGAAAAGCATCGCCGTCGATCTGAAAGACCCGCGCGGTGTGGAGATCGTGCACAAGCTGCTTGCGAACGCCGATGTCTTCAGCGAGAACTTCAAGAGCGGCACCGTGGACAAGCTCGGCCTCGGCTATTCGGCCTTGTCCAGACTCAATCCTCGTCTGATCTATGTGTCGCACAAGGGCTTCCTGCCCGGTCCCTACGACCATCGCACCGCGCTCGACGAAGTCGTGCAGATGATGGGCGGTCTCGCGTACATGACCGGTCCCGAAGGCAGACCCTTGCGGGCAGGCACGAGCGTCAACGACATCATGGGCGGCATGTTCGGCGCGATCGGCGCAATGGCGGCGCTGGCACAACGCGAGCGGACCGGCCGCGGACAAGAGGTGCAGAGCGCCCTGTTCGAGAACAACGTGTTTCTCGTGGCGCAGCACATGATGCAATACGCCGTGACGGGACAAACCGCCGCGCCGATGCCAAGCCGCATTTCGGCCTGGGCAGTCTATGACGTCTTTTCGGTGAAGAACGGCGATCAGATCTTCCTGGCGGTCGTCTCCGATACGCAATGGGCGCTCTTCTGCGATGCCTTCGGCCTCGACGATCTGAAGGCCGACGCGCGTATCGCCAGCAACAATCAGCGCGTGCAAGCCCGCGAATGGCTGATGCCGCGGCTTCGCGCCCACATGGAAGCGTTCACTGCTGCCGAGATCGGCGCCATCTTCGAGCGCTGCGGGCTGCCGTACGCGCCGATCACGAAGCCGCAGGATCTTTTCGACGATCCGCATCTGCTCGCAACGGACGGACTTGCCGATGTCACCCTGCCATCCGACGCAAGCGGCGCGGGCAAAGCAGTACAGACGAAGACCGCATTGCTGCCTTTGACCCTTGGCGGCGAGCGTCTGCGACTTCGCGCAGGTCCGCCTTCGCTGGGTCAGGACACGCAGGCGCTGCTTCTGGAGCTGGGTTACTCATCGGAAGACCTGAGGCAGTTGGCGGACGCCGGCATCGTGAAGTGCCAGGCGGCCTTTTCCCACGATCCTTCCAGTCCCTCCGCCAACGAACTGGCGAGCGCCTGAGCACAACAGCATAAAAGGAACGCCGCTTCGCGTAGGCCGGCATGAGCCCGCGCGTTGGGTGCTCCGTCCGGAGACGAAGCATGACATCCATTTCATCGAACATGACGGCCGAGAGCGCGGTCGATACGACGCTCGAACAGCAGGCCGTCAGAAAGGCCGCGTGGCGTTTCATCCCCTTGCTTGCGCTCGCCTATTTCTTCAACTATCTCGATCGCACCAGCGTCGGGTTCGCCGCGCTGACGATGAACCGCGACCTCGGCTTGACCGCGACGCAGTTCGGCTGGGGCGCGGGCATCATGTTCGCGGGTTATTGCCTGTGCGAAGTGCCGAGCAACCTGGCGCTGTATCGCTTCGGCGCCCGGCGATGGCTCGCGCGCATCATGATCACATGGGGCTTCTTCGCCGCCGCGACGGCGCTCGCGGTTGGACCGACGAGCTTCTACGTGATTCGTCTTCTGCTGGGAATCGGCGAGGCCGGATTCTTCCCTGGCGTGATCTTCTTCCTCGCAGTGTGGTTTCCGGCCAGTTATCGCACTCGGGTGCTCGCATGGTTCACGGTCTCGACGCCGCTTTCGTCGCTAGTGGGCGGACCGCTGTCGACCTGGCTGCTGAAGATGGACGGCTTGCTCGGCCTTGCCGGATGGAAATGGATGTTTATCGTCGAAGGCCTGCCGGCGTGCATTCTCGGCTTCTTCGTCCTGAAGATGCTCGCGGACAAACCCGCCGATGCGAAGTGGCTCTCGCCCGAGGAGCGTCAGGCGCTGCAAAGCGCGTTCGATCGCGAGGGCGCTGCGAGCCAGAAGAAAAAGGATTTCGGCGCAGCGCTCAAAGATGTGCGGATGTACATCCTCGCGATGATTTCCTTCGGCTTCACGATGGGCTCCTACGGCATCGGCATATGGCTGCCGCAGATGCTCAAGGCGCACGGCATGAGCGTGACGCAGACGGGCTGGGTATCGGCGGTGCCGTATTTCTTCGCGACCATCGCGCTCTTGTGGTGGGCGAAGCGCGTCGATCGCCGCGGTGGCCATATCGCCAACCTCGCGGCTGGTCTTTTCATCGGCGCGGTCGCGCTCGGCATCTCGACATATTTTCAGCAACTGGTGCCTGCGTTGACGGGCATCACGCTGGCGTTGATCGGCACCATCGCAGGCCGAACGATTTTCTACACGCTGCCTGCCCGGTTCCTGTCGGGTCAGGCGGCCGCCGGCGGACTGGCGCTGATCAACTCCATCGGCGCGCTGGGCGGCTTTGCCGGTCCGTATCTGGTCGGCTATCTGAAGGATAGTTTCGGCACGTTCACCGCGGGCATGATCGGTCTGGCCGTCGTACTCGCGTTCACGACGTTGCTGACGCTTTCCCTCTACGCGTTCAACAAGGGAAAGTGACCATGCAAACTCTTCAATCGATTCACCGGCGCCGGCTGCTTGGCGCGGTCGCCGCATCCATCGCGATGCCCGCGCTGAGCGTGCGCCACGCATTCGCCAAAGAGGAAACGCGCAGTATGAGTACGACCAGCAATTACCTGCCCGTTCGGGCAGAGTGGCTTGCATCCGGAACGGAAGCGGCGCTCGAACCGGAGATGCCGATCATCGACGCGCATCACCACTTTTATGAGCGCCCGGGTTGGACGTATTTGCTCAACGAGTATCTCGAGGATGCACGGTCCGGGCACAACATTACCGCGTCTGTCTTCATGCAGGCGCTTACGCGGTACCGCACCACGGGTCCGGAACCGATGCGGCCGATCGGCGAAGTGGAGTATGTGGCTCAAGTCACCGCGCCGATGCAGGAAGAGAAGCCGCAGGTAGCGAAGGGCATCGTCGGATACGCGGATCTCCGTCGCGGCGCTGCCGTGCGAAACGTACTCGAAGCGGAACTCGAGGCCGGCGACGGCCGCTTGCGCGGTGTACGGCACCTCGTAACCTGGGATGCGGACGCCACGCTAGTGAACCCGCTTTCGGCAGTTCCTCGCGGGCTTCTGCTCGACTCCGGTTATCGTGCGGGCGTCGCGCAGTTGAAAGCCTTGGGCCTCTCCTACGACGCATGGCTGTTTTTCCCTCAGCTTCCCGAATTGTTCGATTTGGCGAAGGCAAATCCCGACACGCCGTTCATCGTCAATCACTGTGGGGGAGTGGTCAGAATCGCCAGCTACGCGGATCAGCGCAAGGAGGTCTTCGATGCATGGTCGCGTTCGATGCGCGAACTTGCGCGGTTGCCGAACGTTTATGTGAAGGTGGGCGGACTCGGAATGCGTATCAACGGTTTCGACTTCGAAAAAGGTGAGCGGCCACCTTCATCGATTGAATTGTCCGAAGCCTGGAAGCCGTGGATGCTGACCTGCATCGAAGCGTTCGGCGCGAATCGCTGCATGTTCGAAAGCAATTTTCCGGTCGATAAGGGTTCTTACCCGTTCAGTAACGGCTGGAACGCGTTCAAGCGATTGACTTCACAGGCAAGTGCTGAGGAACGTCAGGCGTTGTTTCGGGGGACGGTTTCGAGGGTGTATCGCCTGGGCTGAGTTGGCTGAGCTGTCAGGGGCGAGATCGCCCCTGACCCGCAAGCGTCACCGCGTTTGACCCACCAGGGCCATCAGAGAACCAATCCGGACTCTTCACAGCAGAATCGGGACTTTGCCCTTCGAAACCTTCTTCAAATTTAAGCCGGATTTTTCCGGCCTGCGCTATTTTCACCGCTCGGCACACCGGACAGCAGCTTCCGGTCCGAATGATGCTCTCGGGCCTTGCACTCCAGGTATGCCCGTCCATGCATTGCCATTCCGACGGCGTGATGGTGTTGACGTCGGTCTCCGACAAACACTTGCCACCGTGCATCGCAGCGGCGTCGTGCATCTTCTCAACGCCTAGACGTGTCCGTTCGACCGCACAGGTCCGGCACCAATGGCCGATCATGATCTTCACGGGCTTCGCCTGCCACGTATGCCCCTTTGCACATCCCCAGCGCAATAGGACACTATTGTTTGTGTAATCGTCGGACAGGCACTTTCCGCCGTAACCTGCGGCAAATTTCGTGCGTGTTTCCAATGCCCAGACGCTTGCGATCGAAGGCACACACCGGACACCGGCTTCTGTTGACCTTACCGAGCTTGGCACGCCAGCGATGTCCTTCTTCGCACTGCCAAAGCAGAGACGTTTGCGCATCGGTATAGTGCTTCGAAACACAGCGCCCGCTATGTTTTGCTGCCAGTACCTGCATATCGTTCTGCATTCGCTCGACAGGCATAGCCCGCCGCGCTCCTCGGCGATCTCGCAAATATGCTCAAGCGTATCGGCAAGCGTGAACGTCTCTTGAACCGGCGGCGGTGAGATGCGCGAGTGTCAAAAAGCCCGAGTGGGTCACGTGACCCACTTTGTCCCCGAGTGTCCCCGAAAGCGCCTTATCAGAAACGCAAATCCGCTAACCCCCTGATACTTTTGAGCAAGTGCTGGTGGGCCGGGTGGGGCTCGAACCCACTATCGGTCGATTATGAGTCGACAGCTTATACCAGTTAAGCTTCCGGCCCTGTGCAGGCAGAGCGTGCAAAAAGAAAGCGCCGCAAACGGCGCTTTCTGTCACTTCAGAACATTGCGCGAGGCGACTACGAAGGGTAGCGAGTTTGCCTCACAACGCCTCTCAAAACAAGTCCCGTCAGTTGCCTTCGAGGAACGACTTCAACTTGTCCGACCGGCTCGGATGCCGCAGCTTGCGCAGCGCCTTCGCCTCGATCTGGCGAATCCGCTCACGCGTCACGTCGAACTGCTTGCCGACCTCTTCCAGCGTGTGATCCGTGCTCATCTCGATCCCGAACCGCATGCGCAGCACCTTCGCCTCGCGCGGCGTCAGCGAATCGAGCACGTCCTTCACGACGTCGCGCATCGATGCATGCAGCGCGGCATCGGACGGCGCCACCGTGTTCGTATCCTCGATGAAATCGCCGAGATGCGAATCGTCGTCGTCGCCGATCGGCGTTTCCATGGAGATCGGCTCCTTCGCGATCTTCATGATCTTGCGGATCTTGTCCTCGGGCATTTCCATCTTCTCGGCGAGCGTCGCCGGATCCGGCTCGAGCCCGGTCTCCTGCAAGATCTGCCGCGAAATACGGTTCATCTTGTTGATCGTTTCGATCATGTGGACCGGAATGCGAATGGTGCGCGCCTGATCCGCGATCGAACGCGTGATCGCCTGACGAATCCACCACGTCGCGTACGTCGAAAACTTGTAGCCGCGACGATATTCGAACTTGTCCACCGCCTTCATCAAGCCAATGTTGCCTTCCTGGATCAGATCGAGGAACTGCAGGCCACGATTCGTGTACTTCTTCGCGATGGAAATCACGAGGCGCAGATTCGCCTCCGTCATTTCGCGCTTCGCCTGACGCGCCTTCAACTCGCCCGCCGCCATCTGACGGTTGGTTTCCTTCAGATCCTTCAACGGCAGAACGACGCGCGCCTGCAAATCCAGCAGACGCTGCTGCTGCTCGCGGATCGCCGGAATATTGCGCTCCAGCACCGCGCTGTACTCGTGACCCTCGGCGACGACCTTGTCGGACCATTCGAGATCCGTCTCGTTGCCGGGGAATCGCGTGATGAACTCGGCGCGCGGCATGCCGCACTTGTCGACAACCGTATGCAGGATCTGCCGCTCGACCTGACGCACTTCGTCCACTTGCGCGCGCAGCGTATCGCACAGGCGCTCGACGGTACGCGCGGTGAAGCGAATGTTCATGAGCTCCGTCTGAATGGCTTCCTGCGCCTTCAGATATGCCTTCGATTTATAGCCTTCCTTCTCGTAGGCGCGGCGCATCTTGTCGAACCATTCGCTGATGAGCGCGAACTTCTCGAGCGACTGGAGCTTGAGTGCTTCGAGTTGAGCGGCGTTCGCGCTTGCCTGCGCGCTGCCGTCGTCCTCTTCTTCCTCTTCCTCTTCGCCCTCTTCCGCGGTCTCTTCTTCTTCCGATTCGATCGCTTCCGCTTCCTGCTCGGAGAAGCCATCGGTGTCCTGCGCGTTCGGATCGATCAGGCCGTCGACGAGTTCATCGACGCGCACTTCCTCGTTCTGCACGCGCTCGGCCATCGCGAGAATGTCGGCGATGGTCGTCGGGCACGCGGAGATCGCCATGACCATGTGCTTGAGGCCGTCTTCGATGCGCTTCGCGATCTCGATTTCGCCTTCGCGCGTCAACAGTTCGACGGTGCCCATCTCGCGCATGTACATGCGGACCGGATCGGTCGTGCGGCCGAATTCGGAATCGACCGTGGAAAGCGCGACTTCGGCCTCTTCCTCGACTTCGTCGTCGGACGACGCGTTCGGCGCGTTGTCGTTCAGCAGCAGCGTTTCGGCATCGGGCGCTTGCTCGTACACCGCCACGCCCATGTCATTGAACGTGCTGATGATGCCTTCGATCGCCTCGGTTTCCGTGAAGTTGTCCGGAAGGTGGTCGTTGATCTCGCCGTAGGTGAGGAAGCCGCGCTCCTTGCCGAGCTTGATGAGCGCGCGCAGCTTGCCGCGCCGCTCTTCCAATTCCTCGACGGTGCCGGGCGCGCTCGACGAGAACGCGTCCTTCAGCAGCGCTTTTTCCTTCGCGCGGCGATCGCGGGCCTTCGCCTTTTCGACCTTCGCCGCAGGAGCGGCGCCAGACTCTGCGTTTTGCATTGCGTCGTCTTCGACGGATACATCGTTCAGCTTTTTCGTCATGGAGTTCGCCATACCGGCTTTAGTCTCGACTCGCGGCTGCTGGACAACAGCCGATGGAACCGTGAATACCCAATACGCGCACGCTGCTTCGTCCTGCGTGCCCTGCCCGGGGCGCCATCGCGGTTCGGACGAGTGTGAATCGTCTCCTCGCCCTACCCTCGATAGCAGCCGCTTCCCTTGCGCCCGTCTGTTCGCCGGCGTGCTTATCGGCCCGTTTCGTGTGACTTATGCGGCGTGTGCCACCTTCGTCGCCTACGGCCCATTCAGCCAGCGCCTTCCTGCTTCGCTTCCCTCTGCAAACAACTTCACATGCCCTTTGCCAACTGCTCGACCGCTGCCGCCCATCTACCGTGAAAAAACGACGAAAGCGCCTGAACAGTTGACAAAAAGCAATTCACTTGAACTTTTTATTATAGCATTCTCACCTTGCGCCATCCGCGCCGGCGCCCCGCCCAGCCTTGATCTGCGCCACTCTCGCCGACAACTCCGAGAACTCCGCGACCTCTTCCGCCGACAGACTCGATTGCCGCGCCAGTTGATCCAGCCGCGCCCGGTAGCTGTCGTGCCTCAGCTTCACCACTGTTGCTTGCAATTCTTCCGCCAGCAGACGCTTTTGTTCCTCGACTCGCTGCGCCGCGTCCTCATCGGACGGATCGCGCATCAGCAAATCGCGAACGTTTTCATCATAGGCGAGAATTTCCTGAAAGATATCGTCGTATGTGGGCGCGTTTGCTGCATTTCTCAAGATCTCCGACAGCAACTGGAACTGCGCGGCATCGCCGAGTTCGCGCGCGTGCGAGATCACTTCGCTGAACAATTCGCCGTGCTCGGTCATCGTTACGAGGGTGCGCTCGCTGTCCTGATCGAGCGAAACCGCGATGCCCGGATACATCACCAGATTGCGCAGCGCGCGCTGTTCCTGTCCGGTGACGCGGCGCCGCTCGCTCTTCGGCACGTTTGCCCGCGCGACGGCCGCAGCGCGCGAATCGATGTCGCATAGCGCGGCGATTTCGGTGAACGGCGTGTCGAGCCGGTCCGCGAGCATATGCAGGATCTGCACCCGCAACGCGTTTGCGGGCAGCGCCTGCAGCAGCGGTTTAGCGTCGAAGAGCGCTTTCGCTCGGCCTTCGGGCTGCTCCAGCTCCTTGTCGTTCAGTACCTCGTTCAGCAGGAACTGCGACAGCGGCATCGCGCGATCGACCTGCTCGCCGAACCCGTCCGTGCCGAACTCGCGCACGTAGCTGTCCGGATCGTGCTCCTTCGGCAGAAAGAGGAACTTGATGGTCCGGTTGTCCGCAGCGTGCGGCAGCGCCGCTTCCAGCGCGCGACGCGCGGCTCGCCGCCCGGCCGAATCGCCGTCGAAACTGAAGACGACGGTATCCGTCTGACGAAACAGCTTCTGCACGTGGATCGGCGTACACGCCGTGCCGAGCGTCGCCACGGCGTTCGCAAAACCCAGTTGAGCGAGCGCGACGACGTCCATGTACCCTTCGACGACGAGCACGTAACCCAGTTCACGAATCGCCAAGCGCGCTTCGAACAGGCCGTACAGCTCGCTGCCCTTGCTGAACAGCGGCGTCTCCGGCGAGTTCAGATATTTAGGCTCGCCCCCGTCGAGCACGCGCCCGCCGAAGCCGATCACGTTGCCCTTCACATTGCGGATCGGGAACATCACGCGTTCGCGAAAACGATCGTAACGTCGCGCCTGTCCTTGGGAATCCGTTTTTTCGCTGACGATCACCAAACCCGACTCGACCAGGTTTTCATCCCGATAATCGGGAAAGGCCGCCTCGAGGTTCTGCCAGCCATCCGGCGCGTAGCCGAGCCCGAAGCGCGCGGCGACCTCACCGGTCAAGCCGCGCTTTTTCAGATATTCGATGGCGTTCGGCGCGCCGCGCAACTGCTTGCGATAGAAATCGCACGCCGTCTGCATGACGTCCGTCAACGCGACGCTGACCGCCTTGCTCGGTGCGCTGTCGCCGCCGCCACCGCGGAACGAGTTGGAAGGCTCCTGCGGAACCGTCAGGCCGGCGCCTTGCGCCAGGTCTTTCACGGCCTCGGGAAACGTGAGCCCGGTATGCTCCATCAGAAAGCCGATCGCGGTGCCGTGCGCGCCGCAGCCGAAGCAGTGATAGAACTGCTTGGTCGGGCTGACCGTGAACGACGGGCTTTTCTCGTTGTGAAATGGGCAAAGGCCCATGAAATTCGCGCCGCCCTTTTTTAACTGGACGTAGCGGCCCACCACGTCGACGATGTCGACGCGGTTGAGCAAATCCTGCAGGAAAGCGTGCGGAATCACCGATCGAAAGCTGCGGACGTTACTTGGCGAGTGCGGCTTTCACCTGCGCGGAGACGGCGGTCATGTCGGCCTTGCCGGCGAGCTTCGGCTTCAGCACGCCCATCACCTTGCCCATGTC
Source organism: Caballeronia sp. AZ1_KS37 (assembly GCF_023631165.1). Lineage (NCBI taxonomy): Bacteria > Pseudomonadati > Pseudomonadota > Betaproteobacteria > Burkholderiales > Burkholderiaceae > Caballeronia > Caballeronia sp. AZ1_KS37. Next base: position 95,896 of record NZ_JALQDP010000028.1, on the reverse strand, counting down.
CTGCGGCCCGGCGGCGCCGGTCGCGGCGACGGCTGCCTGGACTTCGGCAGCGATCGCTTCGGCGGAAAGCTGTTCGGGCATATACGCCGCCAGCACCGCCAGCTCCGCTTTTTCCTTGTCGGCGAGATCGGTGCGGCTCGCGGCTTCGAACTGGCTGATCGAATCCTTGCGCTGCTTGATCATCTTGTCGATGACGGCGGTGATGCCCGCGTCGTCGAGCGTGACGCGATCGTCGACTTCGCGCTGCTTGATTGCCGCGAGCAGCAGGCGAATCGTGCCGAGACGCTCGGTTTCCTTCGCGCGCATGGCAGTCTTCATGTCGTCGTTGATCTGGTCTTTGAGGCTCATCGTTCACCCGGTGCAATTGCGAAAGTTTGAATTCCGGCCGGCGCGCGGCGGTCCCGCGAAAGCAAAAACCCGCTTGGGAACGCCTCCTCAAGCGGGATTAGCAGACAGCCTTCCTGGCGCCAGCGGAAAGCGGAGAGAATCCTCCGATGACCGTCCGAGTATAGCAAACGGGCCCGCGTTTCGAGACTCGCCAAAACCCCCGGACGGACGCCCTCAGGCGGTCGTCGCCGCGTCTCGCGCGTACTCCGCGGCGGCCTTGCCCGCGGCGACGCCCGAAGCCCACGCCCACTGGAAGTTATAGCCGCCGAGCCAGCCGGTGACATCGACCGCCTCGCCGATGAAATAGAGCCCCGCGACGCGCTCGCTCATCATCGTCGCGGATGAAAGCTCGCGCGTGTCGACGCCGCCGCGCGTGACTTCCGCCTTGCGATAGCCTTCGGTGCCGCTCGGCGTGAGCGTCCAGTCCGACAGCGATGCGCCGATCGCTTTCAGCGTGCGATCCGGCAGATCGGCGAGGCGCGCGTCGACCGGCACGCGCTGCGCTTCGAGCCACGCGTGCGCGAGACGCGCGGGAACGTGCTCGGCCAGAAAATTGCCGATCTGCTTTTTCGAGCCGGCTTTGGCTTCGATCAGCATGGCGGTCGGATCGAGGTCGGGAAGCAGATCGACGTGAATCGGCTCCGACGTGTTCCAGTAGCTCGAAATCTGCAGCACGCCCGGCCCCGACACGCCGCGATGCGTGAGCAGCAAGTCTTCGTCGAATTCGCCGCGCGTCTTGCCTTTGCCCGTGCTGATGCGAACCGGCAGCGAAAGCCCCGACAGCTGCGCGAACGGCGCCCAGTCGGCGGACGTGAACGTGAGCGGCACGAGCGCGGGACGCGTATCGACGAGCTTGTGGCCGAACTGCTTGGCGACGCGATAGCCGAAATCCGTCGCGCCGATCTTCGGAATCGACAGGCCGCCGGTCGCGATCACGAGCGCCGCCGCGCCGATCGTGCCCGCGTTCGTATCGAGCGCGAAACGCGCGCCGTCGTGACGGACCTCATGCACGGCGACCGGACGCCGCCACGCGACGCGACCGGCATCGCACTCGCTTTTGAGCACGTCGATGATGGTCTCGCTGGAGTCGTCGCAGAAGAGCTGGCCCTTGTGCTTCTCGTGCCACTTCACGCGGTATTGCTTGAGCAGCGCGAGAAAATCGCGCGGCGTGTAGCGGGCGAGCGCGGAGCGGCAAAAATGCGGATTCGCCGACAGAAAATTGGCAGGCTGCGCGTTGATGTTCGTGAAGTTGCAGCGCCCGCCGCCGGAGATGCGGATTTTTTCGGCGAGACGCTCTGCGTGGTCGATGAGGACGACGCGGCGTCCGGATTGAGCGGCCACGGCCGCGCACATCATGCCGGCCGCGCCCGCGCCGATGACGGCGATATCGAAGGATTCCATGGCGCGCATTTTACCTTCGACACGCTCGATCATTCCCGCTGCTATACTTTTCTGTTCCTCTAACGCATTGAATCCATGCTAGTTCTAGGCATCGAAAGCTCCTGCGACGAAACCGGCCTCGCACTCTACGACACCGAGCGCGGCCTGCTTTCGCACGCCCTTCATTCGCAGATCGCGATGCATCGCGATTACGGCGGCGTCGTGCCCGAACTGGCTTCGCGCGATCACATCCGCCGCGCGCTGCCGCTGCTGGAGGAAGTGCTCGACAAGTCCGGCGCACAGCGCGGCGACATCGACGCCATCGCGTTCACGCAAGGGCCGGGGCTCGCGGGGGCGCTGCTCGTCGGCGCGAGCATCGCGAATGCGCTGGCGATGGCGTGGGACAAGCCGACCGTCGGCATCCATCATCTGGAAGGGCATTTGCTGTCGCCGCTGCTCGTCGACGCGCCGCCGCCCTTTCCGTTCGTCGCGCTGCTCGTGTCCGGCGGACACACGCAGTTGATGCGCGTGACCGATGTCGGCGTCTACGAGACGCTAGGCGAAACACTCGACGACGCCGCCGGCGAAGCCTTCGACAAGACCGCGAAGCTGCTCGGCCTCGGCTATCCGGGCGGCCCGGAAGTGTCGCGGCTCGCGGAATTCGGCACGTCCGGCGCGGTCGCGCTGCCGCGCCCGATGCTCCATTCCGGCGATCTCGATTTCAGCTTCAGCGGCCTGAAAACCGCCGTGCTCACGCACAGCCGCAAGCTCGGCAACAACGTCTGCGAGCAGGCCAAGGCCGATCTCGCGCGCGGTTTCGTCGATGCGGCCGTGGACGTGCTCGTCGCTAAATCGCTCGCCGCGCTGAAGAAAACGGGTTTGAAGCGGCTCGTCGTGGCGGGCGGCGTCGGCGCGAACCGGCAGTTGCGCGAGGCGCTGTCGGCGGCGGCGAAAAAGCGCCGCTTCGACGTGCATTACCCCGACCTGTCGCTATGCACCGACAACGGCGCGATGATCGCGCTCGCGGGCGCGCTGCGCCTGTCGCGCTGGCCGGAGCAGGCCCTGCGCGACTACGCGTTCACCGTGAAGCCGCGCTGGGATCTCACGTCGCTCGCGCGCGCCTGAGCCACTTTATCGAGGCGGATTGAACGGCTGCACGATCGCCTTGAAGACGGGCAGCGTTTCGCAGCGATCGCTATGGCCGATGAGCGTCGGCCAGCGCGTCGAGCTGAAAATTTCCGGATGCGCCTCGCGCGCGAAGCGCAGCGCGCAGGCCACGGCGATATCGGCGTGGCCGATTGCATCGCCGAACCAGTAAGGCGTCGCGCGCGCAGCGCGGTCCGCTTCCAGCGCATTCAACACACGCTCGACCTGCCCCGTGCAGCGATCGAGCCACGCCTGCGATTTCTCCTTGTGCAACACGCGTTCGTAGACGAGCGCGACGGCCTTGTCGGCGAGACCGGTCGCGAGCGCACAGACCTTCAGCGCCTGACGTCGCTCCGGCCCGCCCGATGGAATCAAAGCGCGCGCATCGCCCGCCTCTGCGTCGAGATAGTCGAGGATCATCGTGCTTTCGATGAGCGTATCGCCGGAATCGAGCACGAGCGTCGGCACGCGGCACAGCGGGTTGTACGGCGCGATCTTGTCGGCGTCGCCGAACACCGACCACGGGCGATGCTCGAACGCCATGTCGTAGAGCTTCAGCGCGATGCCGACGCGCCGCACGAACGGGGAATCGTATTGGCCGATGAGAATCAAGATGCGCTCCGCGTGGTGGTGATGACGTGGACGGCCAGTTTAAGCGCGCGCGGGCCTCGGAAACAACGGCCACGCGAGCGACGCGCACACGCCCGCCCCGAGCCAGACCATCGGCCAGGAACCGATCGCGAGCACGTGCGGAATGGCGAGCGGCGTCACGAAAAAGCCGACGAAGACCGCCGTGTTCGCCATGCCGAGCGCGGTGCCCGCGCGTTCGGTGCCCGCGAGCGTCGCCAGTTCCGTGTACGCGACGCCGTGCCATGCCGACACGCAGACGCCCGCGAGAATCAGCATCGCCGCGAGCAAAACGGGCCAATGGACCGCGCCGAGCGCCGTCGCGATACCGAGCACGACGAACGACGCGCACGCGACGATCGTCGATACGCGCAGGTACGTGCGGCGGTTGCGGTGCCGGTCGGTGTGGCGGCCGCTCCAGACGCGCATCGCGATCGCACCGATCTGGAGCGTGGCCATCGTCGCGCTGATCGCGGTCAGGCCGAAGTGCGCGGCGTCGTGCATGAAGATCGTCGCGAAACTCAGCACCGCGAACTGCGGCACGCACAAGATGCCGATGCCGAGCACGACGCGCCAGACCAGCGCGTTTTTCAGCGGCGCGGCGCCTGCGCTCCGAATCGCCCGATGAACTGCTTCAGCCGGCTCGTGAAGCCAGCGCCAGGCGAAAATGGCGGACAGCGCGCACATCGCGGCGAGCGCGCCGAATACCGCCCCGAAACCATGCGACGACGCGAGCCACGGCAGCAACGCCGCGCCGATGCCGCCGCCGAGCGGCACAGCCGTCTGGCGAATGCTCATCGCGAGGCCGCGCTCGCCTTCGCCGAACCACGCCATCACCGCGCGTCCGCTCGACCCGTTGACGCTGCCGCCGAGCAGGCCCAGCGCGCACATCGCGAAGACGAGCCAGCCGAAGCTCGCCGTCGCGGGCGTCGCGAACAAAGTCATCGCGACGAGCACCGCGGCCGTCGAAAAAAGACCGGTCAGCAGGACGGGACGGTCACCCCACTTGTCGGTGAGAACGCCCCAAGGCAATTCGGACAGCGCGACGCCCAAGCCTAGGGCGCCCAGCACGACGCCCAGTTGCCCGTTGCTCAGATGGTAGGCGCCGCGCACCCAGACGGCGGTCGTCGGAAAGCCCGTCGCCGCCGCCGACACGCTCGCGTTCGCCGCGACGCCCACGCCGAGCACTTTCCAGCGGTGTCCATCGCCGAGTGCGGTTTTGGTGTTCAAAGCGAGAGAAATGGCCATGTCGCAGTCCATCGAAAAGTTGACTGGGGCCAGTTTGAACGCTTAACATCATCCTGAAAATCGCAAAGTTTGCGACGGACCGTTCATCAAATCGGGACTGTCATCATGAGCCAGACAACCTTCGACCTCGCGGTGTTGCGCAGCTTCGTCGCGGGCGTGGACCTCGGGAGTTTCGCGAAAGCAGCCGATCGCGTCGGGCGTTCGACGTCCGCCGTCAGCGCCCAGATTCACAAGCTGGAAGAACAGGCGGGCACACCGCTGTTTCGCAAATCGGGACGCGGGCTCGCACTCACCGATGCCGGCGAGGTCATGCTCAACTACGCGCGGCGGCTCGTCGAGCTGAACGACGAAGCCGCGGTCGCGGTTCGCGGCGTCGATCTGGAAGGCTGGATCCGGCTCGGTCTGCAGGAAGATTTCGGCGAAGTCGTGCTGCCCGATGTGCTCGGACGCTTCGCGCGAGCGCACCCGAAAGTGCGGATCGAAGCGCGCGTCGCGCGCAATACGGAACTGCTGGAGCGCATCGGCGGCGCGCAGCTCGATCTCGCGCTCGTGTGGGGCGCGGCGGGCGTGCCGGATGAAAGTCAGGCGTCGAATCTGCCCGAGCCGATCGCCGCGCCGCCGATGCGCTGGATCGCGTCATCGACCGTTCCCTGGCATTTCGACGCCGACGAGCCCTTGCCGCTCATCGTTTTCGATCGGCCGTGTCTCTTCCACAGCGCGGCGGCGGCGGCGCTCGACCGTGCGGGCATCAAATGGCGTGTGGCGTTCACGAGCCCGAGCCTGTCCGGACTGTGGGCGGCGGCAGCGGCGGGACTCGGCGTGACGGTGCGAACGAGCTACGGCCTGCCGTCGACCGTTCGTCCGCTCGATGGCGGCGAAGGCGGTTTGCCCGCGCTGCCGTCGATTCCGCTCGCGCTGCATCGCGCGTCGGGAAAGGGCTCGCCGCTCGTCGAGCGGCTGGCGTCGCTCGTGGTGGAATCGGTGCGGGAAGCGCACGTTTCCGCGGAAACGGCGCTTGCCTAGACGTTCAGGCGTCGCGGCGCTTGTCGCGCTCGATCACGGCATACGCACTGTGATTGTGGATCGACTCGAAGTTCTCGGCTTCGAGCGTATAGGCGACGATGCGCGCGTCGGCGTTCAGGCGCGTCGCGACATCGCGCACGAGGTCCTCGACGAACTTCGGATTTTCATACGCGCGCTCGGTGACGAACTTCTCGTCCGGACGCTTCAGCAAGCCCCACAGTTCGCACGACGCCTCTTCCTCGGCGATGCGGATCAGTTCCTCGACCGGCATCTCGTCGGCCAATTCCGCCGCGATCGTGACGTGCGAGCGCTGGTTGTGCGCGCCGTACTGCGAGATTTTCTTCGAGCACGGGCACAGGCTCGTCACCGGCACGAGCACTTTGATCGACATGCGCGTGTCGCCGTCACGCCGTTCGGCGATAAACGTCACTTCGTAGTCCAGCAAGCTCTTCACGCCCGAGACCGGCGCGGTCTTCATGACGAAGTACGGCATCGTCACTTCGATACGGCCGGAGTGCGCTTCGAGCTTCGCCAGCATCAGCGAGAGCAATCCGCGCAGCGCGTGCTGATCGACCGGCAGCCGGTTCTCTTCCAGCAACGCGACGAAACGCGACATGTGCGTGCCCTTCTGTTCCGCGGGCAGATGCACGTCGAGGTTCCATACGCCGACGGTCGGCTTCAGCCCGTCTTCCGTCAGCACCGTCAGCGGATAGCGCACGCCCTTGACGCCGACGCGCTGAATCGCGATCTGACGCGTGTCGGGCGTGCTCTGGACGTCGGGCATCACGAAGGCGGGATTCATCTGATTCATTTGTTTTGTCCTTATGCGCCGCGCGTCGCGCAAGACGCGAGCGGGTCGATACGTTCAAGCGCACACGGCGCGGGACGATGCCCGCGCCGTGTGCCAAAGCGTTGATGCACGGCGCACCCCGAGCGCGCCGTTCGAGCGAAGCGTCGTCAGGCGACGCGCTTCGTCAGCTTCCCTGCGTTGGCGCTTTCGATTGCGTCGATAAAGCGCTCGCGAATCGACTTGGCGATGCCAGCCGCGTCCAGTCCGACGCTCGACAGCAGCTTGGCCGGATCGCCGTGATCGATGAACACGTCCGGCAAGCCGAGTTGCAGCACGGGCTTCACGATGGAGCTTGCAAGCAGCGCTTCGACGCACGCGGAACCCGCGCCGCCCATGATCGTGCCTTCTTCGATCGTGACGATCGCGTCGTGCGTGGCGGCGAGTTCGCGCAGCAGATCGGCGTCGACCGGTTTCACGAAGCGCATGTTGGCGACGGTCAGATCCAGTTCCTCGGCGGCGGCGAGCGACGGCGCGACCATCGTGCCGAACGCGCAAATCGCGATGCGCTTGCCCGAGCCCAGCTTTTGCGACGACTCGCGGCGAATCTCGCCCTTGCCGACCGGAATCGCGGTCATCTGCTTGACCGTCGCCACGCCGGTGCCCGCGCCGCGCGGATAGCGCACGGCCGTCGGGTTCGGCTGCTGCAGCGCCGTGTAGAGCATCTGGCGGCACTCGTTTTCGTCCGACGCGGCCATCACCGTCATGTTCGGGATGCAGCGCAGGAACGCGAGATCGTAGTTGCCCGCGTGCGTCGCGCCGTCCGCGCCGACGAGGCCCGCGCGATCGATCGCGAACACGACTGGCAGATTCTGCAGCGCGACGTCGTGGATCAGTTGGTCATACGCGCGTTGCAGGAAGGTCGAATAGATGGCGACGACCGGCTTCATGCCGTCCGCGGCCAGGCCGCCCGCGAAGGTCACCGCGTGCTGTTCGGCGATGCCGACATCGAAATAGCGGTCCGGGAAGCGCTTCTCGAACTCGACCATGCCGGAGCCTTCGCGCATCGCCGGCGTGATGCCGACCACGCGCGAGTCTTGCGCTGCGGCGTCGCACAGCCATTCGCCGAACACCTGCGTGTAAGTCTTCTTCGATGGCGCCGTCGACGGCTTGATGCCTTCAGCCGGATTGAACTTGCCCGGACCGTGATACAGCACCGGATCGGCTTCCGCGAGCTTGTAGCCCTGGCCTTTCTTCGTGACGACGTGCAGGAATTGCGGGCCGCGCAGTTCCTTGATGTTCTGCAGCGTCGGGATCAGCGAATCGAGATCGTGACCGTCGATCGGGCCGATGTAGTTGAAGCCGAACTCCTCGAATAGCGTGGCCGGTACGATCATGCCCTTCGCGTGCTCTTCGAGCTTGCGCGCGAGATCGAGCACGGGCGGCGCATGGCGCAGCACGCGTTCGACGCCCGCGCGCGCGGCGGCGTAGAAACGGCCCGACATCAGACGCGCGAGATGGCGATTCAACGCGCCGACCGGCGGCGAAATCGACATGTCGTTGTCGTTGAGGATGACGAGCAGCGGCACGTCGTCGGCGACGCCCGCGTTGTTCATCGCTTCGAAGGCCATGCCCGCGGTCATCGCGCCGTCGCCGATCACGGCGATCGAAAAGCGGTTGTCGCCCTGCAGCTTGTTGGCGATCGCCATGCCGAGCGCAGCCGAAATCGACGTGCTCGAATGCGCGGTGCCGAAGGTGTCGTATTCGGATTCGGCGCGGCGCGGGAAACCGGAGATGCCGCCGAGCTGGCGCAGCCCCGGCATCTGATCGCGGCGGCCGGTCAGGATCTTGTGCGGATACGTCTGATGACCGACGTCCCAGACGATGCGGTCATTAGGCGTATCGAACACATAGTGCAACGCGATGGTCAGCTCCACCGTGCCCAGATTGGACGACAGATGGCCGCCCGTCTGGGACACGCTATCGAGCACGTAGGCTCGCAGCTCGTCGGCCAGCGGTTGCAATTGGCGGCGATCGAGGGCGCGGAGATCGGCCGGATCGTCGATGGTTTTCAGCAAGTCGTACATCGTCGTCCCATTTTAGGAAAACTGGCGTGATTCGTTCGGTGCGATTGTTTCTTTCTTCGCACCGTGGGGTTCGTCACGCGTTCAACAATCAATTCACCCGGTTCACGACCAGGTCGGCAAGCTCGGCGAGACGCTGGCCGCGCGCGCCGAACGGCTCGATCGCGGCGTGCGCGTCGCGGCCCAGTTGCGCAGCGAGTTCGCGCGACGCATCGAGCCCGATGATCGATACGTAAGTGGGCTTGTCGTGCTGCGCGTCCTTGCCGGCGGTCTTGCCGAGCGTGGCGGAATCGGCGGTGACGTCCAGGATGTCGTCGACGACCTGGAATGCGAGACCGATCGCTGCCGCATACCGATCCAGCGACGTCAGCGCTTCCGCGCCGGGATGCGTGCCCGCGAGCGCGCCCATGCGGACCGATGCGCGCAGCAGCGCACCTGTTTTCTTGCGATGCATCGTCTCGAGCTCGGGGCGCGACAGCTTGCGGCCGACGCTTTCCAGGTCGATCGCCTGACCGCCCGCCATGCCGAGCGAGCCGCTCGCGACCGCCAGCTCGCGCACGAGCGCGGCTTGCTGGGCATCGCTCAAACCGTTGCCTTCCGCCGTCAATGCGACGAACGCCTGCGATTGCAGCGCGTCACCGACGAGCAGTGCCGTCGCTTCGTCATATTGGATGTGTACGGTAGGCTTGCCGCGACGCAACGCGTCGTCATCCATGGCGGGCATATCGTCATGCACCAGCGAATAGACGTGGATCATCTCGAGTGCCGCGCTCGCCGCTTCGACGGCCTGCGCGCTCGCGCCGGTCAGCTCGCCCGCCGCGTGGACGAGCAGGGGCCGCACGCGCTTGCCGCCGCCCAGCACCGCGTAGCGCATGGCTTCGTGCAGGCGCGCCGGCGCGACGTCCGTGCCCGGAAGATAGTGTTCCAGCGCCGTCTCGACGCGATCGAGCGTCGCGCGCATCCATTGTTCGAAGGTCATAGGTCGTCGTCCCCGTCGTCGTTCGTCGCTCCGGCACCCTGCGTGGCGCGCTGCACCTCGGCGGGCAACGGTTTGAGCGTCTCGCCATCGAGAACGCGTACCTGCTGCTCAACTTTTTCGAGTTGCTGTTGGCAAAAGCCGACAAGCGCTGCGCCGCGGCGGTATGCCGCAAGCGATTCCTCGAGGCTCAGCGCGCCCTCTTCCATGCGCGCGACGAGCGATTCGAGTTCTGCCAGCGCCGCCTCGTAATTCTCGGGAAGCGGGGCGGCGTCCGCGCTCTGTGCGCTTGCGCCGGTTTGCTCGCCTGTTTCCTGGACAGCGGTCTTCGCCATGAATCGTGGATGTGCAATTGAATTTTTGGAACCAAGTCGCACATTCTACGGCAAAAGCCAAATTTTCGACCCGCATCCCGTCCACGCGGGACCGTCGAGATTGCTTTGCCGGATTCTCCGCCAATCGGGAAGGAACGTGCGATTCAAGCGCGCGGGCGCAACGATTGCGAGGAACTCTCGCGACAATTTATACCCAAATCAAGACCTTAAGCACCCCAAGGATGCGGATTTCGGTATAATCGCGGGCTCCCTAAATCGAATCTTCGATGGTTGGGTTGTTCACTGCTTTCACGTCTTAACGGGAGTGGGAATGTCCAATCTGAGCAATGCATTGCAGCTGAACGCCATTCACAGTCAGCTGCCAGTCACGGCTTACTTTGACGAAGCGCTTCTTACGCGCGAACTCGACACACTTTTCAAGCAAGGTCCACGCTACGTCGGGCACGAACTCATGGTTCCCGAAGCGGGCAACTATTTCGCGCTTCCGGGCGAAGGCGAAGGGCGCGTGCTCGTCCGCAATCAGCAGAACAATATCGAACTGCTGTCCAACGTGTGCCGCCATCGCCAGGCGATCATGCTCAATGGCCGCGGCAGCGCGGACAACATCGTCTGCCCGCTGCATCGCTGGACCTACGATCTCAACGGTCAACTGCTCGGCGCGCCGCATTTCGCGGACAAGCCCTGCCTGAACCTCGGCAAGACTTCGCTGCAGAACTGGCAAGGCCTGCTCTTCGAATCGGAGGGCCGCAACGTCGCCGCGGATCTCGCGCGGCTTGGCACCGCAAAGCACTTCGATTTTTCGGGCTTCATGTTCGATCACGTCGAAGTGCACGAGTGCAATTACAACTGGAAGACGTTCATCGAAGTCTATCTCGAGGACTATCACGTCGCGCCGTTCCATCCGGGACTCGGCAGCTTCGTGTCGTGCGACAACCTCGAGTGGGAATTCGGCGACTGGTACAGCGTCCAGACCGTGGGCGTCCACAAGAACTTGGAAAAGCCGGGCAGCCCGACGTATCGCAAGTGGCACGACGAAGTCCTGCGCTTTCGCAACGGCGCGCCGCCCGAGTTCGGTGCGATCTGGATGGTGTATTACCCCGGTCTGATGATCGAGTGGTATCCGCATGTGCTGGTCGTGTCGTGGCTGATTCCACAAGGCACGCAGAAGACGACGAACATCGTCGAGTTCTATTACCCCGAGGAAATCGCGCTTTTTGAGCGTGAGTTCATCGAGGCCGAGCGCGCTGCGTATATGGAAACCGCGCGTGAGGACGACGAAATCGGCGAGCGCATGGACGCGGGCCGGCGCGCGCTGATGTCGCGCGGCGAGAATCAGGTCGGGCCGTATCAGAGCCCGATGGAATCCGGCATGCAGCACTTCCACGAGTTCTTGCGGCATCAGCTCGGCGCGATCTGATATAGGCCGTTCGGCCAGAGTTACGAAAAGGCGGGCTTTCAGGCCCGCCTTTTTGTTTAGACTAACGGTTCAAGTCTCGCACATGAGCGACGCACAGGAGCCGTCATGCCGCACACCCACTACACCACGCTCATCTCGGCGGCGAATCTCGCCGAACGGCTCGCCGCCGCGCCCGGCAGCATGCTCGTCTTCGATTGCCGCTTCGATCTGGCCGCGCCCGAATCCGGCGAAGCGGCCTATGCGCAAGGGCATATTCCCGGCGCGCACTATCTTCATCTGGATCGAGATCTGTCCGGCGTCAAGACGGGCACGAACGGGCGTCATCCGCTGCCGGAGCGCGCCGCGCTCGTCGCCAAACTGGCCAGCTTCGGCCTGAACGAGGGCCAGCAAGTAGTCGCGTACGATGCCCACGGCGGCATGTACGCCGCGCGTCTCTGGTGGCTGCTGCGCTGGCTCGGGCACGATTCCGTCGCGTTGCTCGACGGCGGCCTGCAGGCCTGGGAAGCCGCGGGCAATCCGCTCGATACCGCCGTGCCGCCGAAGAGGCAGGGCACGTTCAAGGCCGGCGCGCCGCTTCAGGTGACGATCGACGCCCCGGCGATCGAGCGCAGCATCGGCACGCGCGATCATCTGCTGATCGATGCGCGCGCCGCCGATCGTTACCGCGGCGAGAATGAGACGATCGATCCTGTCGGCGGGCACATTCCCGGCGCGCTGAATCACTTTTTCAAGAACAATCTGACGGCGGAAGGCCGCTTCAAGACCGCGCACGAACTGCGCGAGGCGTTCGGTTCGCTCGTCGGCACGACGCCGGCGGACCGCGTCGTCCTGCAATGCGGCTCGGGCGTGACGGCATGCCATAACGCGCTCGCGATGGAGATCGCCGGCCTGCACGGCGCTGCGCTCTATCCCGGCTCGTGGAGCGAGTGGAGCGCCGATCCGGGCCGGCCCGTCGCGACCGGCCCGAATCCGTGAACGCCGTTATTTGACGCCGTGCTCGCGGAACCACGCGAGCGCGCGCTTCCATCCGTCCTCGGCGTCGGCTTTGCGATAGCTCGGCCGATAATCCGCGAAGAACGCATGCGGCGCGTCGTCGTACACGACGAACTGCGAGTCTTTCGCGGGCGGCGGGTCGTTCGCGAGCGCCTGTTTCATCTGCTCGATCGTATCCTGCGGGATGCTCTGATCCTGCCGGCCATATAGGCCGAGCACCGGCACTTTGAGCTGGCCCGCGAGGTCGATCGGATTGGCCGGCGTGTTCTCGGTCTTGTTGCCGACGAGCCGTCCGTACCACGCCACGGCCGCCTTCACATTGGGATTGTGCTCGGCATAGAGCCAGGTGATGCGCCCGCCCCAGCAAAACCCGGTAATGCCGACGCGCTTCGGATCGCCGCCATGCTCGCCCGCCCATTTGACCGTCTGATCGATGTCGGAGATCACTTGTGCATCGGGCACTTTCGACACGAGTTGTTCGTTGAGCTGCTGCATCGACTTGTAGGCCGATGCATCGCCCTGACGCGTGTAGAGATCCGGCGCGATGGCGAGATAACCCTGCTTGGCGAAGCGCCGGCAGACGTCGGCGATATGCTCGTGCACGCCGAAAATCTCGTGAATCACGATGATGACCGGCAAATGCGTCTTGCCTTTGGGCTGCGCGCGATACGCCGGCACGAGCGTGCCATCCGCGCCGCGTATGCCGATGGCGCCGGCTTCCAGCCCATCGCTGTCGGTGTGAACGGTTTGCGCGGACACCGGCAGCACGGCGGCCGCGAAGCCGGTGCCGAAGGTCGCCTTGATGAAATTGCGTCGGTTGAACGGGACGTGCGGAATGAGGCTGTCGACTTCAGGGTCTAGCATACGAAGCTCCCGCGGCAATGCCGTCGCGGCGCGTACTCGATCGCGCGACGGCGAGGATCGTTGAAATCCGCGCGACGCGATCGAGGCGTCACGACGCGCGGCGCTGCACGACGATGAACGCGCGTTATGCATTAAGCGCGCCGCTCATTCTAAACAGCTTTAAACGAACGGCGCAGCGGATCTGTTCCGTCAGTGCAGCTTGACACGCGGGGCGGTGGAACGGCGCAGCCAGTGCGCGACAGTATCGAGCACCATGCGCGCATAGCCGTGCAGCGCGGCCACATGCAGGCGATACAGCGACATGTACATGAAGCGCGCGAAGAGGCCTTCGATCAGCATGTTGCCGCCGATCAACCCGCCCATCAGATTGCCGACCGCGCTGTAATGGCCGAGCGACACCAGCGAGCCGAAATCGCGATACGTGTACTCGGGCAACGGCTTGCCCTGCAACATCCGCTCGAACGACTTGAAAAGGAAGCTCGCCTGCTGATGCGCGGCCTGCGCGCGCGGCGGAACGTTGCGCTCGTTGCCGGGCCACGGACACGCGGCGCAATCGCCGAGCGCGAAGACGTTCTCGTCGGTTTCGGTTTGCAGCGTGCGGCGCACGACGAGCTGGCCGAGACGATTGGTCGGAAGTCCGTCGAGATTGTTGAGAATCGCGGGCGCCTTGATGCCCGCCGCCCAGACTGTGAGATCCGCGCGAATCGTCTTGCCGCTCGCCGTGCGGATCGTGTCGCGCGAGACCTGCGCGACGGTTTCGCCCGTCATCAGCTTTACGCCGAGCTTCATCAGCAGTTCCGCCGTCGCGCTGGACACGCGTTCCTGCAATGCGGGCAGAATGCGTGGCCCGGCCTCGATCAGCACGATGCCGATATCGTGCTTCGGATCGAGCTTGTGCAAGCCGTATGCGGAAAGCACTTGCGCGGTATTGCGCAATTCCGCCGACAATTCGACGCCCGTCGCGCCCGCGCCGACGATCGCCACCTGAATGCGCGGCACGGGATCGACGCCGGGCTCTTCGTCGACTTCGTCCACGCCCGCCGCGACGGGTTCCGGTGCGAAATGCTCCGCGCGCATGCAGGCCGCGATCAGGCGCTTGCGGAAGAGCTCCGCCTGACCGACGGTATCGAGCGCGATCGAATTCTGCTGCGCGCCTTCGACGCCGAAGAAATGCGTCGTGCTGCCGATCGCGATGACGAGCGTGTCGTACTCCAACTCGCGCTCGGGCAGCAGTTCGCCGGCTTCTTCATCGCGCAACGCGCCGATCGTGATGCGCTTCGCCGCCCGATTCAGTCCGACGAGTTCGCCCTGCTGAAACTCGAAGCCGTGCCACAGGGCTTGTGCCGCGTATTCGAGTTCCTGCGTGAAGGGATCCATGCTGCCCGCCGCGACTTCATGCAGGAGCGGTTTCCAAATATGCGTCGGGTTGCGGTCGACGAGCGTGACTTGCGCTTTCGGCGGCGTTTTGGAATCCGTCGAGCCGAAACGGTCGCCGAGACGAGTTGCGAGTTCGAGGCCGCCTGCGCCTCCGCCGATGATGATGAAGCGATGCATGGAACTCTCCCTGTGCTTTTATATTCGATCGGCCTTCGTGCTTATCTTCCTCGATTGAAACATTGTGCGGAGCTTCGGTGACAGTCACAAGCGAGTCACCAACATGTCGGACATATGCGACATCCGCGCATATGTCCTTGCACCGGGAATTTCAGTGCGCTTCTTCCCAGTTGGTGCCGACGCCCACTTCCGCGACGAGCGGCACTTTCAGCTTCGCGACGCCGCACATCAGTTCAGGTAAGCGCTTCCTGACCTCGGGCAGCGCCTCTTCGGGCACTTCGAGCACGAGTTCGTCGTGCACCTGCATGATCATCTTCGCGCCGATGCCCGACGCTTCGAGCCAGTCCTGCACCGCGATCATCGAGAGCTTGATGAGATCGGCGGCGGTGCCCTGCATCGGCGCGTTGATCGCCGCGCGCTCCGCCGCCTGACGGCGCGGCCCGCTGCCGCCATTGATCTCGGGCAGCCACAGACGCCGGCCGAACACAGTTTCGACGAAGCCGTTCGCCTTCGCGATCACGCGCGTATTTTCCATGTACGCGGCAACGCCGGGATAACGCGCGAAATAGCGGTCGATATAAAGCTTCGCCGCATCGCGCGTGATGCCGAGATTCGACGCGAGCCCGAACGAGCTCATGCCATAGATCAGGCCGAAGTTGATGACCTTCGCGATGCGGCGCTGATCGTTGTCGACTTCGAGCGGCGTGACGCCGAACACTTCCGACGCCGTCGCGCGGTGCACGTCTTCGCCTTCCCTGAACGCGCGCATCAGCGATTCGTCGCCGGAAATGTGCGCCATGATGCGCAGCTCGATCTGCGAGTAATCCGCCGATACGATCTGGCAGCCCGGCGATGCGATGAACGCTTCGCGAATGCGCCGCCCTTCGCCCGTTCGCACCGGAATGTTCTGCAAGTTCGGCTCGTTCGACGACAAACGCCCCGTCACCGCGACGGCCTGCGCATAGTTCGTATGCACGCGTCCCGTCGATGCGTTGACCATGCGCGGCAGCTTGTCCGTGTAAGTGGACTTGAGCTTGGACAGCCCGCGATGCTCGAGCAGCACCTTCGGCAGCGGATAGTCTTCGGCGAGCTTCTGCAGCACTTCTTCATCGGTGGAAGGCGCGCCGCTCGGCGTTTTCTTCACGACCGGCAATTGCAGCTTCTCGAAGAAGATCTGGCCGATTTGCTTCGGCGAGCCGAGATTGAACTCGCCGCCCGCGAATTCGTACGCCTGCGCCTGCAAATCGATGAGCCGCTTCGCAATCTCGTTGCTCTGCGCTTCGAGCCGTTCGCGATCGATCAGGACTCCGTTTCGTTCCATCTTGCGCAGCACGCGCGAAGTCGGCATTTCGATGTCGCGATACACGCGCAACAAGCCTTCCTCCTGCGCCACTTGCGGATAGAGCGCCTGATGCAGACGCAACGTGATATCGGCGTCTTCGGCCGCATACGCGGAGGCTTTGTCGAGCGGCACTTCATCGAAGCCGATCTGCGATGCGCCCTTACCCGCGACGTCTTCGTACTTGATCGTCTTCACGCCGAGATGACGCAATGCGAGGTTGTCCATGTCGTGCGGACGATGCGATTCCAGCACGTACGATTGCAGCAGCGTGTCGTGCTCGACGCCGCGCATTTCGATGCCGTAATTGGCGAGCACCTGCTCGTCGTACTTCAGATGCTGGCCGACCTTTTTCTTCGATGCATCTTCGAGCCACGGCTTGAGTTTCGCGAGCACTTCGTCGCGCGGCAGTTGCTCGGGCGCGTCCGGCCCGCGATGCGCGACCGGAATGTACGCCGCATGCCCCGGCTCGACAGAGAACGACATGCCGACGATCTGCGCGGTCATCGGATCGAGCGACGTGGTTTCGCTATCGAACGATGTGAGCTCCGCTTCATTGATGCGCTCGAGCCACGCATCGAACTGCTCCCATGTCTGCACCGTCTCGTAGTGATGCACGATTTCGGTGACTTCGGCGGGCGGCGTATCGGTCGGGCCTTCGACGGCATCGGCGATTTCGACTTCGCGCAGCCACGTCTTGAAGCCGTGACGCAGGAACACGTCGCGCAGTTCGTCGCGCGACTCGGGACGCGATTGAAGCGTCGCATCGATCGATTCGATTTGCGATGTAAGGTCGCATTCCGTGTGCACGGTAACGAGCTTTCGCGCCATCGGCAGGAAGTCCAGAGCCTTGCGCAGATTGTCTCCTACCGCACCCTTGATCTCGTTCGCATGCTCTACGATGCCATCAAGGGTTTCGTATTGCGTGAGCCATTTGATCGCTGTCTTGGGACCGCATTTTTCGACCCCCGGCACGTTGTCGACGGTATCGCCGATGAGCGACAGATAGTCGACGATGCGCTCCGGTGGCACGCCGAACTTCGTGAGCACGCCGGCGCGGTCGAGCGTTTCGTTGGTCATCGTATTGATGAGGGTGACATGATCCGTCACGAGTTGAGCCAGATCCTTGTCGCCCGTCGACACGATCACCTTCATGCCGCGCTTTTCGGCTTCGACCGCGAGCGTGCCGATGACGTCATCCGCCTCGACGCGCTCGATCATCACGAGCGGCCAGCCGAGCGCGCGCACGGCGACGTGGATCGG
Source organism: Caballeronia sp. AZ1_KS37 (assembly GCF_023631165.1). NCBI lineage: Bacteria > Pseudomonadati > Pseudomonadota > Betaproteobacteria > Burkholderiales > Burkholderiaceae > Caballeronia > Caballeronia sp. AZ1_KS37. The sequence continues at coordinate 78,473 of NZ_JALQDP010000028.1, read as the reverse complement.
CTCGATCTGCTTCGCGAGGTCTTCGGGCATCGAAGGGCGGTTGGCCTTGTAGTCGGCGTACCAGTCGTCGCGGAAAGTCTTGCCTTTGGCATCAAATACGCACGCGCTATACTCTGCATTGATTTCGCGCCGCAAGCGCCGCAGCATGTTGATCATTCCATACAGAGCGCCGGTGGGCCCGCCGTCGGGGCCTCGCAAGTCCGGCATTGCATGGTAGGCCCGGTACAAGTAACTAGAACCGTCGACCAATAGCAGGGTCTTACCTTCAAGACTTAGTTCTTCAGGCATTATGAACAAGAGAAAAGTGATTCCGAGTCTGCGATCGCTCGCAGATCAAGAGCGCGCGACGGCCAAGAAGGCTCGCGCATCGTGGCAGATGTTCACGATTATGGCAGAGTTTATCGAGGCGACCGAGTACCTCTCGGAGATCCGCCCTGCCATCAGCATCTATGGTTCGGCGCGTCTGAAACCGGAGTCGCCGTACTATCAACTCACGATCGAAATCGCGCAGAAATTCTCCGACGCGGGCTTCGCCGTCATATCCGGCGGCGGGCCGGGCATCATGGAAGCGGCGAATAAAGGCGCGCACGCGGGCAAGTCGCCTTCGGTCGGCTTGAACATCGAGTTGCCGCACGAGCAATCGGGCAATCAGTGGCAGGACATTTCGCTCCGCTTCCGTCACTTCTTCACGCGCAAGGTCACGTTCGTGAAGAACTCGGACGCGGTCGTGGTGATGCCGGGCGGCTTCGGTACGCTGGACGAGCTCGCGGAAGTGCTCACGCTCATCCAGACGAAGAAGTCACGTCACGTTCCGATCGTGCTCGTCGGCGCGGAGTTCTGGGCCGGCCTGCTCGACTGGTTCAAGAACACGTTGCTGACCAACGGCGTCATCAGCGAAAAGGATCTCGACCTGATGCAAGTCATCGACGATCCGGATCAGGTGCTCGAAGCCGTGTTGCGCTTCTATGAAGATCGCGAGGAATCGGTCGAACAGCCGGCTGAGAGCAAGTCGGATGAGGATCGGATGTTCTATCTTTAATCGAGACTCGATGCGAGCGGTTTCATGAACCGCCCGCATCGTCTCACGCAGAAGGCATCATTGAAACGCCACTTCCGCGAAGCTGCGCAACTTCCGCGAATGCAGCTTCGACAACCCATTCTCGCGCAGCAGTTCCATCGCCTTGACGCCGATTTGCAAGTGCTGATCCACCTGCGCGCGATAGAACTGATCCGCCATTCCCGGCAGCTTCAATTCACCGTGCAGCGGCTTATCGGACACGCATAGCAGCGTTCCGTACGGCACGCGGAATCTGAATCCATTGGCCGCAATCGTCGCACTCTCCATATCGAGCGCCACCGCGCGGCTTTGCGACAAACGCCGCACCGGCTCGCGATGATCGCGCAACTCCCAGTTGCGGTTATCGACGCTCGCGACGGTGCCCGTACGCATCACGCGCTTCAGTTCGACGCCTTCGAGCTGCGTCACCTGCGCCACCGCGCGCTCCAGCGCAACCTGCACTTCCGCGAGCGCAGGCACCGGCACCCAAAGCGGCAGATCGTCATCGAGAACGTGATCCTCGCGCACATAGCCGTGCGCCAGCACGTAATCGCCGAGACGCTGCGTATTGCGCAGCCCCGCGCAATGTCCGAGCATGATCCACGCATGTGGACGCAGCACCGCGATGTGATCCGTGATCGTCTTCGCGTTCGACGGCCCCACGCCGATGTTCACCATCGTGATGCCGCTGCCGTCCGCGCGTTTCAGGTGATACGCGGGCATCTGCGGCAGACGCGCGGGCTGCGCGCCTTCCTCCGGCTGCTCGCCGAGATTCGCGTTGTACGTGACGACATCGCCCGGTTCGACGAACGATGAATACGCGCTGCGATACGCGCGCGTTTCCTCGTCGTCGGCGCGCGACATCATCGTGCGGCCGAGCTTCACGAACTCGTCGATATAGAACTGGTAGTTCGTGTACAGCACGTAATTCTGGAAGTGCGTGGGCGACGTGGCCGTGTAATGCCTCAGCCGATGCAGCGAGAAATCGACGCGCGCGGCCGTGAAGAGCGCAAGCGGGTGCGGCTCGCCCGGCCCCGGCTCGTACGTGCCGTTGACGATCCGATCGTCGAGCAGCGCGAGGTCGGGCGTATCGAAGATATTGCGCATCGCGAGCAGCCGGTCGCGATCGAGATCGCCTTCGAGATGGATGCCTTCCGCGAACGCGAAGTGAATCGGAATGGGATGCGCCGACACACCGACTTCGAGCCCGACGTGATGGTTCTTCGTCAGCAGTCGCAATTGCTCGCGATAGTAATCGCCGAAAAGATCGGGACGCGTCAGCGTCGTTTCGTAGATGCCCGGCCCCGCCACGAAGCCATATGAGCGCCGCGAATCGATCTGCGAGTTGAGCTCGGTACGCACGCGCACGAACGGATAGCACGCGCGCACGCGATGCGTGAACTGCTCGTTGCGGCGATAGCGCGCGAATGCATCGCGCAGAAATGCGGTATTCGCTTCATAGATCGCCGACAGACGCGCGACCGCCGCAGCGGGATCTTCGAAGGATTCGGTCGGAAAATCGTTGGCAGGCGTGCCCTGCGTGCTTTGAGTCCGGTCGTTTGTCATGATCTTGTGTCTTTCTTCGATGCCCTCGTAATGAATCGACATTAACACGGAAGAATGTGCGGACCATGAAGTCCCTCCTCACGTGAGTGCGTGCGATCACACCTCGCAACACGTTTTTGACGTTCGAAGTCAAATTTCGCGAAAGCGGCGCAAAATAAGGCGTTGGCTGCGCGCGCGCCGCTCAGTCAGCAACCGTTTTGTTAGAATCCGGCCATCGCCTGGAGAACCATCATGAAGCCGCACCTTTGCGCCGCCGCCGCGGCAGTCCTCGCCGCAGCAAGCTTCGGCGCATTCGCGCAGCCGGCGCAGCAAGCCGCGAACGCAGAACCCCAACCGGCGGTGCAGAAAATGTCGCCGGAAGAAGCGGCGGGCCTGCCCGATCTGAAATCCATCAACCGTCCGCCCGCGAACGTCAGCTCGAAAGTCGAGATTTCGCCGCCGCGCACACCGAGCTATCACGAGCTGAGCACCAACGGCACCGAGATCACCGAATTCCGCGACAAGGGCAAGCCCGTCGAAATCGACGTGCGTTCCAATTTCGGCACGCGCTATCAGATGAGCGCGCCCGCCGACACGTCGCCGCAAGTGCGCGACAACGGCAAGGCCAGTACGCGCCTGCCGTCGATCAACCTGCATTACTGATCACTTAAAGATGGCTTCGGACCCGCTCTTTCCGGGCGGGTCGCGGCACCGTGGCTGCATGCCCGGCGCCACCGTTCACCGGCCTCTTCCTGGCCGTCCAACCTGACCGACGTTTCCCGCATGGCCGTCTTCACTCCCGTCACCAACGCCGACCTCGGCGACTGGCTGCAAGACTACGATCTCGGCGATGTCGTCGAATTTCGCGGCATCCAGTCGGGCATCGAGAACAGCAATTTCTTTCTCACGACGACGCACGGCGAGTACGTGCTCACGATCTTCGAGAATCTCACGGCAACGCAACTGCCGTTCTATCTCGATCTGATGCGCCATCTGGCTTCGCATCGCGTGCCCGTGCCCGATCCGATGCCGCGCCGCGACGGCTCGCTCTTCGGCATGCTGCATGGCAAGCCCGCGTCGATCGTGACGAAGCTCGAAGGCGCGCCCGAACTCGTGCCGACGTCCGCGCATTGCATCGAAGTGGGGCAGATGCTCGCGCGCATGCATCTCGCGGGGCGCGACTTTGCGCAGCATCAGCCGAATCTGCGCAGCCTTTCATGGTGGCAGCAGAAGGCGCCGTCGATCGCCGAATTTTTAAGCGGCGAGCAGCGGGCATTGTTCGAAGACGAACTCGCGCATCAGGCTGAATTTTTCGGCTCGGCGGATTACGCGTCGCTGCCGGAAGGCCCGTGCCATTGCGACCTGTTCCGCGACAACGTGCTGTTCGCGCACGGCCGCGAGCACGCGCGCCTCGGCGGTTTCTTCGACTTCTACTTCGCGGGCGTCGACAAGTGGCTGTTCGATGTCGCCGTAACGGTCAACGACTGGTGCATCGATCTCGCCACCGGCGTGCTCGATCCCGCGCGCGTCGATGCGATGCTGCGCGCCTATCAGACGGTGCGTCCGTTCACGCCCGCCGAAGAGCGTCACTGGAACGACATGCTGCGCGCCGGCGCGATGCGCTTCTGGGTCTCGCGCCTTTTCGACTTTCATCGCCCGCGCGAAGCGCAAATGCTCAAAGCGCACGATCCCGGCCATTTCGAACGCATTCTGCGCGAACGCGTCAAAGCCGCTTCTCCCGCCAATCGATAACCAGCAACATGCGACTGATCGAAGTTCCGGCCAAGACCGGCTACGTGTGGTTCCGTCAGGGCATCTGGCTGTTCCGCCGCAACCCGTTTGCCTTCCTCACGGTGTTCTTCGCGTATCTGTTCGTGATGACGCTGATCTCCCGTGTGCCGCTCGTCGGCCCGTTGCTGCCGCTGCTGTTCATTCCGGGGGTCGCGGTCGGCTTCATGGCGGCGTGCCGCAACACGATCGCGGGCAAGCCCGTCTGGCCGACCATTCTCGTCGACGGATTCCGCTCGTACGGCAGCGTCGTCGCGCGCAGGCTGCTCGCGCTGGGCGCGCTGTACATCGTCGCGATGATGGTCATCTTCATGGCGTCGGCGCTCGTGGATGGCGGCACGCTGCTCAGCATCATGATGGGCGACGGCCCGAGCGGCGATCCGGAAACGGTTGCCGCGAGCTTCAGTCCGCTCGCGGTGCTCGTCGCGATGGCGTGCTATGTCCCGATCGCGATGCTGTTCTGGTTCGCGCCGATCCTCGTCGCGTGGCACGACGTGCCGCCCGCGAAGGCGCTGTTCTTCAGCCTCGTCTCGTGCTGGCGCAATCGCGGCGCGTTCATTTTTTACGGCGTGCTGTGGATCGTGATCGCGCTCGCGGTCTCGTTCGGCCTGACCACGCTGATGCAGGCGCTCGGCGTGGGACAGGAAATGGCGCTCGCGGTGCTGATGCCGGCATCGATCATCGTCACGACCGCGCTGTATTGCTCGTTTTACGCGACTTATCGCGGCTGTTTCGGCGTGCAGTCCCCCGATTCGCCGGACATTCCCGACGCACCGGGCACGCCCAAGGCTTGACCGGATGCCGCGCTCTTCGAACGGGCGCGGCGATGATTCGTGCGCGAAGCATTGCACGTACACTAGCGAGATCGGCCATCCCGGCCTTTCGCCGCGCCTCTGTCATGACCTCGTCAAACGCTTTGCCTGAGTTTCCGCTCGAACTCGATCAGCAGTTGTGCTTCGCGCTCTATTCGACTTCGCTCGCGATGACGAAGGCGTACAAGCCGCTGCTGGAGAAGCTCGGGCTGACGTATCCGCAATACCTGGCGATGCTCGTGCTTTGGGAATCCGACGACCTCACGGTCAAGGAAATCGCCGCGCGTCTCTCGCTCGATTCCGCGACGATGACACCGCTTCTCAAGCGTCTCGAAGCGCAGGGCTATGTCGAGCGCGTGCGCGGCGTGGAAGACGAGCGCCAGGTTCACATCCGACTGACCGACGCCGGCGCCGCGCTGAAACAAGCCGCCCGCGCGATTCCCAGCGAAATCTACTGCGCCTCCGGTTCGGACATCGACGCGATGCTGCGTCTGCGCAACGATCTGGTGCGGCTGCGCGCCTCCCTCGGCGAGTACATCGACGACTGATCCGAACCGATAGCAACACGCTATCGGCCCCATCGTCGAATATTAATTTGCACACTAATTAATAGCGCGATATATTTGCGCCGTGGTGAACGCAACATTGATCTGACTACCGAAACATAAGGAGAGAAACGATGAGCATCCTGTACAAGGCGACGGCAACCAGCACCGGTGGACGCGATGGCCGCGCCATTTCCTCGGACGAGCAATTGAATGTGAAGTTGAGCGCGCCGAAGGAACTGGGCGGAACGGGCGCACCGGGTACGAATCCCGAGCAATTGTTCGCTGCGGGCTATTCCGCCTGCTTTCTCTCAGCGATGAAGTTCGTCGCGGGTCAGCAAAAGCGCGCAGTGCCGGCCGATACAAGCGTAACGGCGGACGTGGGCGTCGGTCCCAACGATGCAGGCGGATTCAAGCTCGATATCGAGCTGCGCGTGTCGCTGCCGGGCCTCGACGCGCCCGACGCTCAGGCATTGGTCGATGCAGCACACAAGGTTTGCCCGTACTCGAACGCGACACGCAACAACGTGGATGTGCGCGTGAAGCTCGTCTGAGACGACGCGAGCGGAAACAAAAATGCCGGCCTAAAAGGCCGGCATGTTCCAGAACCGTCGAAGGCAGAGCTTAGTTGGACATCCACGCCGGGTGACGCGCCGTAGCACGCTGATCCAGCTTCTTCATACGATATTCGAGATCGTAGATGTCCGTGGCTTCGGCGAGATAAGCGTCGTCGCGCGCGCGATCGCGTTCATCGGCGGATTTGGTCAGGAACAGGAAAATGCGGCTGAGCAGGAACATGGTGGGCCTCGCTTGAATACTGGGGTTACTACCTATGAAGCGGATTATAGGGTAATCCCTGATCCAACGCCAGCCCTAATCGCTAGAACGCTGATACTAAAGACTAAATTGCAACACCTGCAACACGGCGCGCCGGGCGTCAGGCGACGTACGCATCGCGCGCGGCCTCGCTCGGACGCCGCTGATGCTTGAAAAACTCCCACATCACCGCTGAAGAATCTGGTCCTTTGGACGAGTGGAAAGCGACGGTATCGTCGCCGCCGGCCCATGAATGGCCCAGGCCGCGCACGATCGACGTCTTCACCACACGTCGGCCGTTCTTGAAATAGTCCGTCACGACACCATCCGGATGCGCTTCCTCGCGCGCCTCGCCCGCGCGGCGATTGCCTGCCGCGTCGATGAAGCCGTTCAGCCGCAGAAACTGCTTGGCGAGCTGCTCCGCGTTCGCGGCCGCGACCACCGAATCCAGTTCTCCGTGCACGATGATCGCCGGCATGCCCGGATAATCGCGAACGTCGACAGCCGCGTCGATGAGCGTGACGGGATCGCTGCGCGCGCCGCGGCGCATGACGTCCATCGCGCCGATGGCCGAACGCGCCTCGCCGAACACCACGCCCGAGTGCAGGCCGACGGCCGCGAACACGTGCGGATAACGCACGGCGAGCAGCGCCGCGAGTCCCGCACCGGCGGACATGCCCGCAAGATAGACGCGCTCCGGATCCAGATCGTGCTGCTCGACCATCGCGTTCACCAGCGAGACGACGGACGCAGCTTCGCCACCGCCGGCGCTACCGGAATCGTCATACCAGCGCCAACAGCGATGCGCGTGATCGTGCTTCGATTGCTCCGGATACAGCACCGCGAATCCGTATCGATCGGCAAGCAGATTGATGCGCGTGCCTTGCGCGAATTCGTCGGCGTTCTGCTTGCAACCGTGCAGCATGACCACGAGCGGAACCGGCTCGGACCCGGCTTTCGGCGGCAGATAGAGCGCGTAGGACATGTGATTGACGAAGCGGCCGCTCGTCGGCGGGGCCGAATGATACGAGCGCGCCCACTTCCCGCGCGCCCACGCCGACGCGCGCGGACGCACACGCGATTCGCGCGGCACGGGACGCGCGCTGGCGCGGGGCGCTGTTGCCGCCTTCGCAGACGCCCCCGATTTCAGTTTCGACTTGACGGTTTTCGCGCGCGCGGGCTTGGCCGCCGCACGGGGCTTGGGTGTGCGGATCGCTTCGACTTGGCCGGCGACCAGGCGTCTCAAGCCGCGCAACCAGAGCTTGGTAAGGCTTTTGGACATTTCGGCTGGGTCCTCCACTTCATGCAATGGGATGGCGCGACGAAAACGCGCGCTGTGTTGTGCATTGCACAATAACATTAAAACGGCTGGATAACCTGCCTTGAGCGCACAGATCTCGGGATGAATTAACAGCAAATCGCGAAGATAGCCAAAATTAGACGATAGTTACGCGATGTAACCGTCAACTCGCGTTAAGCAATGTCGGATAATTCAGTATGTTCCCAAGCGTTATACTGGAGCGAATTTGCGGCAGCGTGTCGAAGCGCCAGCCGCCGGCAGAACGGCCCCCTCGCCGCTGCCGCACTGCAGCAACCCTTATTCCCAGAAACCAATGACCGTAGACCTACCCGTTTCCGCCTGGATCTCCGTGACCGCGCTCGGCAGCGTCGGCGTGATGGGGCCGGTGGCCCTCATCGTCGCCGCATGGCTCGCCGTCGGCTATCGATGGAAATATTCTGTCGCGTGGCTCGCACTGCTCGGCGCGGCGAGCGGCCTCGTCGCGTTGAGCAAGATCGCGTTTATCGGCTGGGGTATCGGCGTGCGCCATCTCGACTTCACCGGCGTCAGCGGACATGCGCTGATGTCCACAGCGGTGCTGCCCGTCGCGATTTTCGTCGCGCTGTTGCCGGCGCGCGGCGCGTGGCGCGCCATCGGCGTCGCGCTCGGTCTGTTGCTGGGCGTATGGGTGGGCGTGTCGCGCGTCGTGCTCGACGCGCATTCGGTATCGGAAGTGGTCGCTGGTTGCGCGCTCGGCGCGGTCGTCGCGCTCGCGTTCGTGTGGTTCACGTGGCGCGCCGAGTCCGGCAGGCTCGCGCCGGCGCCCGTCGCCGCGAGTCTCGCGGCGGTCGTCGTGGCGCTGCACGGCGTGCCCGTGCCGACGCAGCAATGGATCACGGAAATCGCGCTCGGGCTGTCGGGCCATGAGCGTCCGTATGTGCGGGCAAGCTGGAAGTCGAAGAAATTTCGCGCGCCGGAACGCCGCACTGAACTGCCGCAGGACGACCGCGCGGCCGCCTGACGCGGCCGCTGCGTTCACTGCATGATGCCTTAATCGTTCACGCCGATAATCACGCTCGACGCCTTGATCACCGCAACGGCCTTCTGACCTTGCGTCAGGCCGAGCGTGTCCGCGCTCTGGTTCGTGATGATCGCGGTGATGGTCGTGCCGCCGTCGAGCGACAGCGAAACCTCCGCGTTCACCGCGCCCTTCGTCAGACTGGCAACCGTGCCACGCAACTGGTTGCGCGCCGACAGCTTTGCGCCGGTGTCTTCCATCAGCATGACCCACGACGCCTTGATAAGCGCGAACGCATCGCTGCCTTCCTTCAGGCCCAGCGCCTGCGTGCTCTCGTGCGTGACGACCGCGACGATCGTCTGCCCGCCGGGCAAGCCGAGTTCGATTTCGTCGTTCACCGCTCCACGCGTGACCTTCGTCACCTTGCCGGCCAGTTGGTTGCGTGCGCTTGTTTTCATTCCCAATCTTCCGATCAGTTCCCAATCGTGGGCGAAGCCTTCGATGGCCGCGCCCGCCCGTTCCAGAAATTTCCGATGCTCGCGTTCGATCGCGTGATACGTGTCGATGAGACGCAACGCTGACGGCGTGAGCGTTGTGCCGCCGCCGCCCTTGCCGCCCGCCGCGCTGGTCACGAGCGGTTCGCCGGCAAGGTTGTTCATGGTGTCGACGGCGTCCCACGCGCCCTTGTAGCTCATGCCCACGGCCTTCGCCGCGGCGGTGATCGATCCCGTGTCGCGGATCGCGGCCAGAAGCGCAATGCGCGCCGCGCCCCCGAGCGTCTCCGTGCCGCTGCGCAGCCATACGGAGCCACCGAGTTCCAGCGGATCGCGCACCTTCGACGGTGCTGTTTTACTCATCTCTAGCCTCTGTGATCGTGCTGAAACAATGGGACGGATTATATCGATGCCTTCACACGCGGACGGTGCATCGAACGCAGCAGCCGCTCGCCTTCGCGCGCGTCCTTGCGCGCCGACGCCGCACCCCAGGCCCGCGCGAAACCGCGCTGATAATCGGTGGCTTCGGGGAGCGCCGCGAGCCGATCGGCGGCGACGGCTGCATCGTTTGCTTCGCCGAGCACCGTCTGCAATTCGCCGAGCAGCTTCGCCGTGTCGGTACGCGTTCTCCGCGACGTCACCGAGCGGAAGAATTCGAGCGCATATCGCAGGCGCTTGGCATGGATGCGGACGCGATGCCGCTCATGCGCTTCGAGCGACGCGAGATCGGGCGCGCGCGCGATACGCCGGTAGTCCTTGCGGATGCGTTTTTCGGCAAAGCTGACAAAGCGCATCGGCGACTCGTCTTCCTGCGATGAGAACCGCGCGAGCCATTCGACGAACGCGAGCATCAGGCGTGCATGGCGCTTCGACGCCAGCGCGTCGTGCACCTTGTCGCGCGCGACGCGGCGCTTCACGTCCGCAGCGGCGATGACCGGCTGCCAGCGCGCGGCGTCGTCGTCCGATTCGGCGTAGGCAGGCAGCGTCCTGTCGGTGAAGACGTCCCAGTCGCGTGCATCGGCGAGCAGGTCGCCGAACCACTTCAGATCGGGCGCGATGCGCGCATTCCACGTGTCGTCGATATCGTCGCGAAAGAGCTTCAGCAGCGTCTTCAGCCGACGCTGCGCGACGCGCAACTGATGCACGTGCTCGTCGCCCAGACCCGCGCGCGACGCGGCCGCGTTGCCGAACCACTGCCCCGCCACCGACGCCGCGATGGCGACGAACGCTTCGCGGCGCGTCGCCGTGCGCGGCAGGTCGAGTTTCGCGGCATGCACAGGTTCCGCTTGCGATGCGTGCTCGTCGTCCGGCGCGATGAAAAACGGCGCGGCGTCGATCACCTCGCCCGCGAGCCCGAAGGCGGCGTCCAGCGCGCCGTTCACCGCGGGCGCCGCGAGCCGCAAGATCGGCGGTTCCCCTTCCGAAGTTTCGAGCGACGCGAGAATGTCCGCGCCGCCGGCATCGACGCGCCATTCGATGCGTTCGATCTCGCGCCCGGCTTCCGAGTCCGCCGCCATATCCCGATGCGCGTTCGCGAGCGGCTCGGCGAGCGCGTCGTCGGCATGCGCGAATTCGACCAGCGACGCCGCCAGATCCTCACCCGCGGGCCGCGCGAAAGTCCGATAGCGCGTGAAGCCGGGCATCGGCACGCTCTCTTTTTGCACGGCGCACAGCGTGCGCGCGCCCTCGAGCGTTTCGATCGACAACCGCCATCGCGGCGTTTTCAGCGGAATCTCGCGCGTCGTGAAGCGCGTCCGGACGGGTTCCGCGCCCGCGATTGCGGCCACGCGATGCAGCGCGTCCTCGGCTCCATCGTCCGATCGATGCGCGTGCAGCGTCACCTCGATCCACATCGTCATGAAGTCTCCCCGGGCGATCTGACGCCGCCCGTCAATTCATACGAAATGGCTGCCGTTTCCCGATTCATGAAATCGACACACGCGCCGGGAAACATGCCCATTTGAGCTTCTGAAACGCTTCTCGTCTGCTTTTTCACCTTTCCGATACGACCTCGCGCAGGACCAGCCCCAAGGACGCGTTCATGAACCAGATTGCCTTTCCTCAATCCCAGACGGGCCGCACGCTCGGACAACGCCTCGCGCTACTGCTCTTTCTGCTCGCCATCGGCGCGGGCGCGGTGTACTGCGTCCTGCATCTGCTCGAAGATCTCGCGCCGGTGCGCGAATCGTCGGCGTTTCCATACATTCTGCTCGGCGTCGCGCTCCTGATTGCGCTCGGCTTCGAATTCGTCAACGGTTTTCATGACACGGCGAATGCTGTCGCCACTGTAATTTACACGCACTCGTTGACGCCAAACTTAGCGGTAGTCTGGTCGGGAGCATGGAATTTCATCGGCGTGTTGATTTCGAGCGGCGCGGTCGCGTTCGGCATCCTGCAATTGCTGCCGGTGGAACTGATCATCGGCGTCGGCAGTTCGCAGGGCTTCGCGATGGTCTTCGCGCTCCTCATCGCGGCGATCATCTGGAATCTCGGCACCTGGGCGCTCGGCCTGCCGTCGTCGAGTTCGCATACGCTGATCGGCTCGGTGATCGGCGTCGGCCTCATGAACCAGATGTTGCACGGCACGAACGGCACGTCGGGCGTCGACTGGAGCCAGGCGATGTCCGTCGGCAAGTCGCTGCTGTTTTCGCCGCTCGTCGGCTTCATCCTCGCGGGTTTTCTGCTTTACGTGCTGAAGCTCGTCGTGCGCGTGCCCGCGCTCTACAAAGAGCCGGAGAAGAACACGCCGCCGCCGTTCTGGATCCGCTGTCTGCTGATCCTGACATGCACGGGCGTGTCGTTCGCGCACGGCTCGAACGATGGCCAGAAAGGCATGGGCCTCATCATGCTGATCCTGATCGGCACCGTGCCGACCGCCTACGCGCTGAACAAGGCCGTGACGGCGAGCGAAACGCAGACGTTCGTCGCGGTGAGCCGCAGCGCATCGGACGTATTGCAGCGCTACAGCAACGGCGCTCCGCCCGCCGCCGACGCGCGCGCGCAGGTCGAGAAATACGTGCAGACGAAGACGCTCGCGCCGGACACGATCGCGTCGCTGAAGCGCGTCGTCGACTCGATCGAAGCGCAGATCCGCCCGAGCCACACGATGGCCGAAGTGCCGCAGGGCAACGTCCGCAACGTGCGCAACGAGATGTACATCGCGTCGGAGGCGCTGCGCATCATGGAGAAGCAGAAAGCGCCCGCCTTTTCCAAGGACGACGACGCCGTGCTCGGCAACTACAAGAAGCAGCTCGACCACGCGACGAAGTTCATCCCGACGTGGGTGAAGGTCGCCGTCGCCGTCGCGCTCGGATTGGGCACGATGGTCGGGTGGAAGCGGATCGTCGTGACGGTCGGCGAGCGCATCGGCAAGACGCATCTGACGTACGGACAAGGCGCGTCGGCGGAACTCGTCGCGATGCTGACCATCGGCGCCGCCGATGTCTACGGCTTGCCCGTCAGCACGACGCACGTGCTGTCGTCGGGCGTCGCGGGCACGATGGCCGCGAACGGCTCCGGCCTGCAATGGCGCACCGTGCGCAGCCTCGCGCTCGCGTGGATCCTGACGCTGCCGGTTTCGATCGCGCTCGCGGGCCTGCTGTTCTGGGCGTTCCGCGGCCTATTCTGAGCGGATCGCTTGCGTAAAAAGCGGCGCGCGAAGGCTTTCGCGCGCCGTGCAAGTTTTGCCCGTCCCGCCTCGTTTCGCCTCTCCTTTTCGACATTCGTCTGCGCTGGCGCACATTCGCTCACTGCCCGCAATGCCTGATGCCGCGGGCTTTCGTCGCTACTGGCACGGCCATTGCTCGTATGCAGTCGTCGATCGCAAGACTGATCGTGCCGGCGGCCACGAACCGCCGCTCCTTCGGCGCATGACTGTCGATGACAGTTGGGAGGCTGCGCCGGACGCCGATCCGTCACGCGATCATTTGAATAAGGAGAAGTCGAAATGACGATCGGAACCATACTGCTGATCATCCTGATCCTGCTCTTGATCGGCGCCATTCCTTCCTGGCCGCACAGCCGCAGTTGGGGCTACGGGCCGAGCGGGATCGTCGGCGTCGTGCTGATCGTAGTGATCGTTCTGTTGCTGATGGGTCGGTTGTGACATCGCGCGGCTGCTGTTGGCCGCGCAAGAAAAAAGGGGCGCTCCCGGCGGGACGCCCCTTTTTGTCGATTGCGGCCGCGGTCTAGACGCGCATCACCTGGCCGTTCGGCTCGATCTTGCGCGGGATGACCGGCTCGCTCTGCTTCGGCGACGATGCCTTCGAACGCGGCGTGACCGGCGCCTGTTCGATAGCGGCTTTATCGGCGACCTGCTTCACGGACGTGGCGCTCTTGTGCTTCTTTTTGGCTGCCGTCTGCGGCGCCGCGTGCGTCTTGCTCTTGCCCTTGACGGACTGTGCTTCGGGAGGATTCCAGACTTCCGTGTAGCGCTCGGCCGCAAAAAGCGACGACGAGCCGATCAGAAGAACGACGATCAGGAATACGCGCTTCAAGTGATTCGCTCCAACGGTTAGTGGCCCGCTCTGCGCGAGAGGATGGCGTCGAGCGTCTGCTCGGATGTTTCCAGCTCGAGCAACGCGGCGTCGAGACGCTCGATCGAGCGCGCGACGGAGCGCCCGTCCCGCTCGAAATCCGGCTCGCCGCGCGTGGCGTCGAACGCCGCGTTGACCGCGCGCGTCGCGCGCATGAAACGTTCGAGCGCAGCGGCTTCGAGCGGATCGTTGCGTGGGTTCATCGGCGAGCTCCTGTTGCGGACAAGCTGTACGAATATACAGTAAGCCGACGCCGCGGCAAACAGGCGGCGCGCGTCGTGGCGAAAATGCCGAAGCGCCTCTTGACCGGCGCATGCATCGGCCTTCGGCGGCGTGCAGCGGCGTTTTGCCGCGCATCGATGCGGCGTCGCGCGCGATTAAGTCCCTCTTAATTCTGCGCCGACACACTCGTCTCGCGATCCGGCTCCGTTGCCGCCGTCCGCACCGGACGGCCGAGCCATCACCGTGAGGAACGTGCCATGCCAGCCAACACCGCCGCGCGCCGCAGCTTCGCCAATCTCGCTCCGACGATGCGCAAACAATACGCGCTCACCCTGCGCGAATGCCGTCTTTCCCTGCCGGTCGAGCCGCCGTGGGGCGCGCCTTACCGAATGGTCGAATGGGCGTCGAAGACCGACCAGCGCGTGCAGCGACGCGTCTTTCCCGCCGACTGCACGCCGTCGCAAATCGCCGATGCGCTCAAATCCCACGTACCGGGCCGCCGCTACGGCCCGACCGACGACGAAGACTGATCCGGCGCTTCGAGTCAAAAAGCGCATAGCGGGCTTGCATTAATCCAAATGTGGACTAATATTATCGCAAAGTTCCTTTGGAGACTTAACGACATGCCCAACGCCGCACGCGCCGAACATGCGTCGGCCGGCCGTCCGGTGCCGCGTCCGGCGCTGGATTCGGGTGATCTATCCGCTGCCGGTCTACGCGCCTTCTTCAATATCGCCCGCGACTGGGCGCTATCCGCCGAGGAGCAGATCACGCTGCTCGGCTCGCCGGGGCGCTCCACCTATTTCAAATGGAAGCAGGACCCCGAATCCGCCCGCCTCGCTCGCGACACGCTCGAGCGCCTTTCGCTGATTCTCGGCATCTACAAGGCGCTGCAAATCCTTCTCCCCGATCCGAAAGCCGCCGATACCTGGATCCGCCGCCCCAATGCCGCGCCGCCGTTCGGCGGGCGTCCGGCGCTCGATCGGCTGCTGGCGGGCAATATCAGCGATCTCGTTGCCGTGCGCCAATATCTCGACGCGATGCGGGGCGGCTGGGCGTGATGGGAATTGCATTCAGCAAGGACACACCGAACTGGCGCGAACAGTGGCCGCACAGTCTGCTCGACTGGTCGCCGGCGTATCGCGTGATTCCCACGCGCTTTCCTGCCGTCAATCTCTTCGATCGCGTGGCGTCGCCGCAGGATTTCGAAGCGCTCTACGCACTGGAGGCGATGACCAACGACCGCCTGCGCACCGAAATCGGCGAACTCGATCTCGTGCCCGCGGAAGAGCGCTGTTTCGGGCCGGGCTGCGGGCCGATCATGGCGGCGTTCACGCATCTGAACCCGAGCGGCAGCCGCTTCTCGGACGGCAGCTACGGCGTGTTTTACTGCGGCCGCGAGCGGCAGACGGCGATCGCGGAAACGCGCTATCACTCCGGGCTTTTTCTCGCCGCGACGAACGAAGCGCCGACGCGCCAGCAGATGCGTCTCTACACAGTGCGCGCGCACGGCGATGTCGTCGATCTGCGCGGCGACGCGATCGCGCGAACGGGCCTCGATCCGCGCATCCTCGCGCCGGACGACTACGGCCCGGGCAAGGCGCTCGGACGCGCGGTGCGGGCGGCCGGTGCGCCGGGGATCGTGTATCCCTCGGTGCGCGATCCGCAGGGCGAATGCCTCGCCGCCCTGCGCACGACGATGCTGCGCGACTGCCGGCACGCGGCGTATCTCGAATACAACTGGAACGGCGAGGCGATCGACTACGTGTTCGAGCTGAATCAGGTCGGCTGAACGGGCAAACGTTTCACCTTCCCGAGCCGATCGCCACAGCCGTTTCGGTGCGCGTGCGCGAGAGCTTCTTCGACGCCGGGCGCGCCGCCTTTCTCGCCGCTTTCTTGCCGACCTGCTCGAGCGCCTGCGACGCCGCGTTCTTGCCGCTCGATTTCAGCGCACCCGCGCGCGCCTTGCGGCTCGATTCGCCGAGCAGCCGGGTCAGGCGCGCGTCGCCTGGCGTCGCGCCTTTGCGGTTTTTGCGCGCCGCCTCGCGCGTGCGGCGTTTCGCTTCCTTTTCGAGGAAGATCGCGAGCGCGGCTTCATCGGTCTTGAGACCGTGACGGCGCGACGCGGGCATCGATTCGGCGAGCTCGCCGGCTTCGAACGCCTCGATCACGGCCGGATGCACATAGCATTTGCGGCACACGGCGGGCGTATTGCGCAGCAGTTGCGCGACTTCCTTCACCGTGCCGACGACATGCTTGCGCGCCTCGGTCACCGTCTCCCATTTCAGCTTTCTCAGCGCCGCGAGCGCGAACACGCTGCCCGCCCACGTCCGGTAATCCTTCGCCGTGAAATCCGCGCCGGTGATCTCGCGCAGATATTCGTTGATGTCGGATGAAGAGACCGAATGGCGCTCGCCGTCCTCATCGAGATACTGGAAGAGATCCTGCCCCGGCAGATCCATGCAGCGCTTGACGATGCGCGCGACCCGCGCGTCGCTCACGGCGACATCGTGCTCGATGCCGCTCTTGCCGCGAAACTTGAACCGCAACGTTCCCGCCGACACTTTCAGATGCCGCTTTCTCAACGTCGTCAGGCCGTACGAGCGGTTTTCGCGCGCGTATTCCTCGCTGCCGACGCGGATCAGCGTCGTATCGAGCAGACGCACCACGGTCGCGAGCACCTTGTCGCGCGGCATGCCGTCGAGCGCCAGATCGCGCGTAACCCGCGAGCGCAGTTTCGGCAGCACCGCCGAAAACGCGAGCATGCGTTCGTACTTGTTCGCGTCGCGCGTTTCGCGCCATTGCGGGTGATAGCGATATTGCTTGCGACCGCGCGCATCGCGTCCGGTCGCCTGGAGATGGCCGCGCGAGTCGGGGCAAATCCACACATCGGTGTAAGCGGGCGGAATCGCGAGCGCGTTGATGCGGCGAATCTCGGCTTCGTCGTCGATGCGCTTGCCCTGCGTGTTGAAGTACGCGAACGCGCCGTCGATCCATTCGCGCGTATAGCCGCGCCGCGAATCGTCCACGTAGCGCAGGCCGGGCGGCAAATCATCCGGGCAGCCCTGCACGTCGGCCGTCAGGCGGTCGCCGGCGCCGCCGCCTGTCTCGTTGTTCGTTCCGATTTTCGCCACCGCGCGCCTCGCCTGATTGGTCTTCTATCGATGGCGAAGATTCGAGCAACGTGCGTGCCGCGTTGCACCGGAGTCACGGCAGCGCGAGTTCGCGCGCGCCTTCGGACGACGCCCAGCGCTCTTTTACGGACCAGCGCTCGTCGGTGCCGGCCTGCACGATCGTGAGCCGGCCTTCGGGCGCGAACGCGCACGTATCGATGTAAATCTGCGAGCCGATCTGCTTCACCGCGCGCGTCGGCGTATGGCCGCAGTAAGTGGGCGACAGGCCGAATTGCAGCCCGGGGTCCGCGTGACCGAGCGCAAGGCTGCGGCCCCAAAGGATCTGCCCGCGGACGTCTTCGTGATAGTCGCCGGCATCGAGTTCGGCGTCGTTGCCGAAGAACTCCGCGTGCAGCACGTTGAAGCGCCGCTCGCCCTCGCCGACGATCCGCACGAGCGGCAGCGTCGAGAGCCGCGCGGCGAGCGCGGCAAGCTGATCGTCGGGGACGGTTTCAGCCCACGCGCCGCCGATCGCGTACCACGACTGACGGCGCATCGCGCCGGTCGCGACCGCGATCAGCGCATCCTCGTGATTGCCGAGCACGGGATAAAACCACGGCTTGTCGATGAGATCGATGGCCGCGAGCGAATCCGTGCCGCGATCGACCAGATCGCCGACGGAGAACAGCCTGTCCCGCGCGCCGTCGAAACCGATTTCGTTCAGAAGATAACGCAGCGCATCGACGCAGCCGTGCAGATCCCCGACCACGAAATCGCGGCCGAGATCATTGGCGGGATGCCTGCAGACGATAGGATAGGTAGGACCATTCATGCGCCGATGATAGCGCTCGTCAATGACGCCGTGTGCGGGGTGGATCGCTTTTGCAAGCAATACGCAAGCCGCGCGCACACTCGTTACAGCGGCGTTACCGGGGCGCGTCCGGTCGACGTAAAAAGTGCTGTTCCCGACCTTTTTGCAACGCAGTTATTGCCCGATGACGCGAAGCCGCGCGACGGCTTTCGCATCGATCGACGCGCGTGGATCGCCGAATTGACGCGTCACGAAGTTGCTCAGAACGGCGATCTGCTCGTCGGTGAATTGCGCGTCGAATGCGGGCATCAGCGCGTGCGCATCGCGGGTCTTGCGATTCACGCCGCGCAGGATCACGAGAACCAGATTGCTCGCCGCCGCCGCGCCGCCATCACGCGCGAGCGGCGGAAACGGCTTGCTGCCCTCGCCTGTCGCGCCATGGCAACTGGCGCACGCGGCGACGTAAAGACGCGCGCCTTCCGAATCGATCGATGTCGTGTCCGCCCGCGCCGGGTCGCTCACGCGCGCGTCTTTCGCCGCGACGGGCGGCACGGCGCGCAGATACACGATCATCGAACGCAGATCCGCGGGCGTCAGATGCTGCGTGCCAGTCGCGACGACTTCGGCCATCGGTCCGAGCGCATAGGCACGGCCGGGCGCGGCGCCCGTCGACAGAAAGCGCAGCAGTTCGTCGTCGCGCCACGCGCCGATGCCCGCGACGCGATCCGGCGTCAGATTGCCCGCCTGCCATCCCGCGACCGTCGCCCCGGCAAGCCGCTTGCTCCCCATCAGCCCGCCGATGCGGTTGCGCGGCGTGTGGCACTCACCGCAATGCCCGAGCCCTTCGACGAGATACGCGCCGCGATTCCACTCCGCGCTCTTCGACGGATCGGGCACGAAGCGCCGCGGCGAAAACTCGAGAAGATTCCACAGCGCCATGAGCCAGCGCTGATCGAACGGAAACGCGAGCGTGTTGCGCGGCGTCGCGGACCGCACGGGCGGCACGGTCGCGAGATAGGCGCGCATCGCGAGCAGATCGGCGTCGGAAAGCAGCGTGTACGACGTGTACGGAAACGCGGGATAAAGCCGCTCGCCGTTCCTGCCGATGCCCTCGCGCATCGCGCGGATGAACTGCGCGTCGGTCCATGCGCCGATGCCCGTTTCGCGATCGCTCGTGATGTTCGGCGCGAACACGTCGCCGAACGGCGTCGGGATCGGCCTGCCGCCCGCGAACGGCCGCGCGGATTCCGAGCGGGCGGTATGGCAGCTCATGCAGCCGCCCGCGCGCACGAGATATTCGCCTTGCTCGACTCTGGTTTGCGCTTGGGCGGCGCCGGACGCGCACGCCAGCAGAACGATCAGGCACGCGAGCCGCGCCTTCATCGCAGGGACGCCTCGATCGTGCCGGCGAGCCGCAGCGACAACGCCGCGATCGTCAGCGTGCAGTTGACGGAGCCGCCCGCGGGCATCACCGCGCTCCCGGCGATGAACAGGTTCGGATGATCGTGCGCGCGGCATTCGTCATCGACGACGGAATCGTTCGGATCGCGGCCCATGATCGCCGTGCCCATGATGTGGCTGCTCGCGCCGAGCGAATCGTCGTGCTCGATTTCCGTGCCCTCGAAAATCCCGGCGATGCGCGCGAACTGCGCGTGCGTGTCGGCGGCGCTCTTGCGCACGTAATCGTCGATCGAATACGCGATTTCCGGGCGCGGCAAGCCGAGCGCGTCCTTTTGCGCCGACAGCATCACGCGATTTTCGCTCGACGGCAGTTGCTCGTGAAAGCTGCCGAACGTGAGCCTGCGCGCGCATTGCTCGCGGATCTGCCGGTCGAGCTCGCCGCCGGTCAGCCCTTTATCCAGCAGATTCCGGGTGACGGCGAGCGTCGGCGCCGCGTTCGACAGATGCAGCTTCTTCGCCGCCTGCTGCGCGCGAAACGGCCCGTCGCGGAAATCGACGATCGACGACATCTCCACTGGCCCGCGTCCCGGCCACAGCGCCTCGTTGGCGAGAAAGCTGACGCTCGCGGCGGGATGATCCATCAGATTGCGCCCGACCTGATCCGAGCCGTTGCCGATGCCCTTCGGAAACCGCGCGGACGTCGACATCAGAAGCAGCTTGGGCGTCTCGATGCCGTTCGCCGCGATGACGAAGCGCCTGCCGGTCACGCGCGTCGAGAGGCCGTTCGGGTCCTTGCAATGGATCGCGACGATCTCGCCGCGATCGTTCGCCTCGATGCGATACGCGACCGCCTGCGCGACGAGCGCCGCGCCCGCGCGTTCGGCCTTGTCGGCGTGCGACGCTGCGTGATACAGCGCGCCGATCGGACAAATCGGCATGCAATTGTTGTTGCCGCAGCACGCGGGGCGCGCGTCGTACGGACGGCTGTTGCGCGCCATCGGCTCGGGCACCACGCGATACGACTGCGCGCCGAGCACCTCGGCGACGCGCCGGTCCATCCACGAGAGCGGCAGCGCGTCCATCGGATAAGGTGTCGAGCGCGGCGAGCCGAGATCGATGTCCGGTCCCGCGACGCCGAGATCGGCTTCGGCCTGCCCGTACCACGGTTCGAGCGTCTCGTAGGGAAACGGCCAGTCGCGCCCGACGCCGTACAGCGTTTTCACGCGAAAGTCAGAAGGCAAAAGGCGCCACGCCGCGCCGGCCCAATGCCACGTCGTCCCGCCGACGAGCCGCAGATATTGCGGCTGGTACGGCGTCGCGCCGCGATCGACGAGATAGGCGCCGGGATTCATCGGCTCGGGGCGCGGCGCGTGACGCACGAGCGGATACGGCGCGCAGAGATCGCGCTTGTCGGCGGCGCGGCGAAAGTTCTCGACGATCTGCCAGCGCGCAAGACGCGGCCCGGCTTCGAGCAGAATCACCGACGCGCCCGCTTTCGCCAGCCGGTACGCGACGAGACTGCCCGCCACGCCCGAGCCGACGACCACGACGTCCGCCGAAGTGGAACCCGCCATGCGCGTGCCCTTGTCTTGAATGGCGATGCGCGGCGCTCAGGGCTTCTTCGCCCAGTCGGCCGGCTCGCCGCGGCAGTATGAGGGAACCGTGAGCATGTCGCCGACGGGATCGAACATCAGTGCGCGTTCGTACGCAACGACTTCGACATGCGGCGGCTCGCCGACGACGCCGAGATACCACGCGCGCATCACGCTGCCGACCGTCTTCGCAAGCTCGGGACGCGTGGCTTCGAGCGCGGCGGTGATGATGTCGGTGGGCGTGCCGCCGTGCGTCGCGATCCACTTGTCGAGCGCGGCGATCTTCGCGGCGAAGTCCGCATCGTGCCGGGCAAGCGCCGCGTGCACGCGTTCGGCGAGAAGCGGATCGAAGTGCGTGCGGCCGGTGAGTTTCATCGACACGGCGAGAAACGCGCCGATTCCGCTCGCGGGCGGTTCCTGAGCGCGCGCCGGCACGAGCAGCGCGCACGCGCCCGCCATGATTCCCCTTCGCATCGCAAACGACGTCATCT
This sequence comes from Caballeronia sp. AZ1_KS37, assembly GCF_023631165.1. Classification (NCBI taxonomy): domain Bacteria; kingdom Pseudomonadati; phylum Pseudomonadota; class Betaproteobacteria; order Burkholderiales; family Burkholderiaceae; genus Caballeronia; species Caballeronia sp. AZ1_KS37. Next base: position 56,954 of record NZ_JALQDP010000028.1, on the reverse strand, counting down.
CTGGCACTCAGCTTGTTGAAAGGCGATCGGGCAATAATCGCAGCGTCGGGCGATGCCTGCCTCACATGCGGACAAAACGAAATGAAGCCGATCTTCCCGCCCGTACTGCGCAACCGGCCGCGCGCGCTGATCGGCCTGGCTGTTGGTTGCGTCGCCGCCGCTTTGGTTCCGGCGCACGTGCGGCCGACGGCGCGCGCGCTGATCGGCTGGGACTCGGCCGTGTGGCTCTACCTCGCGCTCATCTGGGTGAAGATGGCGTCCGCGCGCCAGAGCGACGTGCAGGAACTCGCCGAGCGCGAAGACGAAAACGCCGCGACCGTGCTGATGGTCGTGAGCGTCGCGGCGATTGCGAGCATCGTGGCGATCGTCGTCGAGCTGTCGACCGCGAAGCACATGGGCGCCGGCGCGGTGCTGCATTACGTGCTCACCGGCGCGACGATGCTCGGCGCATGGTTCCTGATCCCGACGATGTTCACGCTCCACTACGCGCGGCACTACTATCAGTCGCCGGACAACGATACCGCGCTGAGATTTCCCGACCGTCATCTGAAGCCGGGTTACTGGGACTTCCTCTACTTCTCCTTCACGATCGCGGTCGCGTCGCAGACCGCCGATATCGCGCTTGCATCGACGTCGGCGCGCCGCACGGCGCTCGCGCAATCGGTGCTGTCGTTCTTCTTCAATCTCGCGGTGCTCGGGCTTTCGATCAACATCGCCGCGAGCATGGTCGGCGGCTGAAACGACGCTGTCACGCGCGCGCCATAAGCTCGACGAACGGCTCATCGAACGCGCCGTGTAAAAACGCGGCGCGCGCCGCAGTCAGTTTTACACGCGGCACGTTCGTGCCTTTCTTGCTCTGCGGGACGTGGGCGCCGGCGGTCTCGTCGTGCCATAGGCGGAAATGAACGTGCCGCAGCGCACACACGCCCCCGCTCGGTGGCACAGCGATTGCTGCATTGCGCCAGCCCAATCAGAAGAAACCCGGATCAGCACTCGCTCGCGCGGCCTCGCGCTCGTGCGTTCCGCATGCACAGGAGAGCCCATTTTGCCTTTGAACGTTCTGCTGGTCGCCTCCGAAGCCGTCCCGCTCGCCAAGACCGGCGGACTCGGCGATATGGTCAGCGCCTATGCTGCCGCGCTGCGCGAAGCCGGCGTCGATGCCACCATCCTGCTTCCCGCCTATCCGAACGCCATTGCCCAAGCCGAAGGCCTGAGCAAGATCGGCACGCTCACCGGCCTGCCCGGCGGCAACGCGGCGCTGCTGCGCGGCCGCATGCCCGATACCGGCGTGCCGGTTCTGCTGCTGCGCTGCGACACGCTCTACGCGCGCGACGGGCTTTATCAGGACGAACAGGGCCGCGACTATCAGGACAACGCGCTTCGCTTCGCGACGCTTTCCGCCGCCGCGGTGCGGATCGCGCAAGGCGTGCGCGGCGTGAAGAAGCCGGACATCGTTCATGCACACGACTGGCACACGGGCCTGACGCCGCTTCTGATGAAGCACGCGGACGTGCACGCAAAGAGCGTATTCACGATCCACAATCTCGCATTCCAGGGCAACTACGCGCTCTCGCTTGGTGCGTCGCTCGGCGTGCCGGAAAAGTGGCTCGTGCATGCGTTGAGCGACCCGAAGAGCATCGAGTTCTATGGCGCATTGAGTCTGATGAAAGCGGGCATCGTCCACGCCGATCGCGTAACGACCGTCTCCGAAACTTACGCGCGCGAAATTCTCACGCCGCGCTTCGGTCATCTGATGGAAGGCGTGCTGCAAAGCTGCGCCGACAAGCTGTCGGGCGTCGTGAACGGCATCGACGAAGAAACGTGGAATCCCGCCGCCGATCCGCTCATCGAACGCACCTATTCCTTCGACGATATGCGCGGCAAGCACGCGTGCAAGCGCGCGCTGCAACGCATGTTCGGCTTGCCCGTCGATCCGTTCGCGCCGCTGATGGCGATCGGCAGCCGCATGACCGGTCAGAAACTCGCCGATGTCGTGCTCGATGCGCTGCCGCGTCTGCTCGCGCGACATCCGCGTCTGCAGCTCGCCGTGATCGGCAAGGGCGAGGCGCATATCGAAGCCGGTTTCAGGAAGCTCGCGCAGGAATGGCCGGATCGCGTGGGCGTGCATATCGGATACGACGAACGGCGCGCCCATGCCCTGCACGCCGGCGCGGACATCCTTCTGCACGGCAGCCGCTTCGAGCCGTGTGGCCTCACGCAGATGTATGCGATGCGCTACGGCACGCTGCCGGTCGCATCGCGCGTGGGCGGCCTCGCCGACACGATCGTCGATGCGGCGCAAAACGAACTGCACGGCATGCGCGACGTGCTCCGTCCATCGGCGTGGCTGCGCGACGGCACGCATGATCTGCCTGTCGCGCCGGTCCCCGCGCCGCGCTCCTCGCACGCGCCTACCGGCTTTCTCTTCGATGGCGAACGCGCGGACGATATCGTCTACGCCGCGAGCCGCGCGCTCGACGCCTACATGCGTCCGCAAGTGTGGCGCGCGTTGCAGCGCAACGCGATGTCCTGCGATTTCGGATGGAACGAAGCCGTGACGACGATGGTCGCACTGTACGTCGGCCTGAGCGGCGCGCGTCCGAGCCGCACCGCATTGCGTGCGCGCCGCGTGGCCGATGTCATGCCGACGCCCGCACGGGCACAGGACGCGCATTCGATGGCGCGCACCGCGTGAGCGTGCCGGCGGCAGTTGCTCCATAGTAACGACCAGGGTTCGAACCGGGCGCGGCACGCAACGTGCTGTCCCGCCCGTGCATGAGCCCGAAGGAAATCACTTGGGGACCGTGGCGCCCACCGTGATGCAAGAAGGCATTCGATGCACGGTGCATCGCGACAACGCGGCCAGGCAGGCGTCGAAATCCGGCGCCAAGGTGTAATCTGAGTTCCGCCTGAGAGTTCGCGTGATTCGTGACGCGCGGACCAGCTCTTCAGCCAGTTTGGCCCGTGAGCGTGATCGCGATTGATGCCCGCATCCCCGCCACCGCAGGACGACTCTGGAAAAGACGAACGATGGAAAACCATCAAGCTCCTCATGCGTACGCGCCGCGTATCTACTTCATCGATCCCCTGCTCGTCGGCCCGCTCGCGAACTGGCCCGCCCAGTTCGAGCACGCGGCAGGGCTCGGCTTCGATCACGTCCTGATCGGCTCGCCGTTCACGCCCGGCAGCAACGGGCATCGCGAGGCGGTCGCCGATCATCATCGGCTGCATTCCGTCTTCGAATCCGATGGGAGCGCATCCGACGGCCTGCGCCAGCTCGCCGACGCCGCGAAAAAGCACAAGCTCACGCTGCTCGTCGATATCGTGATCGACCGCGTGAGCGCCGAAGGCGGGCTTTATCAGGACAACAAGCACTGGTTTCAGCCGTTCGAAAGCGCGGATGCGCGCCTCGATCCGCGCAAGCCGCCGCGTCAGCGCGACGTCGCGTGGGCGAATTTCGCCGATGGCGAGGCCGCGCATCATCTGACCGAATGGTGGGCGCGCGAGCTGAACCTGCTCGCCGATGCGGGCGTGGGCGGGTTTCGCTTCGATGCGCCGGACGCGGTGCCCGCGCATGTGTGGCGCAGGCTCGGCGCGGCGGTGCGCGAAAAGCATCCGGAGACGCGCTGGCTCGCGTGGACCGTCGGCGTCACGCGGCATGATCTGCACGGTCTCGCCGACGCCGGTTTCGACGCCGTGTTCGCATCGACGCGCTGGTGGGACTTCAAGAGCGCGTGGCTCTTCGACGAGCACGCGGCGCTGTCGCGCATCGCACCGCCCATCGCGTTTCCGGAAGATCCGTTCGGCGCGCGGCTCATCAGCGATCTCGCCGATACGAGCGACACCGCGCTCGTCGAACGCGCCTACACGCGCGCGCTCGACACCGCCGCCGCGCTCGGCACCGGCATCATGGTGCCGATGGGCTTCGAATACGGCGTCGCCCTGCCGATGTCGCCGCAATACGGCATCGCGGCGGAATACGAGCGTGCGAAGAGCGAGAAGCGCATCGATCTCACCGCGCGCATCCGGCGTGCGAACGAGTTGCAGCGCAACGTCGGCACGCTCGCGAGCGTCGGCGAACTGCGCGCGCTGACGGGGGCGGGCACGCCCTACGCGGCGCTGATTCGCGCGGATGGCGGCGATCTGCGCCATAGCAGCGACGCCGTGCTCGCCGTCATCAATCCCGATCTCGTCGCGCCCGTGCACGTCGATACGTTGCATCTGCTCGAATCGGTGCCGGGCAACTACACGCGCTTCGCGCTGATCGACGACACGATGGGCAAGCCCGAGCGCCTCGCACCCTTCACGCTCAAGGCGGGCGAAGTGCGCCTGTATCGCGCGGAAGCCGAGCCGTTCATCCTGCTCGCGCAGCCGCAAGTGAAGCGCGGCGCGAAGGCCGCCGACAAGAAGTCCGTCGCCGAGGCGATCGCCGCGCCGCGCGTGTCGATCGAGAGCGTGACGCCTTCGGTCGATCACGGACGCTTTCCGGCGAAGCGCATCGTCGGCGAGGCGGTGGAGATTCAGGCAGCGATCTTCGCGGAAGGCCACGACAAAATCGCCGCCGCCGTGCAATGGCGCGCCGCCGATGAAACCGAGTGGCACGAAGCGCCGATGACCGCCGTGCAGCCCGCCGGCCTCGATCTGTGGAGCACGCGCATTCCGCTCGAACGCGTGGGCCGCCATGAATTCGTCGTGATGGCGTGGCGCGACGATTACGCGTCGCTCGTCGATCACATGCAGAAGAAGCTGAAGGCCGGTCAGACGGTGGAGCTCGAAGTCGAGGAAGCGAAGCATCTGTTCGCGCTGATCCTCGCCGAAGTCAAAACCTCCGACGATGCCGACAGCGACAGCGCGCCGCTCGAAGCGATCGTCAAGGAATTCACGAAGGCCGACGACGCGCGCAAGCTCGAACTCGTGCTCGCGAGCGCGACCGCGAAAGCCGTTGCAGCGGCGCGGCATCGTCCGTTCCTGTCGCGCGATCCGGTCGTGTACCGCATCGATTCGGAACGCGCCGCCGCGCGCTTCGCGAGCTGGTACGAGATCTTCCCGCGTTCCATGAGCGACGACGTGAATCGTCACGGCACGTTCATCGACGTGATCGGCAAGCTGCCGCGCATCCGCGAGATGGGCTTCGACGTGCTGTACTTTCCGCCGATCCATCCGATCGGCGTCGCGAACCGCAAGGGCAAGAACAACTCGCTGACCGCGCAGCCGGGCGATGTCGGCAGCCCATATGCGATCGGCGGCAAGGAAGGCGGCCACGACGCGCTGCATCCCGAACTCGGCAATCTCGACGACTTCAAGCGCATGCTCGAAGCCGCGCACGAACACGGGCTCGAGATCGCGCTCGACTTCGCGGTGCAATGCTCGCCGGATCATCCGTGGCTCAAGGAGCATCCGACGTGGTTCGCATGGCGTCCCGACGGCACGCTGCGTTATGCGGAAAATCCGCCGAAGAAGTATCAGGACATCGTGAATCCGGACTTCTACGCGCAGGACGCGAAACCCGATCTGTGGCTCGCGTTGCGCGACGTGTTCCTGCACTGGATCGCGGCGGGCGTGCGAATCTTCCGCGTCGACAATCCGCATACGAAGCCCTTCCCGTTCTGGGAATGGGTGATCGGCGACGTGCGCGCGCGCCATCCCGATGTCATCTTCCTCGCCGAAGCGTTCACGCGGCCGCGCGTGATGAACCGTCTCGCGAAGCTCGGCTTCTCGCAGTCGTACACGTACTTCACCTGGCGCGAGAGCAAGCGCGATTTTCTCGAGTACATGCACGATCTCACGCAGACCGATGCGAAGGAATTCTTCCGCCCGAACTTCTTCGTGAACACGCCGGATATCAATCCGCGCTTCCTGCAAAGCTCCGGACGGCCGGGCTTCGTGATTCGCGCGGCGCTGGCGGCCACGCTATCCGGATTGTGGGGCGTGTATAGCGGCTTCGAGCTGTGCGAATCGGCGGCGCTGCCGAACAGCGAGGAGTATCTCGACTCCGAGAAGTACGAACTGAAGGCGTGGGACTGGAACCGGCCCGGCAACATCGTCACGGAAATCACCGCGCTCAATCGCATCCGCCGCGCGAATCCCGCGTTGCAGACGCATTTGGGCGTCAACTTCCTGCCCGCGCATAACGATCACATCCTGTTCTTCGAAAAGGCGAACGCATCGCGCGACAACGTCGTGCTCGTCGCGATCAACCTCGATCCGTTCAACGAGCAAGGCGCGGATATCGAACTGCCTTGGCAGACGCTCGAACGCTGGGGCGTGCATGAGTGGGACGCGATCGCGGTCGAGGATCAGGTGACGGGCGAGCAATTCGAATGGCGCGGACGGCGCCAGCATGTGCGGCTCAATCCGCATTCGCTGCCATTCGCGATCTGGCGCATATCGCCGACATGGGGTTTGCCGAAGCCGCAGCCTGACGCAGCGTGATTCATCGACGTACGAAAGCACACCAAGAACATTGGAGCGAAACGTGGATACAAGGGTGAAGCGCAACAAGAAGGCGTCGATTCTCAACGACGATCCGCTTTGGTACAAGGACGCGATCATCTATCAGGTTCACATCAAGTCTTTCTTCGATGCGAACAACGACGGCATCGGCGATTTTCCCGGCCTGCTCGCGAAGCTCGACTACATCGCGGAGCTGGGCGTCGATGCGATCTGGCTGCTGCCGTTCTATCCGTCGCCGCGCCGCGACGACGGCTACGACATCGCCGACTATCGCAACGTGCATCCGGACTACGGCACGATCGCGGACGTCAAGCGCTTCATTCAGGAAGCGCACGCGCGCGGCATACGCGTAATCACCGAACTGGTCATCAATCACACGTCGGATCAGCATCCGTGGTTTCAGCGCGCGCGTCATGCGAAGCCGGGATCGAATCATCGCAACTACTACGTGTGGTCCGACACGGACAAGAAGTACGAAGAGACGCGCATCATCTTCATCGACTCGGAACCTTCGAACTGGACGCACGATCCGGTCGCGGGCCAGTATTACTGGCATCGCTTCTACGCGCATCAGCCCGACCTGAACTTCGATAACCCGGCGGTCATCAAGGAAGTGCTCTCCGTGATGCGCTTCTGGCTCGACATGGGCATCGACGGGCTGCGGCTGGACGCGGTGCCGTATCTCGTCGAGCGCGAAGGCACGAACAACGAGAATCTGCCCGAGACGCACCAGATCCTCAAAAAGATTCGCGCCACCATCGACGCGGAGTATCCGAACCGCATGCTGCTCGCGGAAGCGAATCAGTGGCCGGAAGACGTGAAGGAATACTTCGGCGACGAAGACGAATGCCACATGGCGTTCCACTTCCCGCTGATGCCGCGCATCTATATGTCGATCGCGAGCGAGGATCGCTTCCCGATCACGGACATCATGCGGCAGACGCCGGACCTCGCCGAAACCAATCAATGGGCGATCTTCCTGCGCAATCACGATGAACTCACGCTCGAAATGGTCACCGACTCCGAGCGCGACTACTTGTGGAACACATACGCGAGCGATCGCCGCGCGCGCCTGAACCTCGGCATTCGCCGCCGTCTCGCGCCGCTGATGGAACGCGACCGGCGCCGCATCGAGCTCATCAATTCGCTGCTGCTGTCGATGCCCGGCACGCCCGTGATCTATTACGGCGACGAGCTCGGCATGGGCGACAACATCCACTTGGGCGATCGCGACGGCGTGCGCACGCCGATGCAATGGTCGTCCGACCGCAACGGCGGTTTCTCGCGCGCCGATCCCGAGCAACTCGTGCTGCCGCCCGTGATGGGCTCGCTCTACGGCTATGACGCGGTGAACGTCGAATCGCAAAGCCGCGATCCGCATTCGCTGCTGAACTGGACGCGCAAGATGCTCGCGGTGCGCCGCTCGAAGCATGCGTTCGGCCGCGGCACGATCCGCTTCTTGCGGCCCGCGAATCGCAAGATCCTCGCGTATCTGCGCGAACTCGAAGGCGAGCCGCCGATCCTGTGCGTCGCGAATCTTTCGCGTGCGCCGCAAGCGGTGGAGCTGGATCTGTCGGAATTCGACGGCTCCGTGCCGCTCGAAATGACCGCCGATTCGCCGTTCCCGGCTATCGGCAAGCTCACGTATCTGCTCACGTTCCCGCCCTACGGCTTCCTGTGGTTCCAGCTTTGCCCGGGCAACATGCGGCCCGCGTGGGCGCAGGCGCCGTCCGAGCAATTGCCCGAGTTCGTCACGATGGTGATTCGCGCCGGCCAGACCGGCCCGACGCCGGAAAACGTGCGGCTGCTCGAATCGGAAGTGCTGCCGAACTATCTGAGCAAGCGCCGCTGGTTCGCATCGAAGGATCAGAAGCTGCATGCGGTGCGCCTCGCCGCGCTGACCACGATCGAAGGCGCGGGCTTCGCGTTCACCGAGATCGAAGCCGATGTCGGCGATCATTGCGAGCGCTACGTGTTGCCGCTGTCGATCGCGTGGGGCACGGAGACGACGTCGCCGCTCTACATGCAGCTCGCGCTCGCGCGCGTGCGGCGCAACCGCAACATCGGGCATCTGACCGATGCGTTCTCGGTGCCGCAATTCACCTATGGCGTGATCCGCAAGCTCAAGGAGCGCGCGGTCGTGCCGACGGTGCAAAAGAGCGAGATCCGCTTCATTCCGACCGAGCTCTTCGACACGCTCAATCTCTATCCCGCCGATCCGCCCGAGATCCGCTGGCTCGCCGCCGAACAGAGCAACAGCTCGCTCGTGATCGGCGACAAGATCGTGCTCAAGCTCGTGCGTCGCGTCGTGGGCGGCATTCACCCCGAAGCGGAAATGAGCCGCTATCTGACGCAACTCGGCTACGCGAACACCGGCCCGCTCTACGGCGAAGTCGTGCGCGTCGATCCGCAGGGCGTGCCGCATACGCTCATCATCCTGCAGGGTTACATCGACAATCAGGGCGATGCGTGGAACTACGCGCTCGACTATCTGCGCCGCACCGTCGATGAGCTCGCGGTCGCGGTCGAATCCGAAGAGCACGCGCAGGAACGCGACGCGCAGGCGGAAGGTTTAGCGGGCTACGGCAACATCGCGGGCATCATCGGCAAGCGGCTGGGCGAACTGCACGTCGCGCTCGCATCACCGACGGAAGACGAAGCGTTCTCGCCGCAGCGCGCATCGGCCGAGGACGTCGAGGGCTGGATCGACGGCACGCTGAAGCTGCTCGAATCGGCGCTCGACATCCTCGCGCAGAAGATCGGCGAATTCAACGAGCACGACCGTTTCCTCGCGCAAAGTCTGCTCGACCGGCGTGAACTGCTCGTCGATACGGTCAAGAAGCTCGTCGCGCCCGATGCCGATGCGTTGTGCATCCGCATCCACGGCGATTTCCACCTGGGCCAGGTGCTGATGGCGCAAGGCGATGCGTATCTCATCGACTTCGAAGGCGAGCCCGCGCGCCCGCTCGACGAACGCCGCAAAAAGACGAGTCCGCTGCGCGACGTCGCGGGCCTGTTGCGTTCGCTGTCGTATGCGAGCGCGGCAGCGCAATCGACGACGGAAAACGCGCCCGCGCAGACGGCGGATCGCAAGCGGGCGCTGTTCGAACGCCTGCGCGCGTTCGCCGAGGAGAGCTTTTTGCGGGAGTACACCGGGGCGATCGCCACGTCGCCCGAAACGATCGCGGCCGAAGACGTGTTTCAGCCGTTGCTCGATCTTTTCCTGATCGAGAAGGCCGCTTACGAAATCCGCTACGAAGCAGCGAACCGGCCGACCTGGATCGGCCTTCCGTTGCGGGGTCTCGCGTCGCTCGCGAGCCGCCTGCTGGGAGATACGGGCGAGCCGCCCGCTCCGGGCACGCGACCCGTATTCGGAGCCAACAAGGACAATCCGGATGGAACTCACCATGAACACTCGTAGCGATCCGGCGGATACCAGGAACCCCGCGCACGGCCTCAATCCGCTCGATATCGACGCACTCGTCGAGGCCCGGCATCCCGATGCCTTCTCGATGCTCGGCCTGCACGAAACCGATCTGGGGCACGTCGTGCGCGTGTTCCTGCCGGGCGCATCGTCAGTAAGCGTCGCGGATGCGGGCAACGGCGAGCATCTCGGCTCGCTCGCGCGCGTCCACGATGCGGGGCTTTACGCGGGCTTCGTCACGAGGCCGGCGGCGTATCGCCTGAAGATCGACTGGCACGGCACGCCGCAGGAAACGCACGACACGTATTCGTTCGGCCCTGTGCTCAGCGACGAATGGCTCCACCGTCTCTCGCAAGCCGATCCGTATGCGGTGCTCGAATGCCTCGGCTCGCGGCCCATCACGCATGGCGGCGTCGCGGGCGTGCGCTTCGCGGTGTGGGCGCCGAATGCTCGGCGCGTCTCGGTGGTCGGCGACTTCAACACATGGGATGGGCGGCGCCATCCGATGCGCCTGCGTCACAACGCAGGCGTGTGGGAGCTGTTCATTCCGGGCATCGGCGCGGGCACGCGTTACAAGTACGAGATCGTCACGCGCGACGGTCATACGCTGCCGCTCAAGGCCGATCCGTGCGCGATGCAGAGCGAGAAGCCGCCGTCGACGGCATCGGTCGTCGCGGATGCCGATGCGATCGATCATTACGCATGGACCGACGCCGAGTGGATGAACACGCGCGGCGGCAAGCAGACGCCGCAATCGCCGATCACCATATACGAGGCGCATGCCGAGTCGTGGCTGCGCGTGCCGGAGGAAGACAATCGCGGCATGAACTGGCACGAGCTGGCCGAGCGTCTGATTCCGTATGCGAAGGGCATGGGCTTCACGCACCTCGAATTCATGCCGATCGCGGAGCATCCGTTCGGCGGTTCGTGGGGTTATCAGCCGCTCGGGCAGTTCGCGCCGTCCGCGCGCTTCGGCACGCCAGAGCAGTTCGCGGAGTTCGTGAATCGCGCGCACGAGGCGGGGCTCGGCGTCATCATCGACTGGGTGCCGGCGCATTTTCCGAACGACGCGCACGGTCTCGTGCAGTTCGACGGCACGCCTTTGTACGAGCACGCGGACCCGCGCGAGGGTTATCACCAGGACTGGAACACGATGATCTACAACCTCGGCCGCAACGAGGTGAGCGCGTTCCTGATCGCATCGGGGCTGGCGTGGCTGAAGCGCTATCACGTCGATGGCTTGCGTGTCGATGCGGTTGCGTCGATGCTGTATCGCGACTATTCGCGCAAGGCCGGCGAGTGGGTGCCGAACATTTACGGCGGGCGAGAGAATCTCGAATCGATTGCGTTCCTGAAGCGGCTGAATCATGAAGTGCGGCAGATTCCGGGCGCGATCACGGTTGCGGAGGAATCGACTGCATGGCCGGGCGTGACGGCAAATGTCGAGAGCGGCGGACTCGGCTTCGACTTCAAGTGGAACATGGGCTGGATGCACGACACGCTGCACTACATGCAGGAAGATCCGGTGTATCGGCAGTATCACCATCATCTGTACACGTTCGGGATGGTGTATGCGTATTCCGAGCGCTTCGTCTTGCCTTTGTCGCACGATGAAGTCGTGCATGGCAAGGGGTCTTTGATCAACAAGATGCCGGGCGACCGGTGGCAGAAGTTCGCCAATCTGCGCGCTTACTTCGGCTTCATGTGGACGCATCCGGGCAAGAAGCTGTTGTTCATGGGCGGCGAGTTCGGCCAGTTCGCGGAGTTCAATCACGATGAATCGCCGCATTGGCATCTGCTCGATGATTCGATGCATGGCGGGTTGCAGAAGCTCGTGCGCGATCTGAATCATCTCTATACGAGCGAGCCGGCGTTGCACAAGCTGGATAGCGATTCGCGCGGCTTCGAATGGCTCGTCGGGGATGACAACGCGAATAGCGTTTATGCGTATCGGCGTACGGATGCCGAAGGGCGCGATCTCGTCGTGGTGTGCAATATGACGCCGGTGCCTCGTCTGGCTTATCGGATCGGGTTGCCGCGGCGCGGGCGGTGGAGCGAAGTGTTCAACTCCGATGCTTCCATTTATGGCGGGTCGAATATGGGGAATGGCGGGGTGATTCATACGGATGACTATCCGAGTCATGGGAGGGAGCAGTCGGCGGCGTTGACATTACCGCCGTTGGCAACCATCGTGTTGCGGGCCGATTGATGGTTTTTTTTCGCCGGATCCCGTAATCGCGTCGGTCTATCAGCGTTGCCCCGCACAGGGGCAGTGCTGATAGACCACTAAGAAACCGGGATTCCATAGAAGCGCAAGCAATACGAAGAGCAAGAGCAGGAAACAGCAAAGGCAGAAAAACCCCAAAAGGATGCGCCAACATGGCAAATGCACTCCCCGACAAGTTGCTCCCGGGCGCGCCCTACCCGCTCGGAGCCAACTGGGACGGTCTGGGCGTCAACTTCGCGGTGTTCTCATCGAATGCTCATCGCATCGAGGTATGTCTCTTCGACAGCACCGGCCGCAAGGAACTGATGCGCTTCGACCTGCCCGAGTGCACCGACGAAATCTGGCACGGCTATCTCCCCGGCGCGCACCCCGGCACCGTCTACGGCTTTCGCGCGCATGGCCCGTATCAGCCGCAGCAAGGTCATCGCTTCAATCCCCACAAGCTGCTGCTCGATCCCTACGCGAAAAAGCTCGTCGGCCCCTGGCGATGGTCCGACGCCCTCTTCGGCTATCGCGTGCATTCGAATCGCCTCGACATGTCGATGGATCGCCGCGACTCCGCACCCGCGATGCCCAAATGCATCGTCACCGACGACGCCTTCGACTGGTCGCGCGACGTGCGCCCCGACACGCCCTGGGGCGAAACCATCGTCTACGAAACGCACGTGCGCGGTGCATCGATGATGCGCCACGACATCCGCCAGCACGAACGCGGCACCTTCGCCGCGCTATCGTCGCCTTGGTTCATCGAGCACTTGCAGAAGCTCGGCATCACCGCCGTCGAATTTCTTCCGGTGCACGCGTTTCTCAACGACCGCTTTCTCGTCGAACGCAGTCTCAGGAATTACTGGGGCTACAACACCGCCGCGTTCTTCGCGCCCGAGCCTTCCTATCTGTCGACGCATCGGCTCAACGAAATGCGTATCGCCGTACGTCAACTGCACGCGGCGGGCATCGAAGTGATTCTCGACGTCGTCTATAACCACACTTGCGAAGGCAACGAACTCGGCCCGACCGTCTCGTGGCGCGGACTCGACAACGCAAGCTACTACCGCCTCATTCCCGGCGACGAACGTCACTACATCAACGAAACCGGCTGCGGCAATACGGTGAATCTGTCGCATCCGCGCGTCTTGCAGATGGTGATGGACTCGCTGCGCTACTGGTGCACGGCGTTCAACATCGACGGCTTCCGCTTCGATCTCGGCGTCACGCTCGGCCGCGAAGGCCACGGCTTCGATCCCGGCTCGGGCTTCTTCGATGCCGTGCGCCAGGATCCCGTTCTCTCCACGCGCAAGCTCATCTCCGAGCCGTGGGATATCGGGCCGGACGGCTATCAGGTCGGCAATCATCCGCCGGGATTCGCGGAATGGAACGACAAGTATCGCGATGGCGTCCGGCGTTTCTGGCGCGGCGATGCCGGCATGCGCCCCGATCTCGCCGCGCGTCTCACCGGCTCGGCGGAACTTTTCAACCGGCGCTTCAGGAAACCATGGGCGTCGGTGAACTTCGTCGCGTCGCACGACGGCTTCACGCTTGCGGACGTCACCGCGTATTCGCACAAGCACAACGAAGCGAATCAGGAAGGCAACAACGACGGCCACAACGAGAATTGCAGCGCGAACTGGGGCATCGAAGGTCCGACCGACGATCCCGCGATTCTCGAAGTGCGCGCGCGTCTCGCCCGCTCGATGATCGCGACGACGCTGCTCTCGCTCGGCACGCCGATGCTTCTCGGCGGCGACGAATTCGGCCGCACGCAGCAGGGCAACAACAATGCCTATTGCCAGGACAACGAGATTTCGTGGATCGACTGGGACGCGGCGCAAAGGCCCGCCGGCGTCGAGATGACGGAGTTCGTCGCGAAAGTTATTGCACTGCGCAAAAACTACCCGGTGTTGCGCGAAACGCGCTTCCTTTACGGCGACCGCGAAGTGCTGCCGGGACTCTACGATGTCAGTTGGTTCGATGAACGCGGCAACGCGCTCGCGATCGAAGCATGGCAGGACCCGGAAGGCCGCGCGCTCACGCTGCGGCGCGCGGGCCCGGGCGTCGACGGTGAAATCGACGTGCTGCTGCTCATGTTCAATGCATCGTCGCAAACGCTCGTGTTCACACCGCCCGCGCCGCACTTGGAATGGAACGTGCTCCTGGATAGCGCGGAGCCCGATTCGGTGACGCGGCCTCTCGTCGGCAACGAGTTGGAAGTGGCCGCGCACAGCGTCGTGGTGATGCTGGCCGAGCCGACCGGCGATGCCGACTGGCAAGCGGTCTGGATGGCGGGCGCGCATCAGGGGCCGCGTCTTCTGACGGCATTGCCGCCCGATCCGGGCACGATGCCCTCGCATCGCGATTCCGAGATCGATTCGCCTCACTGACGCACAACCCATACGCAGTCCACCGCAGCATTAGAGGCAGGAAATCATGTCCGAACGTCCGATCGATCCGCACAAGCATCAATATGCGTATTGCCTTCCTTTCGGCGCTCATCTAACGGGCGCCGCACGCGACAATCCGCGCACGCGCTTTCGTTTCTGGGCGCCATCGCGCGATGCCGTGCAAGTGGAAATCCTGCGCGCGGGCGGCACGCCCGAACGCGTCGACATGCAGCCGACCGGCGACGGTTGGTTCGAAGCCGAAGCCGATGGCGGCGCGGGCACGCTGTATCGCTATCGGCTCGACGAGGACCTCGCCGTGCCCGATCCCGCCTCGCGCTATCAGCCGCAGGACGTGCATGGACCGAGCGAAGTCATCGACCCGCGCGCGTATCGATGGACGCACACGAACTGGCACGGCCGGCCGTGGGAAGAAACCGTGCTTTACGAACTGCACGTCGGCGCGATGGGCGGTTTCGCGGGCGTCACCGCGCGCCTGCCCGAACTCGCGCAACTCGGCGTGACGGCCATCGAGCTGATGCCGCTCAACGATTTCTCCGGCACGCGCAACTGGGGCTACGACGGCGTGTTGCCCTACGCGCCTGACTCGGCGTATGGCCGTCCCGAAGATCTGAAGAGGCTCGTCGACACCGCGCACGGTCTCGGCCTGATGGTCTTTCTCGATGTCGTCTATAACCACTTCGGACCAGACGGCAATTATCTGCACGCGTATGCGAAAACCTTCTTCCGCGAAGGCGTGAACACGCCGTGGGGCCCGGCGATCGACTTCGAGCGCCCGCAAGTGCGCGACTTTTTCTTCGACAATGCCCTGTACTGGCTCAACGAATATCGTTTCGATGGCCTGCGCCTCGACGCGGTGCACGCGATCAACGATGACGAATGGCTGCGCGAACTGGCGCATCGCATCCGCAGTTCCGTCGAGGCGGGGCGTCATGTGCATCTCGTGCTCGAGAACGAGCACAACACGGCGAATCTGCTGGAAACGCATTTCGACGCGCAATGGAACGACGACGCGCACAACACGCTGCACGTTCTGCTGACCGGCGAGGACGAGAGCTACTACGGCGCGTATTCCGACAAGCCGATCGAAAAGCTCGCGCGCATTCTCAGCGAAGGCTTCGCGTATCAGGGCGATCCGTCGCCGATTCATGACGGCAAGCCGCGCGGCGAACCGAGCGCGCATCTGCCGCCCACGCGCTTCGTCGCGTTCCTGCAGAACCACGATCAGATCGGCAATCGCGCGATGGGCGATCGCCTGCGCGCATTGACCGACGACGAATCGCTCTTCGCCGCAACGGGCCTTCTGCTGCTTTCGCCGCAGATTCCGCTGCTTTTCATGGAAGAGCAATACGGATCGAGGCAGCCGTTCCTCTTCTTCACCGACTATCACGATCAACTCGCCGATGCGGTGCGCGAAGGCCGTCGCAAGGAATTCGCGAAGTTCTCCGCATTCACCGACGAAAAGCGCCGCGCGCAGATTCCCGATCCGAACGACGAGAAAACGTTCGACATGTCCTCGCCGAAGATCAGCGACAAGCAGGACGAAGAAGACCGGCTCGAATGGCTGCACTTCTATCGATCGGCGTTGACGGTGCGCGCGAAGCTCATCACGCCGCGTCTGAAGGGCGCCAAAGCGCTCGGCGCGGACGTGCTCGGCGACAAGGCGCTCGTCGCGCGCTGGAAGCTCGGCGACGGCGAAACGCTCTCCATCGCGCTCAATCTCGGCGACGCGGCTGTCGCGCTCGACAAGCAGCCGCCGGGCAAGATCATCTTCGAGACGCCGGCGCGCGCGCAGGATCGCGTGCGTAACGGCGAACTCGGCGCCCGCACGTTCATCGCGTGGATCACCGGCGAAGTGAACGAATATGCGATTGCGCACGACGCGCGCCGCTTCGAACCGGCATCCGCGGAAGGAAAAGTCTCGTGAACGCCGCCGCGACGAAAACGACCCAGACGGGCGCCACGCGTTCCGTGAGCAGCATCGAGGCGCTCGCGGAGCGCGCGGGCTTCGAGATCGAATGGCAGGACGCGCACAAGAACACGCAGCGCGTGCCTGAAACGACGCTGCGCATTCTGCTCGAAAAGCTCGGCCTGCCGTGTGGCAACGCCGCGCAGATCAAGCAGAGCATGAACGCCGTCGATGCCGAAATGAGCGGCCGCAAGCTGCCGCCGCTCATCACGGCCGAAGTGGATCGCGGCATCGCGCTGCCGGTGTCGGCGGCGAAACAGGGCGCGCGCTATCGCATCGAACTCGAAAGCGGCGAAGTGATCGACGGGCGCTTCACGTCGCCGAAGGGCGAGACCGCGCTGCTCTCGCCGATCGCGGAGCCGGGCTATCACACGCTCGTCATCAACGACCATCGCACGACGCTCGCGGTCGCGCCCGCGCGCTGCTACACCATCGACGATGCGTGGCGCACGCTGCACGAAGATGCGGCGAAGGCGCCGCCGCTGTGGGGCGTCGCGGCGCAAGTGTATGGCTTGCGGCGTGACGGCGACGGCGGCATCGGCGATTTCACCGCGCTCGCATCGCTCGCGACGCAAACTGCGAAGCGCGGCGGACATGCCGTCGCGATCAGCCCGATGCACGCGATGTTCAGCGCCGAGCCGAACAAGTTCAGCCCGTATTCGCCGTCGTCGCGGCTCTTTCTCAACATCGCGCACGTCGATCCTGCCGCGGTGCTCGGTGCGCCTGCCGCGCGCGCCGCGATCGACAAAGCGGGCGTCGCGAAGGAACTCGCCGAACTCGAAGGACTGACGCTGATCGACTGGCCGCGCGCATCGAACGCGCGCCTCGCGATTCTGCGCGCCCTCTTCGACGCGTTTTCCGAAGATCGCGATTCGCCCTTCGCGAAAGACTTCGCCGCATTCGTCGAGGAAGGCGGACGTCCGCTCGAAGACCACGCGCGCTTCGAAGCGCTGCAGGCCGCGCAGATCGCGCAAAACGGCGAAGGTCACTGGCGCAACTGGCCCGAAGCGTTGCGCGATCCGCGCAGCGACGCGGTGACGGAATTCGCCGATGCGCATCGCCGCGAGGTCGATTTTTATCTCTTCACGCAATGGCTTGCCGCGAAGGGACTCCTGCACGCGCAACACGCCGCGCGCGATGCGGGCATGGCGGTCGGGCTCGTCGCGGATCTCGCCGTCGGTTGCGACAGCGCGGGCAGCCACGCATGGTCGTATCGCGATGAAATGCTCACGGGCGTGTCGGTCGGCGCGCCGCCGGATCTATTCAACCAGGCCGGGCAATCGTGGGGACTCACGACGTTCTCGCCGCGCGCGATGCGTACGCAAGGCTTCGCCGCGTTCATCGACATGCTGCGTTGCGCGTTCAAATGCGCGGGCGGCATCCGCATCGATCACATACTCGGCTTGCGCCGGCTGTGGCTCGTGCCCGAAGGCGAAAGCGCGAAGGACGGCGCGTATCTGCGCTATCCGCTCGAGGACATGCTGCGGCTGATCGCGCTCGAATCGTGGCGGCATCGCGCGATCGTCGTCGGCGAGGATCTCGGCACCGTGCCGCCCGGCTTTACCGAGCGCTTGCAGGAGCACGGCTTGCTTGGCATTCGTGTGCTGTGGTTCGAGCGCGAAGTGGACGGGCCGGGTTTCAAACCGCCGCGCGAATGGGACAGCGGCGTCACCGCGACGACGACGACGCACGATCTGCCGACCGTCACCGGATGGTGGCGCGGCGAGGACATCGTGTGGCGCTCGAAGATCGGCCAGACGATGGCGCGCGCCGATGGCCGCGATGCCGTCGAAGCCGCGCTCGAGGAACGCGGCGAAGATCGCGCGCATCTGTGGCGCGCGTTTCAGGACGCGGGCATCGCACCGGATGACGTGGAGGCGCCCGATATCGACAATGCGCCCGTCGATGAGGCGCTCGCCTTCGTCGCCGCGACGCCCGCGCCGCTCGTCACCTATCCGCTCGAAGATTTGCTCGCGCTCGTGGAGCAGCCGAATCTGCCCGGCTCCATCGACGAGCATCCGAACTGGAGAAGGCGCATCACGCGGCCCGTCGACGAACTGTTTCTCGACGATGCCTTCGCCGATCGCCTGCTCGCCGTCGATGCCGCGCGCAAGCGTTCCGCGCAACCGAACGAACCCAAATCGAAACCCGAATCACCATGACCGTACCGCGTTCCACGCTCAGGCTTCAGCTTCACAAGGGCTTCACTTTCGACGATGCCGCCGCGCTCGTGGACTACTTCGCGCTGCTCGGCGTGAGTCACGCGTACGTCTCGCCGATCACGACCGCGACCGCCGGCTCCACGCACGGCTACGACGTCGTGGACTACACGGCGGTCAATCCCGAACTGGGCGGCGAGGACGGCCTGCGGCGCTTCGTCGAGAAGCTGCGCGCGCACGAGATGGGACTGATCGTCGATATCGTGCCGAATCACATGGGCGTGGGCGGCTCGGAGAACGCGTGGTGGCAGGACATCCTCGAATGGGGACGGCACGCCGCGCATGCGCGCTTTTTCGACGTCGACTGGCATTCGCCCGATCCCGCCTTGCGCGGCAAGGTGCTCGCGCCGTTTCTCGGCGCGTCTTACGGCGACGAGTTGCAGGGCGGCAAGATCAAGCTCGCGTATCGCGCGGATGAAGGGCGCTTCGTCATTGAGTATTACTCGAACGTGTTTCCAGTCTGTCCGGTCGATTACCCCGCCGTGTTCCAGGAAGCGCCCGAGCTCGCGCAACGCTTCGTCGGCCTGACGACGCAGCCCGCCGATCAGCCGCGCGCCGCCGATGCGCGCACCGCGCTCATCACCATCGCGCAGACGGAAGGCGGCCAGGCCGCGATCGAGGCGATTCTCGCGGCGCATTCGCCGGATACGTCGGCGGGTCGCGACCGGCTGCATCGGCTGCTGGAGCGCCAGCATTATCGGCTGGCATGGTGGCGCACCGCCGCGGACGAAGTGAACTGGCGGCGTTTCTTCGATGTGAGCACGCTCGGCGGCGTGCGCGTCGAGCGGCCTGAAGTGTTCGAGGCATCGCATGCGCTCGTGTTCCGGCTCTTCACCGAAGGCCTGATCGATGGTGTGCGCGTCGATCACGTCGATGGTCTCGCCGAACCGCGCGAGTATTGCCAGCGCCTGCGCGCGCGGCTCGAAGAGTTGGCGGCGGAACGGCCCGAGGCGTTGCGGCATGGCAATGGGCGCACGTATTTCGTCGTCGAAAAGATTCTTGCGCGCGGCGAGCCGTTGCGCCGCGACTGGCAGGTCGATGGCACGACCGGTTACGACTTCATGAACGATGTCGGCGCGCTGCTGCACGATCCGGCGGGCGCGGAGCCGCTTGCCGCGCTTTGGGCCGAGATCACGGGCAAGAGCGCATGCTTCGCCGACGAAGCGCTCGCCGCGCGCCGCAAGATCCTCGCGGAGAATCTTGCGGCGGAACTGGATCGCGTGACGCGCGCGCTGCATCGCATTGCACGCGATGCGCAGACCACGCGCGATTTCACATTCACGTCGATACGGCGCGCGGTCGCGGAACTCGTCGTGCAGTTTCCGGTGTATCGCATCTATCCCGTGGGCGGCGTGCGCAGCCCCGATGACGAGCACTTTTTCGCGCAGGCGCTCGAAGCCGCGCGCGCGGTGCTCGCGCGTGCGGACCATGTGGTGCTGGATCAGGTCGCGCAATGGCTCGGCGGCAAGCTGCCCGATGAACTGCCGCAGCCCGAGCGTGGCGAACGCAACGACCGTCCCGAACGCGGCCGGGATCGCGCGGCGGAGCGCAATCGCGAACGTGAGCGCGATCGCAATCAGGCGCAGGCGGGGCCGAATCCCCCGTCGTCGAGCGGCTCGCAGCGTCGCGCGGCGCAGACGCTGTTCTCGCAGCTGACATCGCCCGTGGCGGCGAAGGCGGTCGAGGATACGGCGTGTTATCGCTACGGACGGCTGATTTCGCGCAACGAAGTGGGCGCCGATCCGGGCGAGTTCGCGTTGTCCGTCGATGCGTTTCACGCGGGCAATCGCGAACGCCTCGATGCGTTTCCGCACGCGATGCTTTGCACGGCGACGCACGATCACAAGCGTGGCGAGGACGTGCGCGCGCGCATCGCTGCATTGAGCGAAATTCCCGACGAATGGGCCGCGACGCTCAGGCAATGGTCGACATTGAACACACCATTGCGACGCGGCCCGAGCGGCGGACATGGCGAAACCACCGGTATCGACGACTGGGCGCCGGGGCCGGCGGCGGAAGCGATGCTGTATCAGACGCTCGTCGGATGCTGGCCGACCACACTCGCGCCCGATGACGAAGCGGGCGTTCGCGAACTCGCCGAACGTGTCGCCGGATGGCAACTGAAGGCGCTGCGCGAGTCGAAGACGCGCACGAGCTGGTTTGCACCCGACGAAGCGTATGAGAACGCGTGCAGGGACTTTCTGTTCGATATCGTCGCGCCGCAGCGCCGCGATGGCTTTCTGCGTGAGTTATCGGCGTTCATCACGCGGCTCGGACCGCTCGGCGCGATCAACAGCTTTCAGCAAACGCTTTTGCGGCTCACGTCGCCGGGCGTGCCGGACCTTTATCAGGGCACGGAGTTGTGGGATTTCAGTCTTGTCGATCCGGACAATCGTCGGCCTGTCGATTATGAGTTGCGTCGCAAGTGGCTTCTCGAGATCGAAGAGCAAGGGCCGCCTTCGGAGCAATTGGCGAACTGGCGCGATGGGCGCGTCAAGCTTGCAATCGTGCGGCGAGCTTTGGCATTGCGCAAGCATTGCGAGTCGTTGTTTGCGCAGGGCGAGTATTTGCCGCTCGAGGTCGAGGGCGAGCATGCGGGGCGCGTGATTGCGTATGCGCGGCATGCGGGGAGCGCGTTTGCTGTCGTTGTTGCGACGCGGCTTGCAGCGCCGCTGCTGGACGTCGGGCGCGACGTGCCGCTTGTCGAGGCCGAGCGTTGGGGCGATACCGCCATCGTGTTGCCAGAAGCGCTGCATTCAAGGGCTTTGTTTGACTGGCTCAGTCCTAATGCGCCTAAAGCCGATGGGGCGAGGTTGTTTTTGCGCGATGCGCTTGGGGTTATGCCGGTGGCTTTGCTTGTTGAGGAAGGGGTGCCTAAGGCTTAGGTTTCTGCTTTTCGCTTTCGCTTTCGCTTGTTGCTTTCGCTTTTTCTTTTGCTTTCGCTCTTGCTTTCGCTTGTCGCCGGATCCCGGTTTCGCGTCGGTCTATTAGCACTGCCCCTGTGCGGGGCGGCACTCACTTTCTTTGCTGCTGCAAAGAAAGTAAGCAAAGAAAGCAGCTCGTTAAGCCCGCGGTCACACGCAATTTGGGTAGTCCTCTCGTCACAGGCGGCACTCGCCTAAAGAGTGCCCTCATCACAATAACGGGGCTTGGATCGCGCGCGGTCCGCCGCCCAATAACTTCGAGCGCGCTGGTTCAGCACGAAATAGCTTCGGCACAGCGCTACGCGCTGCCGCCAGGTATGCAAGGGAAACCAACGTGCGGCACTTGCGGTGAGATGGAGACGTTAGTAGAGAAGCACATGCATCCCCGATTGACCCATCGGCCGCGAAGCGGGCTGGAGCCATTTGGTGCTGAACCAGTTTGTTGTGTGGTGCGATGTGACAGACCGTGCGCGAGCCAAGCCCGATGGGGCCTATGAGGGCACTCTTTAGGCAGCCCACGATGGACGAGAGGACTACCCAAATTGCGTGTGACCGCGGGCGTATCGGAAGCTGCTTTCTTTGCTTACTTTCTTTGCAGCAGCAAAGAAAGTGAGTGCCGCCCCGCACAGGGGCAGTGCTAATAGACCGACACGACAACGGGATCCGGCGAAATCACTAGCGAAAGCGAAGAAAACCCCAAAAAGGTCATTCCGCTTCCTCAAGCGCCTCCTCCCGCGGATACACCCGAACCAGCACAATCCTCGGCCCCTTCATCTTCTTCACCACGATATCGAACCGATCGAACTCCACCCGCTGCCCTTCACTGGGCAAATCGCCCAAAGCATTGATTACGAGCCCGCCAACCGACTCCGCGCGTCCTTCATCGATATCGATCCCCAACGCGCGCTCGAGCGAAACAACCGGCAAGCTGCCCTTGCCCATCAACGTGCCGTCATCCATGCGCGACCAATCGGCATCGCCCTGACGAAACTCGTCGTGAATCTGCCCCACGAGCGCGCCAAGCAGGTTATCGAGCGTGATGAAACCGATAGGCTTCGCGCCCTTGCGCCCAACGATCGCCAGATGCGGCGCGCCCTTGCGAAAGCGCCGAAACAACTCGAGCGCCGACAGATTCGGCGCAACGTACTGCACCGGCCGCACATGACGCGAAAGCTTGTCGATCTTCCCGACCGCATCCTTCGAAAAGTTGAAGTGGATGCCACGCGCGCCGCCATCGCCTGAAAGCAGAAGGTCCTTCAGATGGATCATGCCGATCACGCGCTCGCCCGACGCATCGGCGAAAAGCGGATAGCGCGAGAAACGATGCCGCGCGATCACGGCGAGGTTGTCGCGCATCGGCAGATCATTGCGCAAGCCGACCAGCTCGTGCGCCGGACGCATCAGATCCGACACCGTCATGCGGCTGAAATCGAGCGAATGCGCGATCGTATTCCACTCGTCCTCGTTATACGAGGAGCCGCCGCCATGACGGCGCCCGCGCAGGATCAGCTTGAGCTCGTCCGTGGAGTAATGCGCGTCGTGACCATGTTCGGCCGAAATGCCGAAAAGACGCAGCACGAAGTTCGCGCTCGTATTCAGCACCCAGATGAACGGATACATCAGCCAGTAAAAGCCATATAGCGGCGTGGCAAGCCACAGGCCCACCTGTTCCGCGCGACGGATGGCCCACGACTTCGGCGCCAGTTCGCCAACGACGATATGCAGGAACGAAATGACGGAGAACGCGAAGAAGAGCGAGATCGAGTCGATCAGCTTCTCCGACTCGACGCCGAGCAGTGCAAAGAGCGGATGAAGCAGCGCCGCGAACGCGGGCTCACCGATCCAGCCGAGTCCGAGCGATGCCAGCGTGATGCCGAGCTGACATGCGGAAAGATAAGCGTCGAGCTGCCCGTGCACCTTTGCGAGCAGTCGGCCAGGCAAGCCATTAGTGCGTGCCAACGCCTTGACGCGCGTGGCCCGCAGCTTGACGAGCCCGAACTCCGCCGCGACGAAGAAACCATTCAACGCGACGAGCAACAATGCGCCGATCAGCGCGACAACCTGAGCCAAAGCAACTCTCTTCGAAAGTGGAAAGCGTCAGTATATGGGTGACAGCTGATCGAAAGTCAATTACATGCCCGCGACCGGCACGCGCACCGATAACGTCACTTCGGCGTTGTCGGCGATATCGCTGTGCTCGAACGCGCCGCCATGCGCCTCCGACACGCGCTTGCACAATGCGAGGCCCCATGCGATGCGTCCGCCTTCGCGCGGCTCGAGCGCCTGACGCCGCGCGAACGCTTCTAACACATGCGGTGAGGCCGTATCGCCGAGCGCCTGTGCCGATGCCGTGAATTGCACGTCCGTGCGCCACATGCTGCCCTCGACGTTGCTCGACACACGCACCGTCGCGCCCGCGGGACTCGCTTCGGCGGCGAACGCGAGCATGAGCCAGAGCGTCTGCAACAGACGTTCGGCATCGCCTTCGACTTGTTCTTCCGCGAGCGGCGAATCGATGTCGATCGTCACGTCACGTGCGCGCGCGACGCCGGCACGCGCGAGCGCCGCGCTCTTTTCCAGAAGTGGTCGCAACGCGACCGGCGCGAGCGCGACCTGTAGCGCCTTGGTCTCGGCGCGCGTCGTATCGACCGATTGCTCGATGAGCTTCACCTGTTGCTCGACGCCCGAGCGAATGCCCGCGAGCGCGCGCTGCGCGGCGGCATCGTTGGCGTCGACCTTGCGCTCCAGCACATAACCCCAGCTATGAATTGCGTTGAGCGGGCCGCGCAAATCGTGCGATACGACCGACAGCACATGATCGCGCATGAAAAGCGCAGCCTCGGCTCGCAGATGCGCGATGCGATCCTTTGCGCTGGGCTCGCCGTCCGGCGCGTTCGCCGGCGATACGATCAGCGTCACGCAATCCGGGCCCGGCAGCGCGATGATCGAGAAGGCGCGCGGCGCGTCGTCTTCGCCGAAGCTCACATGCGCGCGACGCGTGCCGTTGCCTGCGAGCGCGGCATCGGCAGCCTCGGCGAGCACCGCAGTGAGCGGACGCGGCAACGGCGTCTCGGCGAGTGCGCGGCCGTTCAGCGCGGCGGGATCAAGATCGAAGAGATGAGCGAGAACGGAGTCGGCGGAGAGGCATCGCTGGGCGGCGTCGAGCACCAGCACGCCGTCGTTTCCTGCGACGGCCGCATCGAAGGACTTGTCGCCTTCGGGTTCGACCGTACTGGAAAATGACGTTGTCACGGTTGTGGATCCTTGGTGTATCGGTGTTGCGGTTGATGTCGCGGAAGCTGGATGCGTAGTGGCAGTGCGCGTATTGGCCTGACGAACGAGGACGCGCGAGAAACCTTGCAAGTCATTATATGTGAGCGCCTACCACGCCTGCGGCAGCGGTGCGCAACGCGCTCCGCTGCGCCGCTCGCAGCAATTCGCGTGCACGACCGATTCGGCATCATGCGCATGCGTTTTCATTCGACGCTCGCACAAGATGCTATCGGCGAACTATTGCGACACGTCATGTGTCGGAAGGGAAGGCCACGTGGTTCACGCGCCTTTCGCTTACCAGCACTTCGCGAAAATTTCAATCGAACGATCGCATCCGATCATCGTGTTACGTGTGCAAACCCACTGACAAATACGGGTTTTCCTTGTTAAATAGCTTCTGTCGCACAGACAGCGCACTCTCCGGAAGTGTACGACGGTCCGGAACCGGCGCATTTCGTTCAACTTCAGCGCGCTTGATGCCAGGCCAAGGCACAAGTGCGCAGACCTCTTTGGCCCGCGCCGCATTGACGGCAATACGTACGAGCGAAACTAATCGCTTCATGCGTTGTCACGCAATGGCCCGCCCGTAACGGGCGAGCATGCAGGGTTCGTAGCCCTGCGTCATAGTCATAAGATCAAGCTGCGCTAAAGCCGGGGAAAAACCGTTCAATGGCTTCATTTCGAAAGAACTTCACGATATTGATGACGCTGCAGGTATCCACATACCTCGCACCGTTGCTGACGCTGCCATGGCTCGCGCGCGTCCTCGGCCCCAGCGAATACGGACGCCTTTCGTTCGGCCTCGCCTTCACCGCATACTTCATCTCAATCACCAATTACAGCTTTTCGCTGACCGCGACGCCGAAGATCTCGATCAATCGTCAGAGCCGCGAAATGCGCTCGAAGCTGTTCTGGGAAACCATCGTCACGCAGGCCGCGCTTGCATTGGCTGGCTTCTTCGTTGTCATCGCGCTGACGTCGGTCGTACCTTATCTGCAAGAGAACCGCGAGTTGCTTCTCATCGGCTATGGTCAGGCAGTCGGTGCAATGTTAATTCCGACGTGGTACTTTCAGGGCATCGAAGATCTCGGCATGTTGAGCCTGTTCGTATTCATCGGACGTGCCCTCAGCATTCCTGCGATGTATCTCTTCGTGCGCGAGCATGACGACGTCCATAAGGCGATGGCCGTCAATGCTCTGGTGCCGCTGCTGTCGGGCATCGCAATTTGCACGTACCTTTATCTGCGGCGCGAGCTCGACTTCGTGCGCGTGTCGCTCCGTACCATCGTCGTTCGTCTGAAGGACGGATGGAGCGTATTCATGGCGACGTCGATCGTCGAC
Organism: Caballeronia sp. AZ1_KS37; assembly: GCF_023631165.1. Lineage (NCBI taxonomy): Bacteria > Pseudomonadati > Pseudomonadota > Betaproteobacteria > Burkholderiales > Burkholderiaceae > Caballeronia > Caballeronia sp. AZ1_KS37. The sequence goes on along the minus strand of NZ_JALQDP010000028.1, from coordinate 30,728 downwards.
ATCTATGCATCGAGCAACATCGTGCTCCTGACATTTATTTCGGGTAATGTTGCAGCAGGTTATTTCGCCGCGGCCGACAAGCTGATCCGTGCCGCGTTGAACATGCTTCAGCCGCTCAAGACCGCAGCCTATCCGCGCGTGAGCTTTCTCATGCATCACGCAAAGGATGATGCGTTTGCATTCCTGCGCAAGATGTTCGTCGTGCAAGGCCTGATCGTGTCGCTGATCTCGGTGTGCATCTTCTTCGGCGCGCCGCTTGCAGTAAAACTCTTGTATGGGCCGAAGTTCTTGCCTACCGTAGAGGTGTTGCGCTGGATGGCATTCGTGCCGTTGATGGTCGGCCTGACGGATCTGTTCGGTGTTCAGACGATGCTGCCGCTCGGCATGAAGGCACAGTTCAGCCGCGTGCTGATGGCCTCCGCGGTACTGAATTTCAGCTTGCTTGCCGTGCTGGCGAAGCTCTTCGGCGAGCAGGGCGCGGCGGCTACGGTGCTGATCGTCGAGACGCTGGTTGCTGCGGCCATGGCCTTCACGCTGCATCTGCAAGGCGTGCCGTTGCTCAAGCGTCAGCGCCCGATCGCGGGAGGAAGTGCCGGGTCTGAAACGACGTGAACCCTATCGGGAAATACGTCGTAGCTAATAAGCTTTCCCAGGCTGCATATTCGCTTTTCCATAAATGTGAAACTGGCGTGTTAAAAACAGTAACAAGTGATTCTAATTGGTAACGCATTTATCGAATCACGCGCTTTAACAAAGCTTTGTTTTGCACCCGAAGAGCGCAGCGGATGCTTTCGACTTGCGCTCTACTCCAAAGTTGCATTTAAGTATGTGAGTCAACGAACCGACCTATGCAGGTCGAGTCGTTATCTTAATGGTATGAGCAGCATTTAATTAAGAGAGCCTGCAGAATGGAAACAGAAGAAATGTCGGTCGAGCATGTACAAAGGCTGGCCGATCAGGCCGAGAGCCTGCGCATGCAGTCGGTCGCGGTACCGCTCAAGGATCTGCAGATCCTTCTGCAGATTTGCGAGACGGCGATAGCTCAGCAGAATGCTGCGGCCGCCAAATAAGCTTTATTTTCCGTATTCGTCAGCACGATTTCGCTGACTTCACGATGTTTCCAAAAAAGACCGACATCGGGGCGCCCATCCGACCAAAGCTGATTGGTCCGGGAGCTTGCGGCAGGTAAATCCAGGCTTGTCATCAGGCTTGACGGGGCTCTTGGCATCCCCGTGCGCAAGGAACGAGTAATGCTATGCCGGATCTCGTGTGTGCTTTTCGGACGCGTATTTAAATCGTGCGATTAGTACTCGCCACGCATATCCCGGCTTTTTGACGCGTTCCTCGAAGTGGCCATGAACCGCCGCTTCGGATGCGTTCGCCCTGCGTGAACGTATCACGTCATTTTTCCATAACGACTAGACCATTCCTTCTCATTGCGTATCGCCGCGGGCGCTCGGCGCAACGCCATTCGAAGAGTTGAATATGAAAGAGATCGTCCATATCACCGAAGCCTTCGGCGGCGGTGTACTGTCCATGCTGACGCAGCTTTCCAATCGCGCGGCGGCCGCTGGCGTCGGCGTAACGATCCTTCATTCGATCCGGCAAGAAACACCCAATAATTTCGCCAAGCTCTTCCATCCGGCAGTAAAGCTAACCTACGTCAGCATGTTCCGCGAAGTGAGCGTGAAGAATGACCTGACGAGTCTCTGGAGCCTCGTCCGCAAGTTGAAGGAGTGCGATCCATCGGTGATCCATCTGCATTCGTCGAAGGCGGGCGTTCTCGGACGCGCGGCCGCGCGCATCGCCGCGCCGCGCGCACGCGTGTTCTATTCGCCGCACGGTCTCGCGTTCCTGCGCCGCGACGTGTCGCCCGCGAAGCAGTTTGCTTATCTGAGCTTCGAGCGCATCGCCGCGAAGCTCGGCGGCACCATCGTCGCGTGTTCGAAAAGCGAGCTCTCGGAGATCGAAACGAAGATGCATGCGCGACGTGCCCGCATGATCGAAAACGGCGTGAACGTTCCGGAGATTCCGCCGCGCGTCGACACGAACGCGGGCGGCATCGTCATCGGCATGAGCGGCCGTGCGATGTTTCAAAAGAACCATGAAGCGTTCGTGAAGCTCGCGAGCGAGTTGTCCAACCCTTCGGTGCGCTTCCTGTGGATCGGCGGCAACGAAACCGAATTGCCCGCCGACACGCCCAAGGATGCCGTCGCGTGCAGCGGCTGGGTCACGCGCGATCGGGCGCTCGAACTCACGGCTGGGCTCGATATCTATGTGCAGACGTCGCGGTGGGAAGGCATGCCTATCGCACTCATCGAGGCGCAGGTCGCGGGCATTCCCGCCGTCGTCACCGATGTGGTCGGCAATCGCGATGTCGTGCAGCACGGCGTGACCGGCTTCGTTGCATCGAACATGGAGGATATGGCGAAGTACATCGCGATGTTGCGCGATGACCCGTCGTTGCGCGCACGCATGGGGGCCGCAGCGAGAGCATCCGCAAGCAAGCGCTTCTCGATGGACGCGATCTTCCGTCAATGGCTTTCGATGTACGAGTTCGGCTCCGACAAGCCCACGCGCGAACCGCTCGGCGCGAACGAGGTTGCATCGTATGAAACCAGCTCCGATTCACAGTTCTGACGCCCTGCACATGGATACGACAATCGCCACGAACAAGCTCGTCTATAACGGCCGCTTCACGAGCCAGAAGACCACCGGTGTGCAACGCGTCGCGCGCGAACTCGTCGCCGCGCTAGGAAAGTTGCCGCAAGGCTCGCATGTGACGCTCGCGGTGCCGCCGCAGGACGGACTCGATCCCGTGCAAGGCGTTCAGACCGTCAAGCTCGGCTTCGGCAAGGGCGTCTTCTGGGAGCAGATCGTCCTGCCGCTCTTCGCGGGGCGCTCGCGTATCGTGAATCTTTCGAACTCGGGTTCCATCTTCCGCCCGAACCAGATCATCTACATGCACGATGCCGCGGTGTTCGATACGCCCGCGCATTTTTCGTGGAAGTTTCGCACCTGGTATCACGTGATGTTCTGGATTCTCGCGCGCACGTCGAGCTGCGTGCTGACGAATTCGAAGTTCTCGCGCGACCGGCTCGCGCATCATGTCGGCGTGCCGGCGGAGCGTATCGGCGTGGTGCCGCTCGCGGCCGATCACCTCGATCACATCACGCCCGATCTTTCGGTGATCGACGAGCTCAAGCTCACGAAGCGGCGTTACGTGCTCGCCGTGAGCAGCATGAATCCGACGAAGAACTTCAAGCGCCTCGTCGAGGCGTTCATGCGTCTGAGCGATCCGTCGATCGATCTCGTGATCGTCGGCATGAAGAACGCCGCGATCTTCGGCAAGGCGCACGATCTGTCGAGCGCGCCGAACATCAAGCAGGCGGGCTATGTCAGCGACGAAAAACTGCGGGCGCTCTACCAGAATGCGGCGTGCTTCCTCTATCCTTCAATCTACGAAGGCTTTGGCATTCCGCCGCTCGAAGCCATGCGCAACGGTTGCCCGACACTCGTCGGACGCGCGGCCGCATTGCCGGAAACGTGCGGCGATGCATCGATCTATTGCGACCCGTACTCGGTCGAAGACATTTCGAACAAGTTGCGCGAGCTGCTGGATTCGCCTGAACTGAGCGAAGACCTGAGACGTCGCGGCCTCGCGCATGCCGAGCGCTTCCGGTGGACGGAAAGCGCCCGCTTGCTGATGCAGTTCATCGACAAGCCATGATGGCAACGACGTCACATCATTCCCACGCGCCCGCCGAAGCACGGCGCGCGCTTACATGAGGGCCGAATGTCGATGCGAACTCTGGTGGCTGCCGTCTCGCTCTTCGGTGCGCTGTGCTGCGCATCCGTTCTGATCTATGCGCGCAGCGGCACGTCCGACGCCTATTCCAGCAAGCACTCGACAACCCACAAGGCGGACGCCGCGAGCAGCGCGACGCCCAGGATCGCGTGCGGAAACGGATCGACGGGTGTGTTCTACGGCATCGCGGGACATCTGGAACATCACGGCGCCTACGGCACGAGCGATTACGACTTGCAGATTTCACAGCTCCGCGATCTCGGCGTCACGATGTATGCGCAGGATGTATCGAGTGAACGAAGCGCGCATATGGTGGCGGATTTCGCGCGCGCGGCGGCGAAGCAATGCATCGGCGTACTCGCGCTCGTCACGCCCTTCGAGCCGGAAAAGCGCGCGAACGAGCAGGAAACTTTCGAGCGCGGCTATGCGCTCGGCAAGACGGCGGGAAGCGTGCTGAAGGGACTCGTAACGTACTACCAGGTCGGCAACGAATACGACAACTGGTCGATACTCGGCTCGGATCGCAGCGGCGAGCATCCGCAGGACTACGACAACGCGATGTTCATGAAGGCGCGCGGCTCGATCCTCGGTCTGATCAAAGGCATACGTGAGACGAATCCCGACGCGAAGATCCTGCTGACATCGTTCAGCTGGCTGCATTACGGCTTCACGGACATGCTGTATGCGGGCACGCAGCCCGACGGCTCGCGCGGCCATCCGATTCCGCAGTGGGATATCACTGCATGGCATTGGTATTCGAACATGGGTTCGATCACGGCGGCGGGCGACAAGAAGGTCAACGTGCTCGAACGCCTGCGCGACAGTTATGGCAAGCCGATCTGGATCACCGAGTACGGCGTGCGGCCCACGCACGCGGACCCGGGGGGCTATCTCATCGGCAAGGACGCATTGAAGGGATTCGTGTCGCTCGCGAAGACCTACAACATCCAGAACGTGACGTTGTACGAGCTATACGACGATCAGCGCTTTGGCGGCGATGGCAACTACGGCGTGATCCACGATGACGGTAAAACGCGCAAATCGCGCTTCAATACGGTGCGCGACTTCATCAAGGCCAATCCGATGCCATGAAACCGCAATCTATTCGTGTTACGAATGAAGTATGGGCGGAACTTGCGATTATCGCGTGAAAATGGGCTTGCGCAACCGGCGACCCCACGCTTATAACGCCCGCAACGTTCGCTACATAACAGACGCATGCAGTTTGTGTCCGGAAGATAGACTCAGCACCGTTTTTTCCGGACTCAACGTATCGTTTTACAGCAAGCGATTCGTAGGGCTTCGCGAGTTTCATCCGCCGAATCCCGAGACGCGGTTCTGAGGCACGGAGTGTGCTTCCAAGGAATATCGCACTCCGACGAGCCAACGCGCTTCGTCACGCGAACTCGAAGCATCGCGCGCTTCGCCCGCTTTTAAGAGCCTTTCGCGTCTTTAGTCTGTCTGGAAGTTCCGACGGCCCTGCGCCGGATCAAATAACACGTAAGACGTACCGCGGACATGTCGCGCGGGCTTTCTGTTTTTTCTCGGCCCGGGAAACAACGCTCAACTTATCGACTTATCGAACTGAGGACGCGCCATTGAACACCCTCTATGTCAACTCCGGATCCTCGCGCCCTGGCAAGGACGACGGCGAATTCACCGCGGGCGACATGCTCAGGCTCCTGCGCGATCACCTTGGCATGCTGTTCCTGTTCATCGGGATCACGGCCGCGCTCGCGACCGCCTATGCGTTTCTTGCCACGCCCATCTATTCGTCGGATGTCGTGGTGCGGGTCGATCCACCTGATCCGAACGCGCTCGGCATCGCGCCGCAAAACCAGGCGCAGATGCAGCAGGCTCAACCCACGGCCACGCAGCTCGCGCCCGCGGAAATCTCCGTGATGCAGAGCCGCTCCGTGCTCGAACCGGTCGTGAAACAGTTCCACTTCGACATCAAGGTCAAGCCGGACACGTTCCCGGTGCTCGGTCAGATCGCTTCGTTGTTCGCGAAGAAGGGACATCTCTCCCCGGCATGGTTCGGCATGGATTCGTACGGATGGGGCGGCGAGTCGCTGCAGATCGGCCGCCTCGATGTGCCGCCTTCGCTCGAAGACCAGAAGCTCGACTTCGTTCTGCTCGACAACAACCAGTACGAACTCCGCGACCCCGACGGCGCGGTGCTCGTGCGTGGCACGATCGGTCGTCCGGCATCGGCGAACGGCGTGTCCATTCTCGTCAATAGCGCGCTCGGTCATCCGGGCGTGCACTTCGACGTGACGCGCCTCAACACGCTCGACGCGATCGCGATGATGAAGAAGACGATGAAGGTCGCCGAGTCCGCGAAAGACACGGGCGTCGTGCAGATCACGTTCAACGCCGACGATCCCGCGCTGACCGCCGATGTCGCGAACGCGCTCGGCCAGGCGTATCTGACGGCAGCCGTGCACGCGCGTCAGGCCAACGACACGAAGACGCTCGAATTCATTCGCGGAGAATTGCCGCGCCTCGAAAGCGATCTGCGTCGCGCGGAAAGCAACTTGAGCGCGTTCCGTTCGAAGTCGCAATCGGTGACGCCGCTCAACGAAGCGCAGGCCTATCTGCAAGGCAGCATCACGTCGATGCAGCAACTCGCGACGCTCAAGCTGCAACGCACGCAACTCTTGCAGCGTTTCCAGCCCACCAGCCCGCAAGTCGTCAATCTCGATCAGCAGATCGCGGAGCTCGAAGCATCGAACAAGCAGATTCAGCAGCGCTTCGACAGCATGCCCTCGTCCGAGCGCCAGAACGCGACGCTCACGCGCGATGCGCGCGTGGCCGAAACCATCTACATGGGGATGGTGAACAAGGCGCAAGAGCTGTCCGTGCGCCGCGCAAGCACGAGCGGCGGCGCGCATATCGTCGATAACGCGCTGCGTCCGTATCGTCCGGTGAAACCGAACAAGGCGCTCGTGATCGCCGCGGGCACGGGTCTCGGCTTTTTCATCGGCACGTTCTTCATCTTCCTGCGCCGCCACGCGATGATCGGTGTGACCGATCCGATGTTCGTCGAGCGCCGTCTTTCGGTGCCGGTACTGGGCGAAGTGCTGTATAGCCGTCAGCAGGCGATGCTCGATCACGAGATTGCGGTATCGCCCGTGGAGCACGCGCCGCTCACCTACTCCGGCGCGCAGGACGGCGGCGCGCCGAAGGCGTTGCCGCATATTCATCTGCCAGAGCACGACGCGTTCGCGATGCCGCACGTCGCCGACACGGACCGCGACGCCCGCGTGCTGGCGACGCGCTTCCCGCACGATCCGGCCGTCGAGGCGCTGCGTGCGGTGCGTACCGAGCTGTATCGCGATCTCGCCAATGCGCCGAACAATATCGTGATGCTGACGGGCCCGATTCCGTCCGCGGGCAAGAGCTTCGTCGCGGCGAATCTTTCGGTGCTGCTCGCGGAAATCGGCCTGCGCGTGCTGCTGATCGACGGCGACATGCGGCGCGGCCACATCGCATCGTTCTTCAAGCAGTCGAATCCGGGCGGTCTCTCGGAAGTGCTGAAGGGCGAACTCGCGCTCGGCGATGCGATCCGTTATGTCGGCGTGCCGGGACTGTCGTTCATGTCGTGCGGCGGCTATCCGGAGAATCCTTCCGAACTTTTGATGATGCCGGGCTTCCGCAACATGCTCGCGCGCATGAGCGATCAGTTCGACCTCGTGATCGTCGATACGCCGCCGTTCCTCGTCGTCACCGACGCGGCGATCGTGGCGAGCGATGCGGGTTCGACCGTGCTCGTGCTGCGCTCCGGCATCCAGAGCGAGGAAGAGATCGAGGAAACCGTGAAGAAGGTGCAGCGTTCGGGCGGCAGGCTCGTCGGCTCGGTCTTCAACGCGATTCCGCGACGCCCGAGCAATCGCCGCAGTTATGGTTACGCGGCGGCATATACGAGCACGTTCAAGTCGATGACCTAACCGCGGCGCATAATCGAGCGCAGCGGATGAAGCATCGCGCCGCGTGCCTGTCACGCGGCGCTTCACGTTGTAACGGTGGAATCTGCACGGACTTCCGATGTAAGCACGTCGTCAACCGGGTCGATGAGAGAGACGCATATGAGCGGACATTTTTCATTCGGGCATCGGCTCGTGCACTGCCCGCGTTGCCGCAGGCAAGTGGGCGCGACGTTGAGCGTGTGTCCGCATTGCGATTTTCATCGCGTGCGAAAGGCGCGACCCGAGCGGCAGTTGCCGCCGCCCGTGCAAGAACCGGTCGTCATCCGGCGCGCGCCGCTCGTGTCGCTGCGTTCCGCGCTCGTGATCCTGCTCGCGCTCCTGGCGACGTTCCGGCCCAGAGTGTGAGCGTGCCGACGATTCATCCGGCAGGCGTTTTGCTCCCGATAACGAACGACAGCCCGTCATGAAGCGGGCGCATCCTACCCTTCGATGATGAAAGATAAAGCGTCGCTGACCGACCTCTACTACCGAATCTGGGCCTTCGCGATGCCGGTGACGTCGTTTCTCGTCATGCCATCGATTCAGGGCACGACGATCGGCTATCTGATGTGCTTCCTGTCCGTGCCGCTCGTGCTGCTGTTCGGCGGGCGCGCGCGCAAGAACTGGATGCACTTCGTGATCGCGGCGATCGCGGTCTGGCTGCTGATGGTCTGCACCTCCCAGCTCGCGGACGTCATGGCGCCCTTCGATCCCGACTTCAGCAAGATCTCGCTCGTCGACGACACCGATCCCCTCACGTTCATCATGCGCAAGAGCATGTTCACGCAGTCGCTTTACGTGGCGGCGGTCGTGCTCTATGCGGCGTATGTGTACCACTATTACAAGCCGACCTGGGACCAGTGGATTCTCGCGGCCGTCACGCTGCTCGCGATTTACGGCATTTACGAAGTGGCGTACTTCATCGCGACGGGACAGCCGGGCGACTTCATCTCGAACCGCGCATTCGGCGATCAGTTCGGCAAGGGCATCGTGCGTTCGGACGGCACGGTGAACGGCAGTTCCTTCCAGCAGATCGACATCAAAGGCTTTCCGATCCAGCGCTTGAAAGCGCTGACAGGCGAGCCGTCGATGTACGCCATGTCCATCTTCCCGTTCTGGGTCTACTTCAACGCGACGTCGCGCGTGCGCTGGCCGGTGTGGGTGATCGGACTGTCGCTTCTGATGACCACTTCGTCGACGGTGCTGATCGGCTATGCGGTGTATTCGCTGATCCGCGTGCGCAAGCTCGGCATCAACCCGGTGAAGGCGCTGATCGGACTTTTCGTGCTGTGCGTGATCGGGTATCTGCTGCAGGATTACATCGCCGAGCTCTTCAAGCAGATGGTGACCGACAAGCTCGAAGCGAAGACCGAGTCGGGTTCCGACCGCAGTCTGCTGTTCCTTCACTCGATGCAACTGTGGCTCGATCTCGCGCCGCTCAATAAGCTCTTCGGCATCGGCTTCGGCTATGTGCGCTCGACCGATCTCTTCTCGACGCTGCTCGTCAATACCGGCATCATCGGCACGGTCTTCATCAGCGCGTTGATGCTGTACCCCGCGTTCAAGCTCGACTGGGATCCGCGCGGCATGGCGCTGCGCCAGTGCTGCGCCGCGACCTGGACGATGATGATGGTGTCCGTGCCCGAGTTCGCCTATCTCGCGCCGTGGACGCTCGTCGCGATGGCCTATGTCCGCGTGCGCGCGCTGAAGATCGCGAGGCAGCAGATCGGCGATCAGGCCGCCGCCGCCGCGATGCATGATTCGCAAGACGGCGCGTCGATCGGCACCGCGATCGGCCGGCACGTAAGGCCGGAAATCGGCACACGCATCGGTTCGCGCTTCGGGCCGCACAGCCGTCATCTGTAATCGACGCGGCGCTTCCGGGCGCCGCCCGCTTCCCTGCGACGTTCTACAATGTCGGTTTCGACCACCGGTTCATCCATCGCCGATGACCGGGCAACCAGGGAGCAACCATGTCGACTGTCACGACCGATTCCGGTCTCAAATACGAAGACGTCACCGTTGGCGAAGGCACTGAAGCCGTCGCCGGCAAGACCGTCAGCGTGCATTACACGGGCTGGCTCACGGACGGCCAGAAGTTCGATTCGAGCAAGGACCGCAACGACCCCTTCGCCTTCGTGCTGGGCGGCGGCATGGTCATCAAGGGCTGGGACGAAGGCGTGCAGGGCATGAAAGTGGGCGGCGTGCGCCGTCTCACGATTCCGCCGCAACTCGGCTACGGCGCGCGCGGCGCGGGCGGCGTGATTCCGCCCAACGCCACGCTCGTGTTCGAAGTGGAACTGCTCGACGTCTGAGCGTTTTCCGCATGAGCGAGCCGCTTCATCGTCCTGCCGTGTCGTTGCGCCGCTATGAGGCGGCGCAGGCGTCGGACGTGCACGACTTTCATCAGATCGTGCTCGGCCTCGACGGGTCGATGGAGATGGCCGTCGACGGCAACGGCGCACGCATCGATTGCAGGGGTGCGTGGATCATCCCGGCGGGCGCGCGCCACGATTACTGGGCCGAGGGCGACAATCGCCAGCTCGTGCTCGATCTGCCCGCCACGTCCGTCGCGGTGCCCGAGCGCTACTTCGAACGGGCGCGCGCGATCGTCATCGATCCGCGCATCACGCAAGCCGTCGCCGATGTCGCCCGTCGCGCGCATCTCGCGGATGCGCATCTCGCGGACCGCTTCGCATGGCAAGCGGCTGCGCATCTGTGCGGCGCGCTGATGCACGACACCGACGATTCCATCGACGCGATGCGCGGCCTCGATTTCGCGCGCATCGACCAATGGTTGCGCTCGCAACTATCGGCGCCGCTGCGTATCGCCGATCTCGCCGCGCATTGCGGCTTCGGCATGCGGCGCTTTCATCAGCTCTTCAACGAAGCGTTCGGCGAGACGCCGCATCGCTATCTGCATCGGCTGCGGCTCGACACCGCGTTGACGTTGCTCGCCGACTCGCGCGCGTCGCTCACCGATATCGCGCTCGATGTCGGTTTCGCCGATCAAAGCGCGTTCACGCATGCGTTCTCGAAACGCTTCGGCATCTCGCCGGGGCAATGGCGCAACGGCGGTTCATCCGATTCACGCGACAGACCGGCGCGTATGACGGATGCGTGATAGCGCGCGATTTCGAGCGCATTCGCCGATTGCTTCTCGACGCGCAACCCGAGCGTCTCCATGCCATTCAACAGCACCCACGCAAGCGCTTGGCCGCTTCCGCCGCGCTCGAAAAGCAGAAGCTCGAAGGCTCGAGACGCAAAAAAGCTCGCTTGGTCCTTGCAGACGAAGCGGGCTCGTTCGAAGCGCCGAAAACTTACTCGACCGATAGTTGCAAATGCAACTGTGAGCGCGCCATGCCGCCCTCTTGCGCGTCGCTCGCAGCATCGCGATCCGACTGCGATTGCGGCGCAAGACGTGCGGACTCGATGCGATCGAGATAATCGGTCGTCACGTCGCCAGTGATGTAGTTGCCGTCGAAGCACGACGCTTCGAATTCCTTCAACGCCGGATTGATGTCGCGGATCGCGTTCTTCAGGTCTTCCACGTCCTGATAGACGAGATAATCCGCGCCGATCATGCGTGCGACTTCCTCATCGCTGCGGCCGTGCGCAACGAGTTCGCCGCGCGTCGGCATGTCGATGCCGTACACGTTCGGGAACTTCACCGGCGGCGCGGCGGACGCGAAGATCACTTTGTTCGCGCCGGCATCGCGGGCCATCTGCACGATTTCATGCGAGGTCGTGCCGCGCACGATGGAATCGTCGACGATCAGCACGTTCTTGCCCTTGAACTCGATGCCCATCGCGTTGAGCTTCTGACGCACCGATTTCTTGCGCACCGCCTGACCCGGCATGATGAAGGTGCGGCCCACGTAGCGGTTCTTGAAGAAGCCTTCGCGATACTCCACGCCGAGCTTCGCGGCGACCTGCATCGCGGCGGGGCGCGACGAGTCGGGAATCGGCATGACGACGTCGATCGGCACATCCGGCAGCACGCGCTTGATTTTCTCGGCGAGGTAATCGCCCATGCGCAGACGCGCGTTGTAGACCGGCACGCCGTCGAGGCACGAATCCGGACGCGCGAGATACACGAGCTCGAAAATGCACGGATTGAGCTCGGGCTTCTCGGCGCATTGGTGGCTGTGCAGATTGCCTTCCGCGTCGATGAAAATCGCTTCGCCCGGTTCGACATCGCGCACGAATTCGAAGCCGATGCCTTCGATCGCCACCGATTCCGACGCGACCATCCACTCGACGCCCGTCGACGTTTCGAGCTTGCCGAGCACAAGCGGACGAATGCCGAACGGATCGCGGAACGCGACGAGACCGTAGCCCGCGATCAGCGAGACGATCGCGTACGAGCCCTTCACACGGCGATGCACGCCCGCGACGGCTTTCCACAGCGCGGTCGCATCGAGTTGCAGGCCCGAGCTCGCGAGCTGCAGTTCGTGCGCGAAGACGTTGAGCAGCACTTCGGTGTCGGATGCGGTGTTGATGTGCCGGCGGTCGATGCGGAACATCTCGTCCTTCAGCTGCATCCAGTTCGTCAGATTGCCGTTATGCGCGAGGATGATGCCGAACGGCGCATTCACGTAGAACGGTTGCGCTTCTTCCTCGCTCGATGCGGACCCGGCGGTCGGATACCGCACCTGGCCGATGCCGACGTTGCCCGGCAGACTGCGCATGTTGCGCGTGCGGAACACGTCGCGCACCATGCCGTTGGCTTTGTGCATGTGGAAGTTATTGCCGTTCGCCGTGGCGATGCCCGCCGCGTCCTGTCCGCGATGCTGGAGCAGGAGCAAGCTGTCATAGATCAGCTGATTGACGGGACTTTGGGAAACTACACCTACGATGCCGCACATGGCATGGTCCTTCAAAGAGTCGAAACGGGTAGACAAGGCGTTGCCCGGATCTCTTCGACGCTTCTCTCAAAAACTGGCCGTGACGTGGCCGGGGCGAAGCGTCTTCGAGCCGTCGCGCGTTCCTCGTGTAGCCGGCCGTTCGTCTATTGTGCGGCGTTGGGCGCCAGGCCGCCCGGTTCGGGAGCGACGTGCACATACGCGGCGAGCGTATCGGGGAGCAGCGGTTTCAATTCGCGCACGCCTTGCTCGGCCATCGGCCGCAGCAGCGCATTGCGCCAAAAATCTTTCTGAGGCAGTTCGGTCAGGCCAGCCAGGGCGACCAGAATAACTACCAATATAGCCCCTCTGACGAGGCCGAACAGCAAGCCCAACGAGCGGTCCACGCCGCGCAGGCCGGTGACTTCCGTGATGCGCGTCAATAGCGCCGACAGCACGCTCGATACGAGCAGCACCGCCCCGACCACCAGCACGAACGCCACGAGCCACTGCGTAAGCGCGCCGCCGGGCCACGTCGACGGGATATACGGCACGACGAGCCCGACGAACCGTCCCGCGATCAGAATGGCGGCGACCCAGCCGACCAGACCGAACGCTTCGGCCAACAGGCCGCGCCACATGCCGCGCAGCGCGGACAGGCCGATCACGGCCATCACGGCGTAGTCAAAAGCGGTGAACATCGAGCCGGCTTAGTTCGATGCCCGGGTGCCGCCGCCCAGGCCGGCCTGCCGCACCTTCACGAGCGCGGCCTGCGCCGACGCGCGATCCGGGAACGGCCCCGCGCGCAACAGCGACTTGGTCGCGCCGTCCGACTGCTTGCGATGTTCGAGATATGCGGGCACACCCGCGGACTTCAACTTGTTGACCCAATTCTGCGCGGCGGTTTCGTCGTCGAACTGGCCGATCTGCAGCACGAAGCGGCTGCCCGCCGGCGACGACGGCGTGTTCGCCGCGCCTGCCGCGGCGTTCGCCGCGGTATTTGCGTTGGCTTGTTCGGAAGGCTCGGCCGCTTGCGGCTTCGCGTTCTGGCTCGCCACGGCTGCGGGCTTCGACGGCTTCGCTTCCGGCTTGGCTTCGGCTTTCGCGTCAGGCTTCGCTTCCGGCTTCGGCTCGGGCTTTGCCGTTGCGGCAGGTGCCGCGGCTTGCGGCTGCGTCACGCCGGCGGAAACACTGCCCGACGCACCCGACGGCGCGTCGTGCGCGACACCGGCTTGCGTGTCGGCGTCGTTGGCGTCGCGCGACTGCTTCGCGGCGGGCGCCGGGCGGTTGGGAATATCAATGGAAATGTCGTCGGTGACGGGCTTCGGACGCGAATCGAGCACCATCGGCAGGACGATGACGGCGGCGAGCACCAGCGCGATCGCCCCGACGAGCCTGCGGCGCGCGCGCTGCTTCTCGGGCAGGGTGGGATCGAGCATCATCGCGTCGGCGTCGGTGCGCTCGGATCTGCGCGTGCGGCGTTCCGTGCGGACGGTGTGACGCGAGCCGCGCGATGAATCGGAATATGCGTCGCGACCGGAGTCGTCTTTCTTGCCGAACGAAAAGAGTCCCATGTATCGCTTGGTGCTGACGGCCGACCGTCTCAATGATGCTGCTAGTTATGCTGCATTCGACGGTAGGCCATGACGCCGGCTACCGTGTAGAAACTGCCGAAAACCAAAATTCTATCATTTTCAGACGCCCGGCTTAACGCATCTTGAAAAGCCGCCGCGGGTGTTTCAAAGCGAGAAACGCTGCTGTCGGCGCTGTCGTTGACACCGGCGTCGCGCAATGCGTGTTCCAGTTGCTCCGCCGACGCGGCGCGCGGCGTGGGCAGCGCGGTCACGTTCCAGTGATCGATCTCGCCCTTGAGTTGCTTCACGACGCCTTCGATGTCCTTGTCGCCCATCGCGCCGAACACCGCGTAAGTGTACGGAAAATAGCCCATGTTGCCGAGATTTTGCGACAACACGGCGGCTGCGTGCGGATTGTGCGCAACGTCGAGAATGATTTGCGGCTTGCCCGGCAGCACCTGGAAGCGTCCCGGCAACTCGACGTTCGCCAGGCCAAGGCGAATGTCCTGCGCAGAAACCGGCAGACGGTCGCGCAGCGCTTCGAGCGCGGCCAGCGCCGCCGACGTGTTGATGAGCTGATTCGCGCCGCGCAGCGCCGGATAGGCCAGCGCCGAGCGCCGCTGCTCGCGCCCGATATAACTCCATTGCTGGCGCTCGTTGCCGGGCTGGGCTTCGTAGCGGAAATCGCGTCCGACGAGCCACAGATCCGCGCCGATCGCCTCGGCATGTTCGATGAGAGTCTGCGGCGGCGACGGATCTCCGCACACTGCCGGCTTGCCCGTCCGAAATATGCCCGCTTTCTCGAAGCCAATTTTTTCGCGCGTGTCGCCGAGATAGTCCGTATGGTCGATGTCGATGCTCGTGATCACAGCACAATCCGTATCGACGATATTCACCGCGTCGAGACGCCCGCCGAGCCCGACCTCGAGAATCACCGCGTCGAGCTTGCGCGACGCGAAGAGATGCAGGATCGCAAGCGTTGTGAACTCGAAGTACGTCAGCGAAACCGGCTCGGGCAGGCTGGCGCGCGCCTTTTCCACGGCCGCGAAATGTTCGAGCAGATCGGCGTCGCTCGCCTCCGCGCCGTCGATGCGGGCGCGCTCGTTGAACGTCAGCAGATGCGGCGACGTATGGCAACCGACGCGATACCCCGCGCGCAGCAAGATCGTTTCGATGATCGCGCAGGTAGAGCCCTTGCCGTTCGTGCCGCCGACGGTGATGACCGGGCAGTCGAAACGCAGGCCGAGCGCATCCTTCACCTTGCCGATGCGCGCGAGGCCCATGTCGATGCCGACCGGATGCGCCGCTTCCAGATGGGCGAGCCAGGCGTCGAGAGTCGGGAATGTGTTCATTTTCGAGATCGCAAAAACAAAAGCGCCGCGCAGAACCTCGCGGGGTTCACGCGCGGCGCGGCGCTACGTACATTCGGGTCAGGCGACGGAATCGGCGGGTTGCCGCGTCATCAGCGCCATCAATTGGGCGATTTCTTCGCGCATCTTGCGGCGATCCACGATCATGTCGACCGCGCCCTTCGTCAGCAGGAACTCGGCGCGCTGGAAACCTTCCGGGAGCTTCTCGCGCACGGTCTGCTCGATCACGCGCGGGCCGGCAAAGCCGATCAGCGCCTTCGGCTCGGCAATCACGACATCGCCCAGGAACGCGAACGATGCGGACACACCGCCCATCGTCGGGTCGGTCAGCACGGAAATGAACGGCAGCTTCGCGTCCGCGAGTTTGGTCAGAAGCGCAGTGGTTTTGGCCATCTGCATGAGCGAAAGCAGGCTTTCCTGCATGCGCGCGCCGCCCGAGGCCGTAAAGCAGATGAACGGCACGTTCTGCTCCAGCGCGTTGCGCGCGCCGCGCACGAAGCGCTCGCCGACCACCGAGCCCATCGATCCGCCCATGAACGAGAATTCGAAGCACGCGACGACACACGGAATCGTGTGGATCGCGCCGCCCATGACGACCATGGCGTCGGTCTCGTCCGTATCTTCCATCGCTTCCTTGATGCGATCCGGATACTTGCGGCTGTCCTTGAACTTCAGCGCGTCGACCGGGACGACTTCCTGGCCGATTTCATAGCGGCCTTCCGGGTCGAGCAGGCGGTCGAGCCGCTCGCGCGCGCCGATTCGCATGTGATGGCTGCACTTTGGGCATACGTGCAGATTCGCCTCGACGTCGTTGCGATACAGCACCGCTTCGCACGACGGACACTTCACCCAAAGGCCCTCGGGAATGCCCTTGCGGCTTTTGGGATCGGTTTGCTTGATCTTCGGCGGCAGCAGTTTGTCGAGCCAGCTCATCGTTTTTCCTTGACTGATCGGTTGCCGCGCGGCGCACGCCCGAATCGGGCGGCCCGCGGCGGCGCGT
Organism: Caballeronia sp. AZ1_KS37; assembly: GCF_023631165.1. Classification (NCBI taxonomy): domain Bacteria; kingdom Pseudomonadati; phylum Pseudomonadota; class Betaproteobacteria; order Burkholderiales; family Burkholderiaceae; genus Caballeronia; species Caballeronia sp. AZ1_KS37. The sequence goes on along the minus strand of NZ_JALQDP010000028.1, from coordinate 14,164 downwards.
ATTTTACTGTGCGGCGTCGAGCGCCTGACGAATTTCGGCGATGAAGCTCGTCAGCGACGCGGCCGCGGTGTCCGGCTTCGCGTCTTCGAGCAGCTGCACGAGGCGGCTGCCGATGACGACGGCATCCGCGACATCGGCGACGGCGCGCGCGGTCTGGGCGTCGCGAATGCCGAAACCGACACCGACCGGCAGGGGCACACGCGACTTGATGGCCGGGATTTTACTCGCGATGCTGGAAACGTCCAGATTTGCCGCGCCGGTCACGCCTTTCAGCGATACGTAGTAGACATAGCCGCTCGCGATCTTGCCGACCGCCGCGACGCGCTCGTCCGTCGATGTCGGCGCGAGCAGGAAGATCGGATCGATGCCGGCGGCGCGCATCGACGCGCCGAAGCTCTCCGCTTCCTCCGGCGGGTAATCGACCACCAGTACGCCGTCGACGCCCGCTTCCTTCGCAGCTTTCGCGAACGCGTCGGCGCCCATGCGCTCGATCGGATTCGCGTAACCCATCAGCACGACGGGCGTTTTGTCGTCGGTTTCGCGGAAACGCGCGACGTCGGCGAGCACGCGCTTGAGCGTCACGCCGCGCGCGAGCGCCCGCTCCGACGAACGCTGGATGACGGGGCCGTCGGCCATCGGATCGGAGAACGGCACGCCCAGTTCGATGACGTCCGCGCCGCCCTTCGCCAGCGCGTGCATGAACTCGACGGTTTGTTCCGGATTCGGGTCGCCCGCGGTGATGAACGGAATCAACCCTTTCTTGCCCTGTGCGGCGAGCGCCGCAAAAGTATTCTTGATGCGGGACATGAGATTTCTCTTAGTCGTATTCGTTGGCGTCGGACGCATTTGAATGCATTTGACGCGATCAGCAGCGAAAAAGACGCTATTCGGCTTGGGCGGCGGTGCCGGTCGCGACGAGTGTCTTGCGTCGAACGCGGGCGGGCTCTGCCGGCTCGAGCCGTGCAGCGCGCGCTTCGGCAATGCGGCTTTCGGCGATCGCGCAGTAATCCGCGTTGATCTCGTAGCCCGTGAATTGCCGGCCATGACGTGCGCACGCGACCGCCGTCGTGCCGCTGCCCATGAACGGATCGAGCACGCGCCCACCCGGCGGACAGCTCGCGAGCACCATGCGCTCGACGATCTCCAGCGGCTTTTGCGTCGGATGATCCACCCGCTCCGCGTGCTGCCGATGCAGACGCGACACGGACCAGACATCCTTCGGGTTGTAGCCCAGTTCGAGCCACTTGCTGCCTTCGAAAATCTTCCGCGAACGCGCCTTTTTCGTTTCTGCGTCGTAAGGGATGCGCACCGGATCGAGATCGAAGTAGTAGTCCTTCGATACCGCGAAATAGCCGATGTTGTCGTGCACTGACGTGAATTTCCGCGTCGTTCCGCCCATGCTCGGCACGCGACGGTCCCAGACGATCTCGTTGATCATCAAAAGGCGGCGCTTGAGGAACACGAACAGTTCGGGCGAATACTGCCAGGTGCAAAAGATATACAGCGAACCGCTCGGCTTGAGCTTCGGAATCGCGAGATCGAGCCAGCGATAAGTCCACTCGAGAAAAGCGTCGCCGGACAACATGTCCGAGTCGTTCCCGTAGTCCTTGCCCAGACCATAAGGCGGATCCGCGACGATCAGATCGATCGACGCGTCGGGAATATTCTCGGCATCGGCCAGGAAGTCGCGGTTGCGGATGTCGCTGCCGGCGCCCTGCAGGGCGCCGACGGACAACGGCTCGTCGATGACGTTGCGCATCTATCTGAGGCTCAGAACTGAATGCCCGATCGCTCGGCGACCGTATGCATGTCCTTGTCGCCCCGGCCGGACAGATTGACGAGCAACACCTTGTCGCGCGGCAACGTCTTCGCGAGCTTCGCGCCATAAGCGAGCGCGTGGCTCGATTCCAGCGCGGGGATGATGCCCTCGATCCGGCAGCAGTCGTGGAAGGCCTTGAGCGCTTCGTCATCGGTGATGCCGACGTATTCCGCGCGTCCCGCGTCCTTCAGCCACGCGTGTTCCGGACCGACGCCCGGATAGTCGAGCCCCGCCGACACCGAATGCGTTTCGATGATCTGCCCGTTTTCGTCCTGCAGCAGATACGTGCGATTGCCGTGCAGCACCCCCGGGCTGCCGCCCATCAGCGACGCCGCGTGGCGCCCGGTGTCGATGCCGTCGCCCGCCGCTTCGACGCCGATCAATCTGACGTCTTTATCGTCGATGTACGGATAAAAGATGCCCATCGCATTCGACCCGCCGCCGACGCACGCGATCACGGCATCGGGCTGGCGACCGGCCATTTCGGGCATCTGCACGCGACATTCGTCGCCGATCACGCGCTGGAAGTCGCGCACCATCATCGGGTAAGGATGCGGCCCCGCCACCGTGCCGATGATGTAGAACGTGTTTTCGACGTTCGTCACCCAGTCACGCATGGCTTCGTTGAGCGCGTCCTTGAGCGTCTTCGACCCGGATTCGACCGGCACGACCGTTGCGCCGAGCAGCTTCATCCGATAGACGTTCGCCGCCTGACGACGCACGTCTTCCGCGCCCATGTAGACCACGCACTCCATGCCGAATCGCGCGGCAATGGTCGCCGTCGCCACGCCGTGCTGGCCCGCGCCGGTTTCGGCGATCACGCGCGGCTTGCCCATCTTGCGGGCGAGCAGCGCCTGGCCGATCACGTTATTCACCTTGTGCGCGCCCGTGTGATTCAGGTCTTCGCGCTTCAGATAGAGCTGCGCGCCGCCAAGCATCTCGCTCCAGCGCTTCGCGTGATAAATCGGCGACGGACGACCCACGTAATGCTTGAGTTCGTACTCGTACTCGGTGATGAATTCGGGATCCTGACGTGCCGCGTCATACGCGACGCGCAATTCGTCAAGTGCATGGATGAGGGTTTCGGAGACGAACACGCCTCCATATTGGCCGAAATGGCCTCTTTCGTCTGGCAAGTTGTACATTGCGTCACTCTCTCGGTTACGTAGCCGGCAGCGCGGCCCACGTTCGATTCACCCGGCGTCCGCCTCGCGCACCGCGCGCACGAACGCCGCCATTCGGGCGGGATCCTTCACGCCCTTGGCGCCCGGCACTTCGATGCCGCTCGAGACATCGACCGCGTACGGGCGCACACGCCGAATGGCGTCACTGACGTTTTGCGTGTTCAACCCACCACTCAAAACGGCCCGATGCCCGAGATCTGTTGGGATAAGTGACCAATCGAATACCTTTCCACCGCCGCCGAAGCCCTCGACGAGCGCGTCGAGCAAAAGGCCGCCTGCGGCTTTGAACGTGAGAGACGATTCTATCAAATGGCTTGTGGACGCATCAGACCCGATTCGCAATGCGCGCCAATAGGATAAACCCGCAATCGACGCCAGCGCCTCGCATTGTTCCGGCGTTTCGTCGCCGTGAAACTGCAGCAGCGAGAGCGGCACGTTCGACGTGACTTCGCGAATCCATTCGGGCGTCGCATTGACGAAAAGCCCGACCGCCGACACGAGCGGCGGCACGTGCCGCGCCAGTTCGACGGCCTGTGCGACGCTCACCGAACGCGGGCTCGGCGGATAGAACACGAAACCCACGGCGTCCGCGCCCAGCGCGACGGCGTGCTGCACGTCCTCGACGCGCGAAAGTCCGCATAGCTTGATGCGGGTGCGATGCAAATCTCGGTCTGTCATTTCGGCTCTGCCCAAATGGCGCTCCAGGGCATGCTGGCGATATGCGGCGGCGGCACCGCGAAGTGTTCAGGATAGCCGACCTCGGCCAGATACAGCCCGTCGGGCATGAAAGTCGGCGCGGCAGCGCGGCGGTCGCGGGCGGCGAGCACGTCCGCCATCCACGACGATGGATGACGGCCCCGTCCGATCGCGACGAGGCATCCCATCAGATTGCGCACCATGTGATGCAAAAACGCGTTGGCGCGAAAGCGAAAGTGGACGAAGTCGCCCTGCTCGCGTACATCGATCTGATAAAGATGCTTGACTGGCGTTTTCGACTGGCAATCGGCGGCGCGGAACGACGAAAAATCGTGCTCGCCGATCAGGCACGCGACCGAATCGCGCATCGCTGCCACGTCGAGCGGCGTGTGCACCCAGCCCGCGCGTTTCGCGAGCATGGGCGAACGCACCGGATTGACGTAGAGAACGTAGAAATAAGTGCGTTCGAAAGCCGCGAAGCGCGCGTGGAAATCGTCGGGCATCGGCTTCGCCCATTGCACCGCGACGGTGTCGGGCAGGAACGCATTCGTGCCGCGCACCCACGAAAACTCGGCGCGATCCAGAGCGGTATCGAAATGCACGACCTGACCGAGACCGTGCACGCCCGTATCGGTGCGCCCGGCGACGACGGTCGGAAGCGGCGTCTGCGCGAATTGCGCGAGCGCGCGCTCCAGTTCGTTCTGGACCGTCTTCCCGTGCGGCTGCGACTGCCAACCGCAAAACGCCGCGCCGTCGTACTGAATCCCTAAAGCGATACGCATCTCAGGAATGCGGTGCAAGCGTCGACAAGAGCGTGGCGGCCTGCTGGCGCGTCGCCGGATCGTTCGATTCGATCACTTCCTGGAGCAACGTGCGCGCGCCCGAAAGATCGCCCAGTTCGATGTATTCGGCTGCCAATTCGAGCTTATTGCGCGCGATGGTCGCCAGTTGGCCCGGCGTCAGGGCAGGCAAAGCCTCCGTCGCGTTCGACGTCGGCCCGAGATCGAAATCGAGACTGAGCGGGCCGAATTTTGTCGCGCCCAGGCCAGCGACCGATGCCGCGCCCGCCGTACCCGCTTCGATTTGAGACGCAACGGACTGGGCTTGCGACTGGCCTTGCCGCGCTGCTTCGAAATGCGCCACCGGCTGCGGCATGAACGGCGCCTGCTGGATTGGCTGCGTGCCGCCAGGCGGCTGTTCCAGCGCTGCAGGAGGCGTCTCGAGCGGCGGATTTTTCAGCGACGATGCAGCCGTCTCCGGTCCGGTCGCGCCGGGCGGCTTGATCGTCAGTTCCAGACGCGGCGGCAGTTCCATTTCGAGCGAACCGAGCGCCTGGATTGCGTCCTGGGGGAACTTCGGCATTGGGAAGCGATGCGCGAGCACCGGCTCTTCGTCCGGCGCGATGCCGGATTTTTCCGCCTCGCGCGCTGCCAGTTCTTCGATGTCGCGCTGCTCGGCGGCGCGTTGCTCTGCGGCTTGCTCTTCGGCGGCGCGCGCCTGAAGTTCGCGCAGTTCCGCCTCGCGCGCGATGATCTCGCGTGCCGCGTTCTCACGCGCCAGCTCTTCGCGTTCGGTGACCTGACGCAATTCGGCCTCGCGATCCGCACCGGCATGACCCGCCTGCTCGCGTGCGAGTGCTTCCCGCGCGGCGGCTTCGCGCGCCCGGATTTCACGCTCCTCGGCCTCGCGCGCGGCGGCCTGGCGTGCCGCGGCTTCGCGCTCTTCGACTTCCCATTTCTCGGCTTCCCGGCGCGCCGCTTCGCGCGCTTCGATCTCGCGCGCATGCTGCTCACGCTGTTCGTGGGTGTCCGGTTCGCCCGCTGGCGGTACGAAATCGGGATGACGTGCAGCCGGCGCAACAGGCACGAACAGCTCTTCCGGTTGCGGGCGGTTCGCCTCGACGGGTGTTTCATCCGCCGCGGTCGACGGCTTTGCCTCGGTCGTCGGCGGCAACGCATCTTCGGACGGAGCGACGGGCGTCTGGGCTACTTCAGCGTTGCCGATGCTCGCGGCGGCCGCAGCCAGTCCGGACTGATCGCGCGCCGGCGACTTACCTTGGGCACCGGCCGCCGCCTCGCGCGCCTTGCGCAGCGCTTCGTTGCGGGCGTCGGCGTCGGCCTGGGCTTCTTCCAGACTTGCGAACGTACGGGGCGCGCGATCGACGTCGTTGTCGTTCGTCGCGACTGCTCGCTTCTTGCGCCGCATTCTGAGCAGCAGGACGCCGATCACGACGATCACGATCGCGATGATGAAGGGCGACAAACCGATGGTCGCCGCTGCCACGCCGCTGCGGCTGGCCGGTTCCGGTGCGGCCGTGGCGGGCGCGCTTGCGGGCGCGGCGATTGCCGATGCGGCCTCCGGCGTCGCACGCTCCGGCGCCGCCGTCGCGCTGGCTTGCGGCTCCACAGCCGATGCGGGCGCCGCGCTCTCCGGCGCCGGTGTGGCGGTATCCGCCGACGAAGACGCAGGCGCGGACGTTTCGGCGGGCGCGGTCTGCTGCGCCTCGGGCGCCGACGCTGCGGCCGGCGGCGCGCCGCTCAGATCGGCGGGCACGTTCAGCACCGCGCCGAGTTTCAGCTTGTTGATGTCGTGGCTGCTGAAGGCGCTCGGATTGGCGTCGAACAGGGCACGCGCGGCTTTCGCGCGGACGTCGCGATCTTTGGATCCGGTGAGTTCGCCGGCGACATCGCTCAACGATTGTCCCGGCTTGACCGCGTAGGTTTGCCCGGTGGCGGCGGAGGCCTGCGCGAGCGCATCGCCGGGATTCGCCCAGAACATCGCGCATGCGGCGAGACTTGCCGCGGCGAGCGCCGCACGCGATGACGAAACGAAAGACCGGCGAGTTCGATGGATCATTGAGGCTCCGGGTGCGGCAAAAATTGAAACATAAAGCGAAGACCGCTCGATAAACACGGCGTTGCAACAAAGCTCCACAAAAACAAAAAAGCGCCGCGTGAAACGCGACGCTTTCGAGCAAGACACGCGCTTCAGGCGCGTAGTTTACTTTACTTGTCGAGCAGAATGCGCAGCATGCGGCGCAGCGGCTCGGCGGCGCCCCACAAGAGCTGATCGCCGACCGTGAACGCCGACAGATATTCGCCGCCCATCGCGAGCTTGCGCAGACGGCCAACCGGCACCGTCAGCGTGCCCGTGACGACCGCGGGCGACAGGTCGCGAATCGATGCTTCGCGCTCGTTCGGCACGACCTTCACCCAGTCATTCGCCGACGCGAGAATGCCGTGCACTTCGTCGAGCGGCACGTCCTTCGTCAGCTTGATGGTGAGCGCCTGCGAGTGGCAGCGCATCGCGCCGATACGCACGCAGAGGCCGTCGACGGGAATCGAGCCCGGCGTACCCATTGCCGGCTTGCCGAGGATCTTGTTGGTTTCCGCGCCGCCCTTCCACTCTTCCTTCGACATGCCGTTGCCGAGATCCTTGTCGATCCACGGAATCAGCGAGCCCGCGAGCGGCACGCCGAAGTTGTCGACGGGCATGCGCTCGCCGTTCATCGCGGCGAGCACGCGGCGGTCGATGTCGAGAATCGCCGACGACGGATCCGCCAGGTCTTCCTTCGCCGAACCGTAGAGCACGCCCATTTGCTGAAGCAGCTCGCGCATGTTCTGCGCGCCCGCGCCCGACGCGGCCTGATAGGTCATCGCCGTCGTCCATTCGACGAGGTTCTCGCGGAACAGGCCGCCGAGCGCCATCAGCATGAGGCTGACCGTGCAGTTGCCGCCGATGAAGTCGCGGCCGCCCTTCACGAGCGAATCCTTGATGACGTCCAGGTTGACCGGATCGAGAATGATGACCGCGTCGTCCTTCATGCGCAGCGCCGACGCCGCGTCGATCCAGTAGCCCTTCCAGCCCGCCGCGCGCAGCTTCGGATACACCTCGTTGGTGTAGTCGCCGCCCTGGCACGTGATGATGGCGTCGCACTTTTTCAGGTCGTCGATGCTCGTTGCGTCTTTGAGCTTCGTCTCGTTTTTAGCGAACGACGGCGCGTTGCCGCCCGCATTGCTGGTGCTGAAAAACACCGGTTCGATCAAGTCGAAATCGCCTTCCTGCTGCATGCGCTGCATCAGGACGCTGCCGACCATACCGCGCCAACCAACGAGACCTACGTTCATGACTAACCTTTAACTGTGGACGCTTCCCCGCATCTTTACCCGGCGTGGCCGCGCGGGGAAGACGCTCGGACACGAGGGACGATCAGCGAATCGTGATCGCTTTGATGGAGATTTTCGTAATGCGCGTTTTAGCCGTGGCTCGAGTGGCCACGATGCGCGTGCTGATGGCGAGTTCCGTCGCGAGCGACTTTGAGCCGCGTCCGATGGAATCCAGAGAGAATTGAGAGTTCTTCGCCATAGCAAAGCAATATACACGATAACCGGACGTTTTCGACGGCGTCATGCTGCAGATGCGTGAAAATCGGGCGGATCGTGCGCGAACATCGGTAAAAAGAGACGATCGGCCGCTTTAATGCTTCAGCGCGCCGATCGTCTTTCTCGCGATTACAGCGCCTTCAGCACCGCGTCGCCCATTTCCTTCGTGCCGACAACCTTGCCGTCCGCCGTCGCGATATCGCCGGTGCGGTAGCCCTGCTCGAGCACTTTCTTCACCGCGCTTTCGATGCGATCCGCCTGCTCCGTCTTGCCGAGCGAGTAGCGCAGCATCATGGCCGCCGAAAGAATGGTCGCGAGCGGATTCGCCACGCCCTTGCCCGCGATGTCCGGCGCCGAACCGTGCGACGGCTCGTACAGGCCCTTGTCGTTCTTGTCGAGCGACGCGGACGGCAGCATGCCGATGGAGCCGGTGAGCATCGCCGCTTCGTCCGACAGAATGTCGCCGAACATGTTGCCGGTCACGACGACGTCGAACGCTTTCGGCGCCTTCACGAGCTGCATCGCGGCGTTGTCGACGTACATGTGCGACAGCTCGACATCCGGATATTCCTTCGCGACGTCGATCATCGTGTCGCGCCACAATTGCGACGTTTCGAGCACGTTCGCCTTGTCGACGCTCGTCAGCTTCTTCTGGCGCTTTTGCGCGGCGGCAAACGCGACGTGCGCGATGCGGCGCACTTCGGGCTCGGAATAGCGCATCGTGTCGAAGCCTTCCTTCGCGCCCGCGAACGGGCCGTCCGGGGCTTCTCGCAAGCCGCGCGGCGCGCCGAAATAGATGTCGCCGTTCAATTCGCGGACGATCAGGATGTCGAGACCCGACACGATCTCCGGCTTCAACGACGACGCGCCCGTCAATTGCGGATAGCAGATCGCCGGACGGAAGTTCGCGAACAGTTGCAGATGCTTGCGCAGGCCGAGAATCGCCTGCTCGGGACGCAGCGCGCGTTCGAGCTTGTCGTACTTCCAGTCGCCGACGGCGCCGAACAGGATCGCATCGGCTTCCTTCGCGAGCGCCAGCGTGGAATCGGGCAGCGGGTGCCCCTTCGCCTCGTAGCCCGCGCCGCCGACCGGCGCCTCTTCCAGCTCGAACTTCTCGCCGAGCGCGTTCAGGACTTTGACCGCTTCGGCGGTGATTTCGGGACCGATGCCGTCGCCGGGGAGAACTGCAATTTTCATCTTTCGCTTCCTTTATGCGCGGTTATCCAACGAGCCGGTTATTCAGCCACGGCTGCTTCGCGAGGCGTTCGGCCTCATATTGCTTGATCTTGTCCGCATGACGCAGCGTGAGACCGATGTCGTCGAAGCCGTTCAGCAAGCAATACTTGCGAAAGCCCGGCACTTCGAACGCATACTCGGTGCCGTCGCCGGTACGCACGACTTGCGCTTCGAGATCGATCGTCAACTGGAAACCAACGAACGCGTAGGTCTCGTTAAACAGCTTGTCGACCTGCTGCTCCGTCAGCACGACCGGCAGGAGACCGTTCTTGAAACAGTTGTTGTAGAAGATGTCCGCGAAGCTCGGCGCGATGATCGCGCGAAAGCCGTATTGATCGAGCGCCCACGGCGCGTGTTCGCGTGAGCTGCCGCAGCCGAAATTCTTGCGCGTGAGCAGAATCGACGCGCCTTGATAACGCGGCTGATTCAGCACGAAATCCGGGTTGAGCGGACGCTTGCTGTTGTCCTGTCCGGGCTCACCGACGTCGAGATAACGCCATTCATCGAACGCGTTCGGACCGAAGCCGGTGCGCTTGATCGACTTCAGGAACTGCTTCGGGATGATCGCGTCCGTGTCGACGTTCTCGCGATCCAGCGGCGCGACGAGGCCGCTGTGCACAATGAATTTTTCCATGATCTTTCTCAGTGTCCCGATCGATTAAGCGAGCTTGCGTACGTCGACGAAATGGCCTTCGATCGCGGCGGCGGCGGCCATCGCGGGGCTCACGAGATGCGTGCGTCCGCCCGCGCCCTGACGGCCTTCGAAGTTGCGGTTCGACGTCGATGCGCAGCGCTCCCCCGCTTCCAGGCGGTCGGCGTTCATCGCGAGGCACATCGAGCAGCCCGGCTCGCGCCATTCGAAGCCGGCGTTCGTGAAGATCTTGTCGAGGCCTTCGCGTTCGGCTTGCGCCTTCACGAGACCCGATCCCGGCACGACCATCGCGAGGCGAATGTTCGACGCGACGCGCTTGCCCAGCGACTTCACGACGTACGCGGCGGCGCGCAAGTCTTCGATGCGCGCATTCGTGCACGAGCCGATGAAAATCTTGTCCGGCTTGATCGATTCGATCGGCGTGTTCGGCTGCAATGCCATATAACTCAGCGCGCGTTCCATCGCGTCGCGCTTGACGGGATCTTTTTCCTTGTCGGGATCGGGCACGCGGCCGTCGATCGACGTCACCATTTCCGGCGACGTGCCCCACGTCACTTGCGGCACGATCTCGGCGGCATTCAGCTCGACGACGCGATCGAAGTGCGCGCCGTCATCGGATTTGAACTGACGCCAGTATTCGACCGCCTGATTCCACTCGACGCCCTGCGGCGAGTACGGACGGTCCTTCAGATAGTTGATGGTCGTGTCGTCGACCGCGACCATGCCGGCGCGCGCGCCCGCTTCGATCGCCATGTTGCAGACGGTCATGCGGCCTTCCATCGTGAGCGCGCGGATGGTCGAGCCGCCGAATTCCATCGCGTAGCCCGTGCCGCCCGCCGTGCCGATCTTGCCGATGATCGCGAGCACGATGTCCTTCGCCGTGCATCCGCGCGGCAATTGGCCTTCGACCTTCACGAGCATGTTCTTGCTCTTCTTCTGCAACAGCGTTTGCGTCGCGAGCACGTGCTCAACCTCCGACGTGCCGATGCCGTGCGCCAGCGCGCCGAACGCGCCGTGCGTGGACGTGTGCGAATCGCCGCAGACGATGGTCATGCCCGGCAGCGTCGCGCCCTGCTCCGGCCCGATGATGTGCACGATGCCCTGACGCAGGTCGTTCATCTTGAACTGCGTGATGCCGAAGGCGTCGCAGTTCTGGTCGAGCGTATCGACTTGCAGCTTCGAAACCGGATCGGCGATGCCGTGCGAGCGGTCGGTCGTCGGCACGTTGTGATCGGACACCGCCAGATTCGCGCTGATGCGCCACACCGGGCGCTCGGCCAGCTTCAGGCCCTCGAAGGCCTGCGGGCTCGTCACTTCGTGCAGCAGGTGACGGTCGATGTAGAGGATCGAGGTGCCGTCCTCTTCCGTGTGGACAACGTGCGTATTCCACAGTTTGTCGTAGAGAGTCTGTGCCATGTGAGCGCTTTCGTGTGTGACTGCGGGGATTTATCGGTGTACGGCTCGTGAATCGATTATGCCACCACCCGATGAGAATTGGATACTAGGATACGGGAAAAACCCATTAAAAACAGATAGTTATTATAGTGGTTCCAGTACCCGGATGACGACTACCCGGCTGAACCTGGAGCGCATCCCGACGCTGTCCTTAGATCCTATGCCATTTGGCCGAATGTTCGCCGCACGATGCGCGCAATAGGCTGTCGTCAGCGCTCACGATCCGCGCAGTAATAACATTGTATTGACGGCTCTTTCGACAGGTAATAACATCGTGCTTCCATACTCTTCAGTAGTCGACGACATGCGAACCACCATCAGAAAAATGGGCAACTCCCAGGGCATCCTGATTCCCAAGCCGCTGCTCGCGCAATTGGGCTTGGAGAACGAGGTCGACATGGAAGTCGAGAACGACGCGATCGTCCTGCGTCGGCCTCGCGACAAAGCGCGTCAAGGTTGGGCCGAAGCCAGCAAGCTGATTGCGCAAAGCGGCGAGGACGGACTCGTCATGGGCGAATTCGGCAACGACGACGGGGAGCTCGAATGGTAGTGCGTGGAGAAGTCTGGTCGGTCGCGCTCGATCCCACCTTGGGCAGCGAAATTCAGAAAACGCGTCCGTGCGTAGTGGTGTCGCCGCCGGAGATGCACGACCATCTGCGCACGGTCATCGTCGCGCCGATGTCGTCGAAGGGAAAGCCTGCGCCTTTCCGCATTCCCATTGCTTTCAAGCGGAAGCAGGGATTGATTCTTCTGGATCAGATTCGCACGGTGGACAAGCTGCGGCTCATTAAGCGGGAAGGCAGCATCGCGGACAACACGCTGACCGACGCGCTTCATACCTTGCAGGAGGTGTTCGCGGATTGAATCCGGCGCCGTCTCTGCGCGCGCCGAGCAAAAAGCAAAAGCCCCGGCGATTTCTCGCCGGAGCTTCGATACAACTAAAACTCGATCAGCTTAGCGCTTTGCCAGCGGCTTCGCTTCACGCGGCGTCTGGCCGATGAACAGCTGACGCGGACGGCCGATCTTCTGCTCAGGATCGGCGATCATCTCGTTCCACTGCGCGATCCAGCCGACCGTACGAGCCATCGCGAAGATGCAGGTGAACATCGACGTCGGAATGCCCAGCGCGCGCTGCACGATGCCCGAGTAGAAGTCGACGTTCGGATACAGCTTGCGCGACACGAAGTATTCGTCTTCCAGCGCGATCTTTTCGAGTTCCATCGCGAGCTTGAAGAGCGGGTCGTCGTGCAGGCCGAGTTCGTTCAGCACTTCGTGGCACGTCTCGCGCATCAGCTTCGCGCGCGGGTCGTAGTTCTTGTACACGCGGTGTCCGAAGCCCATCAGCTTCACGCCCGAGTTCTTGTCCTTCACCTGCTTGATGAACTCAGGAATGTTGTCGACCGAGCCGATCTCTTCGAGCATGTTCAGCGCGGCTTCGTTCGCGCCGCCGTGCGCCGGACCCCACAGACATGCGATGCCGGCTGCGATACACGCGAACGGATTCGCACCCGACGAACCCGCGAGACGCACCGTCGACGTCGACGCGTTCTGCTCGTGGTCCGCGTGCAGGATCAGGATGCGGTCGAGAGCGCGCACGAGCACGTCGTTGACCTTGTACTCTTCGCACGGGTTCGAGAACATCATGTGCATGAAGTTCGCGCTGTACGACAGTTCGTTCTTCGGATACACGAACGGCTGACCGATGCTGAACTTGTACGCCATCGCGACGAGCGTCGGCAGCTTCGCGATCATGCGGATCGCGGAGACTTCACGGTGACGCGGATCGTTGATGTTCAGCGAGTCGTGATAGAACGCCGACAGCGCGCCGACCGCAGCCGTCAGCACGGCCATCGGGTGCGCGTCGCGACGGAAGCCGCGGAAGAAGAAGTGCATCTGCTCGTGCACCATCGTGTGACGCGTGACGGTGTCCACGAATTCCTTGTTCTGCGCCTCGTTCGGCAGTTCGCCCTTCAGCAGCAGATAGCACGTTTCGAGGAAGTCCGCGTTCACGGCCAGTTGCTCGATCGGGTAGCCGCGATACAGCAGTTCGCCCTTGTCGCCGTCGATATACGTGATCGCCGAATTGCACGCCGCCGTCGACATGAAGCCCGGGTCATACGTGAACTTGCCGGTCTGACCGTACAACTTGCGGATGTCGATCACGTCCGGGCCCATCGTGCCCTTGTAGATCGGCATTTCGACGCTCGGCGAGTTGTCGCTGAACGATAGCGTGGCTTTAACATCTGACGGGGTCATAGCACATCCTCAATCGAAGTATGGATACAGGTTTTCGATAATTTGCACGACGGAAGCTGCGCGGCAAAACTGTTTTATCGGCCTGTGTGCAGTGCAACAGGCCTATTTTGCAAAACTCCGCGAATTCCTGCTGGAATCACACGGTGCGCAGCATTTCCAGCAAGCGGGTTACGTCCGGCGTCGCCAAGTCGCCTTCAGGCTCCGTGCGCGCCAGCAGCAAGTCCATCAGTTCGTTGTCGCTCAGCTCCAGCAGGCGGGTCAATGCGGCCACGTCGGCGTCGCTGAGGTCATGCTCATATCGGCTGAAGAAACGATCGAAGATCAGATCGTTTTCCAGCAGGCCGCGCCTTGCGCGCCAACGAAGGCGCGCGCGGCGAAGAGGGTCGGACTGGTGAGATTCGTCCATTTCAAACCGCCCGTCGCACCATCAATTCCTTGATCTTGCCGATCGCCTTGGTCGGGTTGAGCCCCTTCGGGCACACGT
>NZ_JALQDP010000027.1:0-4098 GCF_023631165.1 Caballeronia sp. AZ1_KS37 | reverse complement strand
CTTGCCCGCCAGCGGCAAGCGATACTTCGCGATCTGACCGATCCCGATGTTCCGGTATTCCGGCCTTGGTTTTTTTACGGCTTCTGCCATGCTAGACCCCAACTTGTTAACACACTAATCCGCGATTTTAGCGCCTTTTTATATCGCGCTGCAGCGAGAAGTCCTCTAAAAGACCGTTGCTCCATGCGCGAGAATGGGCCTGCTAACGTGCGTGTTCCGCGAGCACTCAGCCAGTGCTCGCGGCCCGTTCTTCACTCGATCAACTCAAGTCGTTCTGATAAAAATAGCCGGTCGTGACGTACCATCCGCGACGCACTTCGACAGGCCGATCGCCATAGGTATAGGACACGCGCTCGACCGATAACAGCGGAAATCCCTGCGCCACATCGAGGAACTGCGCGACGGTTTCATCGGCGGCGACGGCGCGGATCTTCTCGGTCGCGCGGATCATGCGCGTGCCAAACTCCGTCTCGAACATCGCGTAGAGCGGACCCTTGTACTCGGCGAGACGCTCGGCCGTGAGTCCGCGAAACACCGCGCCCGGCAGCCAGATTTCGTCGAACACGGTCGTCACGCCATCGAACTGCAACAAGCGCTTGATAAGAACGACGGGGTCGGCAGGCTTCAAATCCAGTTGGCGCGCGATCTCCGCCGGCGCGCGCAGGCGCCTGCATTCGAGCAGACGGCTTACGTGAGGATGGACGTCGCCATCGTCGGGCAGAAGGCGCAGGAAGCGGAACTGCACGCGGTCTTCGTTGTGCGTCGCAACGAACGTGCCTTTGCCCTGACGTCGAACGAGAAGATTGTCGGCGGCGAGTTCATCGATCGCCTTGCGGACGGTGCCCTGGCTCACCTTGTAGCGCGCGGCCAGCTCGACCTCGCTCGGGATGATTTCGCCAGGCTTCCATTCGCCGGACTCGAGTCCTTGCGTGATGAGCGCCTTGATTTGCTGATACAGCGGGCTGAACGTCGGCGACGGCGTGCTCGCGGCCTCAGCCGCCGGTGCAGTGCCGTTGGGGGTCGTCGTGCTCGCCGGGTTGGAATTCATGCCGCGCATTTCAACACAAGGCCCGCCGTGCGTCCAGACTTTTCCCGAAGATTCCTATGTCTTATATAAGACATAAGATAGTGTTGACTTTACCTCGGACGGCTCCTACACTCCTTGTCGAGCAAGGGTTTGCGGGTCGTTGCGAAAGCACGGGAACCGCCGCTCAGCGCGTTTTATCATGGCCCTTTTCGCCTTGAGTACGCTCTGAACACGGCATCCGGCGCAGCGTGCAACATACCGCCAGGCACGCCCTTTCGCTTTCGCCTCACGCCGATCGGCCACTCGATTCGCGCGCCGCTGCCTGCCCCTCGCCTCGCAACGTCAAGCGCCGTCTCGTATGGGCGCGTTGCCGTCAGACCCAAGCGAAATCACCGCGTCCTTCCAGAACACTCCGCACGCCTCTCGCTCGAAGAGAAGGATTCATGGCATGACGGTCAAGCCGTAACGCCGATGCACGGCACGGGCGCGAACGCTCGGTCGAGCTTCGAAGCGTTTGGGCACGGCATGGCCGGCATGTCTTCATCAACGCTTTGCGTAACGCGCATAAAATGGCGTTTTTCCCTAGCGTTCCACGCACCGTCCAGGAGAGTTCTCAATGGCTAAGTCCGCAAAGCGCGTTGCCGTAACCGGCGCCGCAGGTCAAATCGGCTACTCGCTGCTGTTCCGCATCGCCAATGGCGATCTGCTCGGCAAAGACCAGCCCGTGATTCTTCAGTTGCTCGATCTGCCGCAAGCGCAAGCCGCCGTGAAGGGCGTCGTGATGGAGCTGGAAGATTGCGCATTCCCGCTGCTCGCGGGCGTGGTCGTCACGGACGACCCCAAGGTCGCGTTCAAGGACGCCGACGTCGCGTTGCTGGTCGGTGCACGTCCGCGTTCGAAGGGCATGGAGCGCAAGGACCTGCTGTCGGCGAACGCCGAGATCTTCACGGTTCAGGGCAAGGCGCTGAACGATGTCGCGAGCCGCGACGTGAAGGTGCTGGTCGTCGGCAACCCGGCGAACACGAACGCTTACATCGCGATGAAGTCGGCGCCGGATCTGCCGAAGAAGAACTTCACCGCCATGCTGCGTCTGGACCACAACCGCGCGCTGTCGCAACTGGCGGCCAAGTCGGGCAAGCCGGTCGCGTCGATCGAAAAGCTCGCCGTGTGGGGCAACCACTCGCCGACGATGTACCCGGACTTCCGTTTCGCAACGGCGGAAGGCGAGAGCCTGACGAAGCTCATCAACGACGACGAGTGGAACCGCAACACGTTCATCCCGACCGTCGGCAAGCGCGGCGCGGCGATTATCGAAGCGCGCGGCCTGTCGTCGGCGGCATCGGCGGCGAATGCTGCGATCGATCACGTGCGTGACTGGGTGCTCGGCACGAACGGCAAGTGGGTCACGATGGGCATTCCGTCGGACGGCTCGTACGGCATTCCGGAAGACATCATCTACGGCGTGCCCGTCACGTGCGAAAACGGCGAGTACAAGCGCGTCGAAGGCCTCGAAATCGACGCGTTCTCGCGCGAGAAGATGGACGGCACGCTGAACGAGCTGCTCGAAGAGCGCGACGGCGTTTCGCATCTGCTGGGCAAGTAAGTACGTCGTTCAAGGGGGAGTCTGCAAAGGCTTCCCGTCTGCGCGAACGCTACGCGGCGTTCGTGCATGATTCGAACGCGCTTGAAAAACATCGAGCGTGTTCGAATCATCGAGCAAGATGGAATTTCCCAACTTCCAATCGGACCCGACGCCGACGATGCCTGCTCTCACTCCCGCCGAAGTGCTGTTTGACGGCGAAGCGCAACCCGCCGTGCTTCCGACCTGTGATCATTACGCCGGCAGCGAGAAGCTGATCCGCAAATCCCTGGCGCTGCAGGCGCAACTCGGTCCGGTGTTCGACATCACGCTCGATTGCGAAGACGGGGCGCAAGTCGGTCACGAGGCCGAACATGCGGAAATGGTTGCGTCGTTCGTCGGTGGCGAGGACGACCGCTTCGGGCGCGTGGGCGTGCGCATCCACGACTTCGATCATCGTGCGTGGCGCGACGACGTTCGCATCATCCTGCGTCGCGCGAAGAAAGCGCCCGCGTTCATCATGCTGCCGAAAATCCGCAGCGCCGCCGATGCCACCGAAATGGTCGCGTTCATCGAAGCAACGCGACGCGAGTTCGGCATCGAGCAACCGATTCCCTGCCATCTGCTGATCGAGACGCACGGCGCGCTCGCGCAAGCGTTCGAACTGGCAGCGCTGCGGGGCGTCGAATCGCTGAGCTTCGGCCTGATGGACTTCGTCTCGGCGCACAACGGCGCCATTCCCGATACCGCGATGCGCTCGCCCGGCCAGTTCGATCATCCGCTCGTGCAGCGCGCGAAGCTGGAGATCGCGGCCGCGTGTCACGCGCACGGCAAGGTGCCGTCGCACAACGTATCGACGGAAGTGCGCGACATGAGCGTCGTCGCGAACGATGCGGCACGCGCGCGCAACGCGTTCGGCTATACGCGCATGTGGAGCATCCATCCGGATCAGATCAGGCCGATCGTCGAGGCCTTCTCGCCGCGCGCCGATGAAATCGCGCTCGCGGCGCAGATTCTGCTTGCGGCACAGCGCGCACAGTGGGGCCCGACGCGGCATGGCGATACGCTGCACGATCGCGCGAGTTATCGCTATTACTGGTCCGTGCTGCGCCGCGCGCACGCGACCGGCCAGACGCTGCCCGACGAATGCGCGCCGTTTTTCAAATCATCATCTCGACAAGACAAATAACGCCGCATCGCGAGCGTGCAAAGGAGACTAGAGACAATGACCGATCAGGCATCGACCGAAGCACCCGCAACCGGCGCATTCAAGCCGAAGAAATCCGTCGCGCTGTCGGGCGTGACGGCGGGCAACACCGCGCTGTGCACCGTCGGCAAGACGGGCAACGACTTGCACTATCGCGGCTACGACATTCTCGATGTCGCGACGACGTCCGAGTTCGAAGAGATCGCGTATCTGCTCGTGCACGGCAAGCTGCCGAACGCCGCCGAACTGAAGGCATACAAGACGAAGCTGAAGGCGTTGCGCGGC
>NZ_JALQDP010000026.1:0-66943 GCF_023631165.1 Caballeronia sp. AZ1_KS37 | reverse complement strand
TGGGACGCGAAGAAGATGTTCCCGAACCTCGACTGGTTCAGCGCGGTTTCATATCACATGATGGGCGTGCCGACCGCAATGTTCACGCCGCTCTTCGTGATCTCGCGCACGTCGGGATGGAGTGCGCACATCATCGAGCAACGCATCGACAACAAGATCATCCGGCCGAGCGCGAATTACACCGGTCCGGAGAATTTGAAGTTCGTCCCGATAAATAAGCGAAAATAGCGGACTGCGCGATCGGATTTCACGATGAGGAAATCCACCCCGCGCGGCAAACGCCATCCAACCCCAATGTTTTTGAAAGGTTTTTTTCGATGAACAAACTTCTGATCGCTGCAATCGCCGGCACGCTGGCTACGACGAGCGTCTTCGTCAGCGCCGACGCCTTCGCTGCGACCGCGACCGATGCCAGCAAGGCCAAAACCACGGCCAAGCGTCCCGCTCCGGCGCGCCGCCTGATCAAGCGCAGCCCCAAGGCCGAAGCGGCCGCGGCGGCCAAGGTTGATCCGATTCCCGAAGGTGCAGTGAAGTGGTCGTGCAAGGACGGCAACGCTTTCTACCTGAAAGGCGACATGAAGCGTGACGCAATCGTCACCGTGAACTGGGCCAAGAAGGATTACAAGCTGCCGCGTCAGGACACGACGACCGGTGCGGATCGTTTCCACGATTCGGCATCGGGCATGGATCTCGTCGTGATCCCGACCAAAGCAATGCTGTTCTCGGACAAGGACTCGTCGCGCCTCGCCGACGAGTGCATGACGCCCGAAATGGCAGCGGGCGGCGCAGCGCCGACCCAATCGAACGCGCTGATCAAGAACGCGGAGTAAGTTAGCTCGGCACTTAAATCAGGAATCCCTCGATGTCCGCACCGATTTCCAATGTCCGGCCCGAGCCGGACAAGGTACTCGTCGAAATAGTCGACTACGTGCTCGACTACAGTGTCGACAGCACGCTTGCGCTCGAAACGGCGCGCAACTGCCTGATCGACACGCTCGGCTGCGGACTCGAAGCCCTTTCGTACCCCGCCTGCACCAAGCTGCTGGGACCGATCGTGCCGGGCACGATCGTCCCCAACGGTGCGAAGGTGCCAGGCACCCGGTTTCAACTCGACCCCGTTCAGGCCGCCTTCAACATTGGCGCAATGATCCGCTGGCTCGATTTCAACGATACGTGGCTCGCCGCCGAATGGGGTCATCCGTCGGATAACCTCGGCGGCATCCTCGCCACGGCGGACTGGCTTTCGCGCAACGCGATCGCGTCAGGCAAGAAGCCGCTCGTCATGAAAGACGTTTTGATCGCGATGGTCAAGGCGCACGAAATTCAAGGCTGCATCGCGCTCGAGAATTCGTTCAACAAGGTCGGTCTCGATCACGTTTTGCTCGTCAAAGTGGCCTCCACCGCGGTCGTCGGGCAGATGATCGGCCTCACGCGCGACGAACTCGTCAACGCGGTGTCGCTCGCCTTCGTCGATGGTCACGCGTTGCGCACGTATCGCCACGCGCCGAACACGGGCTCGCGCAAGTCGTGGGCAGCGGGCGATGCAACCTCGCGCGCCGTGCGCCTCGCGCTGATCGCGAAGACCGGCGAGATGGGTTATCCGTCGGTTTTGACCGCTGAAACATGGGGCTTTTACGACGTGCTCTTCAAGGGCAACGCGTTCGCGTTCCAGCGTCCGTACGGCTCGTATGTGATGGAGAACGTGCTGTTCAAAATTTCGTTTCCCGCGGAATTCCATGCGCAAACGGCCGTCGAAGCGGCAATGACGCTGCACGGCGAGCTCGAGCAAGCCGGCAAATCCGTCGATGACATCCGCAAGATCACGATTCGCACGCACGAAGCCGCGCTGCGCATCATCGACAAGAAGGGGCCGCTCGACAACCCCGCGGACCGCGATCACTGCATTCAGTACATGGTCGCGGTGCCGCTGATTCACGGCCGCCTCACCGCGGCCGATTACGAAGATTCCGTCGCGCAGGACCCGCGCATCGACGTGCTGCGCGCGAAGATGGAATGCGTGGAAGACCCGCAGTTCACGAAGGACTATTTCGATCCGGACAAGCGCTCGATCCCGAATGCATTGACCGTCGAATTCAACGACGGATCGAAGCTCGCCGAAGTCGAAGTGGACTATCCGATCGGTCACAAGCGTCGTCGCGCGGACGGCATACCGCTGCTCGTCGAGAAGTTCAGGACGAATCTGGCGCGCCGTTTCCCGCAGAAGCAGCAGCAAGCGATCCTCGCGGTATCGCTCGATCAGGCAACGCTCGAAGCGATGCCGGTCAATGAATATGTCGATCTGTACGTGATTTAAGCAGCGCAATTTCCTCGTCTTAGTCCAAGGAAAATAACCATGGCCCACAATCTCCACAACACGCTCAAGGAATTCGACAGCGGTTCCGGCAAAGGCAAGTTCTACTCGCTGCCGCAACTCGGCGACGCGCTGAAGGTCAAGATTCAGCGTCTGCCGGTTTCGATTCGTCTGGTGCTCGAATCGGTGCTGCGCAACTACGATGGCAAGAAGATTTCCGAAGAACACATCGAACAGCTTGCGAACTGGAAGCCGAATGCCGCTCGCGTCGATGAAATTCCGTTCGTCGTCGCGCGTGTCGTGCTGCAGGACTTCACCGGCGTGCCGCTGCTCGCCGACATCGCCGCGATGCGCGGCGTCGCGAAGCGCGCGGGCAAGGATCCGAAAGCGATCGAGCCGCTCGTACCGGTGGATCTCGTCGTCGATCACTCGGTGCAGATCGATCACTTCCGCGAGCCGAACGCGCTCGATCTGAACATGAAGCTGGAATTTCAGCGCAACAACGAGCGCTACCAGTTCATGAAGTGGGGCATGCAGGCGTTCGACACGTTCAAGGTCGTGCCGCCCGGCATCGGTATCGTGCACCAGGTGAACCTCGAATACCTCGCGCGCGGCGTGCATCAGAAGGACGGCGTCTACTATCCGGACACGCTCGTCGGCACCGACTCGCACACGACGATGATCAACGGCATCGGCGTGGTCGGCTGGGGCGTGGGCGGCATCGAAGCGGAAGCGGGCATGCTCGGCCAGCCGGTGTATTTCCTGACGCCGGACGTCGTCGGCGTGGAGCTGAAGGGCAAGCTGCGCGAAGGCTGCACGGCGACCGACCTCGTGCTGACCATCACCGAAATGCTGCGCAAGGAGAAGGTCGTCGGCAAGTTCGTCGAGTTCTTCGGCGAAGGCACGGCGTCGATCGGCGTGCCGGATCGCGCGACCATCGGCAACATGGCGCCCGAGTACGGCGCGACCATGGGCTTCTTCCCCGTCGATGAAAAGACCATCGACTACTTCAAGGGCACGGGCCGCACCGACGCCGAAATCGCCGCGTTCGAGCAGTATTTCAAGGCGCAGAAGCTGTGGGGCGTGCCGAAGGCCGGCGAAATCGACTACACCAAGACGCTCACGCTCGATCTGGGCACGGTCGCGCCGTCGCTGGCTGGTCCGAAGCGTCCGCAAGACCGCATCGAAATCGGCAATGTGAAGAGCACGTTCATCGACCTGTTCTCGAAGCCGGTGGGCGAAAACGGCTTCAACAAGAAGGCCGCCGAGCTCGAAGCGAACTACACGACGGCCGACGGCGTGAATCTCAAGAACGGCGACGTGCTGATCGCCGCGATCACGTCGTGCACGAACACGTCGAACCCGAGCGTGCTGCTCGCCGCCGGCTTGCTGGCGAAGAAGGCCGTCGAAGCGGGTCTGACGGTCGCGCCGCACATCAAGACGTCGCTCGCGCCGGGATCGCGCATCGTCACCGAATATCTGACGAAGACGGGCCTCCTGCCCTATCTCGACAAGCTCGGCTTCACGCTCGCCGCGTACGGTTGCACGACGTGTATCGGCAATGCGGGCGATCTGACGCCCGAACTGAACGATGCCATCACGAAGAACGACGTCGTCGCGGCAGCCGTGCTGTCGGGCAACCGCAACTTCGAGGCGCGCATTCACCCGAACATCCGCGCGAACTTCCTGGCCTCGCCGCCGCTCGTCGTCGCCTACGCGATCGCTGGCAACATCACGCGCGATCTGATGACCGAGCCGGTCGGCAAGGGCACGGACGGCCGCGACATCTATCTCGGCGACATCTGGCCGACGAGCGACGAAGTTCATGCGCTGCTCAAGTTCGCGCTCGACGCGAAGGCGTTCCGCGAGAACTACTCTCAGCTCACGAAGGAAGGCGACCTGTGGAGCAAGATCGCGGGCGAAAGCGGCCAGGTCTATGACTGGCCGAAGTCGACGTACATCGCCGAGCCGCCGTTCTTTGGCAGCGAATTCTCGATGAAGCCAGCCGATTCGATTCCCGCGGTCAAGGGCGCGCGCGCGCTCGGCATCTTCGGCGATTCCGTGACGACCGACCACATCAGCCCGGCGGGTTCGATCAAGGAAACCTCGCCGGCCGGCGTGTGGCTGAAGGCGAACGGCGTGCAGAAGGCCGACTTCAACAGCTACGGCTCGCGTCGCGGCAATCACGACGTGATGATGCGCGGCACCTTCGCGAACGTCCGCATCAAGAATTTGATGATCCCGGCGAAGGCCGACGGCACGCGCGTCGAGGGCGGCCTGACGATTCATCAGCCGAGCGGCGAGCAACTGTCCATCTACGACGCAGCGATGAAGTACATCGCCGCCAATACGCCGACCATCGTGTTCGCGGGCGAAGAGTACGGCACGGGTTCGTCGCGCGACTGGGCGGCGAAAGGCACGCAACTGCTCGGCGTAAAGGCCGTGGTCGCGCGCAGCTTCGAGCGTATCCATCGCTCGAACCTCGTCGGCATGGGCGTGCTGCCGCTGCAGTTCAAGGGCTCGGACAGCGTGCAGTCGCTGAACATCACCGGCGAAGAGACGTACGACATCGAAGGTCTCGGCGACGACTTCAAGCCGCAGCAGGAAGTCACGCTCGTGATCCATCGCAAGGACGGCAAGGACGATCGCGTGCAGGTGCTGCTGCGTATCGATACGCCGATCGAAGTCGACTACTACAAGCACGGCGGAATTCTGCCGTTCGTGCTGCGCTCGCTGCTCGCGGCGTAAAAGGCTCAAGCAGTTTTGCAGGTGACCGCGCTCGAAAGAGCGCGGGAACATTGGACCCGGCCACGGCCGGGTTTTTTTTCGCCCTTCTTTGGCTCCCTACGCTTTGGAGATCGCGATGCGCGGCCACGTCGTCCGGCGGGCGAACAACGCGCGCACCATCTCCCTCAGGCGACGCGCGCCCGCCCGCGTCGAATCGGACGACATCGAGAACCAGCTGGCGTCCGTCGTCCCGCTGACCCAGATCGTCGTGTAAGGCTTCAGTTCGACGGACGCGCCCGCGTCCAGCCAGTAATCGTCGGCGCCGCCTTCGATGGTCAGCCAGATTTGCCCGCGCGTCACGCGCAGCGTTTGGGGCCGATCGATCACCCAGCGCGTAGGCGCATCGCGCCCGTCGAGTTCGAATGTCCGGATTTCACGCATGATGCCGCTCCTTCAGATCGCGTAACTGATAGGCCGCCCGACAGAGATGCAAGAGCAGCCGTTGATCCTATTATTCGACCGATTGCGAACAGCTTGAATGAACACTTGTGAACAGTTTGACCGAAACTGTTAAGCCAAATTGACCGAACAGTTCGCATCGATCTGACACTTTAAAAACACTCTAGCTAGCCATTCGGCCAGTCTTGACGCGGGTTTTCGGATGCGTTCGAATGGCAAGACGACACTGGCGAACAGCGAACTCGAACTGTTCACAGCAAATCACTGAACAGTTTCAGACATCATGAATGCACTTCCGCTTCACATCGACAGCGGCACCGGCGTGCCGCTGACCGAACAGATCGTCAGTCAGATCGAAGCGATGATCCGCTCGCGCCGCGTGCTCGCGGGCGCGAAGCTGCCGTCGATTCGTCAGCTTGCCGCCGAGCAGCGCATCAGCCGCTTTCCGGTGATCGAGGCTTACGACCGTCTCGCGTCGCGCGGGCTCATTCAGCCGAAGCACGGCTCCGGGTTCTATGTGGCGAATCACGTCGATGAACGCGACAGCAACGCGGGCAATTGCGATCCGCGTCTGGCCGAAGAGGAATCGAACCAGATCCTCCAGCAGTTCAACTATCCCGGCGAGACGCTGAAGTTGTCGAGCGGCTTCATTCCCGAGGCATGGCGCGATGTGGACGGCCTGACGCAGGCGATCCGTCAGGCGTCGCGCACCGACGTATCGAGCGTGATCGATTACGCGATTCCCCACGGCGACACCGATTTGCGTCAGCAAGTCACGATGCGGATCAACGCGCTCGGCATCGACGCCGATCTTCCCAACGTGATGATCACGAACGGCGCGAGCCAGGCGCTCGATCTCGTCGTGCGCTACATGCTGAAGCCGGGCGATACGGTCTTCGTCGAGGATCCCGGTTACTACAATCTCTTCGGGCTCCTGAAGCTGCAGGGCGTGCGGCTCGTCGGCGTGCCGCGGCTCGCGAACGGACCCGACATCGACGTCGCGGAAGAACTGCTGAAGCAGCATCAGCCGAAGCTTTTCTTCATCAACACCGTGTTCCAGAACCCGACTGCGACGAATGTCGCGCCGCAAGTCGCGTTCAAGCTGCTGCAACTCGCGACCCAGCACGGCTTTTCCATCGTCGAGGACGATATCTACGCCGACTTCCAGGCCGTGCCGACGCAACGGCTGGCATCGCTCGATCAGCTCGATCGCGTGATCTATGTGGGCGGCTTGTCGAAGACCTTGTCGTCGTCGCTGCGCATCGGCTATCTCGCGGCGAATCGCGAGCTCGTGAAGAATCTCGTCGACGTAAAGGTGCTGACGAGTCTCGGCGGCACGCGCTTCGCCGAAAGCGTCGCGGCGGGCCTGCTGGAGCGCGGCACGTATCGCAAGTATCTGGAGCGCTTGCGCAAGCGCGTGCGCGATTCGCTGTCGAGCGCGGTGCAAACGCTCGAAGGCTATGGATGGGACGTGTTCGACGAGCCGAGCGGCGGCAACTTCGTATGGGCGAAAGTGCCCGGCATCGACGATTCATCCGTGCTCGTCGACGAAGCCGTGAAGTTCGGCGTCACGCTCGCGCCGGGCAGCTATTACCGCCCGAACGGCGAGGCGTGTGCGTGGGTGCGCATCAATTCGGCCTATGCGGGCGACCGGCGCGCGGCGCGCTTCTTCGAGTACATGACGGAAACCGCGGCCGCGCGCGCTTAACGACGTTCGCTGAAGAAACGTTCGAGCGCGTCCGTCGCGTCCTTGTCTTTCGCAAGCCGCGCGTAAAGTCCGGCCGCGCCTTCGTAGATGCGATGCTCCGCGAACTCGTCGCCGACGAACTCCGCGATCTCTTCCATCTCCGCGACCCAGCGATAGGCCTTCGGCGGCATGCGCGGCACATTGCCCGCGAGCCACGCGGCAAGCGCGGGCTGGCTCGCCGCGAGTTCGCTGAGAAGCGCATCGCCCGCGCCGTTGCGCATCGCGGCGAGCGCCATCGCCGAGCCGAGCGCCGTCAGCCCTTTCGTGATGCCCGCATACGACATCTTGAGCGCGGATGCGGCGCCGTTCGGGCCGTCGAGCACGCGCACGACGAGACCGTGATCGGCGAGTAGCTGAGTGCGCTTCGCATGCGGTCCCGACATGTAGAACTTCGGCGCCGATGGCTGACCGATGATCGATGCATCGACGAACGGCGTGCGCGTCGGTTCGAGCGCGCGCTCGATCTGGCCGACGGTAGCGGGATTGATCGCATTGCAGTCGATGTAGACGGGCTGCGCGCTCGCGCGTTCGAACAGAGGAGCGAGGCGCTGCGCGGTATCGACAGCGACCGAGGGCGGCACGATCGACAGAATGAAGTCGCACGCCACGAGATCGTCGAGGCTTGCATCTTCCATGCTGGCTTCGCGCGCACGCGCTGCGCTCGCCGCGCTGCGTCCTTCGAGCGATGTCAGCACGCGCGCACCGCCTTGCGTCAATGTACGGCCAATGGCCGATCCCATGCTGCCTGCGCCGAGAATTGCGATCGTCGGTTGTTTCGATTGCGTCACTTGCTGGCTCCTGTAGCTTTGTTCGATGACGATTC
This sequence comes from Caballeronia sp. AZ1_KS37, assembly GCF_023631165.1. Lineage (NCBI taxonomy): Bacteria > Pseudomonadati > Pseudomonadota > Betaproteobacteria > Burkholderiales > Burkholderiaceae > Caballeronia > Caballeronia sp. AZ1_KS37. The sequence continues at coordinate 58,876 of NZ_JALQDP010000026.1, read as the reverse complement.
ATACCGCGCTCATTCGTCATCCAAACTATCGGATCATCAAGGAAAGCGGCCCGTCGAAGGGCCGCCGTCCAACTAACCTACCGACTCGCGAATCAACGATGCTCCGTCACGAACTTCGTGACGAGATACGCTTCCATCGCTTCGCTGCCGCCTTCCGAGCCGTAGCCCGAATCCTTGACCCCGCCGAACGGCGTCTCCGGCAATGCGAGGCCGTGGTGATTGATCGAGAGCATGCCGCTTTCGATATCGTCCGACACCGCCGCTGACGTCGCCGCAGAGCTCGTGTAAGCGTAAGCGGCAAGCCCATAAGGCAGGCGATTGGCCTCGGCGATCACTTCGTCATACGACTTGAACGATGCGATCGGCGCGATCGGGCCAAACGGCTCTTCGGTCATGATGCGCGCGGAGAGCGGCACATCGGTCAGCACGGTCGGCGCGAAGAAGTAGCCTTCGCGGCCGATGCGCTCGCCGCCCGTCAACACCTTCGCGCCGTGCTCGCGCGCATCGGCGACGAGGCGTTCCATCGCTTCGAGGCGGCGGCCGTTCGCGAGCGGACCCATCTGAACGCCATCGTCGAGACCGTTGCCCACTTTCACCGCGCTCGCGGTGGCGACGAAGTGCTGCACGAACTCGTCATACGCGGATTCTTCGACGAGAAAGCGCGTCGGCGAGATGCAGACCTGACCCGCGTTGCGGAATTTCGCCGATGCGAGCATCTTCGCGGCGCGGGGGATGTCGGCGTCCTTGAACACGATGGCCGGCGCGTGGCCACCCAGTTCCATCGTCACGCGCTTCATGTGCTCGCCCGCGAGCGACGCAAGCAGCTTGCCGACGGGCGTCGAACCGGTGAACGAAATCTTGCGGATCGCGGGATGCGCGATCAGATACTTCGAGACATCGGCGGGCACACCGAAGACGAGATTCAGCACGCCGGCGGGCAGGCCCGCATCGGCATAAGCCTGCACGAGCGCCGCGCAGCTTGCGGGCGTTTCCTCGGGGCCTTTGAGCACGACCGAGCAACCCGACGCGAGCGCGGCCGATACCTTGCGCACCGCCTGATTGATAGGGAAATTCCACGGCGTGAACGCGGCGACCGGACCGACCGGCTCACGCGTCACGATCTGACGCACGGCATCCGTTCGCGACGGAATCACGCGGCCATACGTGCGGCGCCCTTCTTCCGCGAACCATTCGATGATGTCCGCTGCCGACAGCGTTTCGATGCGCGCCTCGCCGAACGGCTTGCCCTGCTCCATCGTCATGATGGCGGCGATCTGTTCCGCACGCTCGCGAATGTTCTGCGCCGCGCGACGCATCAGCTTGCTGCGCTCGTAGGGCGAAACCTTGCGCCATTCCTTGAAACCGCGCGCGGCGGCGTCGGCGGCGAGCGAAAGCTCGGCTTCGCCCGCGAGCGCAAGACGGCCGATCTCCGCTTCGTTCGCCGGATTGATGACGGCCGTGTCGCGCGAACCGTCGCGCCACGCGCCGTCGATATAAAGCCGGGTATTCGGATAAGCCGGAAGGTCGGAACGAGTGTTGCTCATGCATGTCTCCTTGAGAGTGGCGTGGCCAACGTTGCTTGCGCCGGACCATATGACGCAGACGGCCATGGTATCGCGGCCACGTAAAATCTGCTGACGCGCGCTACGTTCAATCGATAGTTGCAGATCGAATTACATGACACGACGGTGACCCGTATGTTCGACCAATGCCTTTATTTCAACACCACCGCACTCGCGCGCGCACTCGAACGCGAATGGGCCAAAGCGTTCAAGCCGTTCGGACTCACGCCGTCGCAGGCGTTCATGTTGCGCGCGGTTGTCGAGCATCCCGGGCAGCTTCAAGGCACGCTTGCCGATGCACTCGCGATCACGCGCCCCACTGCCACGCGCACGCTCGACGGACTGGCGAAACTGGGGCTCGTCGAGCGCTGGTCCACTGAACGCGATGGCCGCGAATCCGCCATTCATCCGACCGATTCCGCGGTCGCGATGATGAAGCGCATCGGCGCGGTCAGCTCTGAGGTCACGCGGCGCATGAAGCGCAAGCTCGGCAACGCGCGTTTCGACGACACGGTGTCGAGCGTGAGGCATATACGCACGACGCTGGAATGACAAACGCCCGCGATCGATGATCGGCGGGCGCGTGCAGGGACTTTGTCGAAGGGGACGCTTACATCGGCGGCGCGACGCCATCCTTCTCCACGACGATGCGTTGCGCCGCGAAGTCCGAACCAGCCGGAGTCGCGACGACGAACACTTTCTTTCCGGGCTTCAGGTCATCGTGCGTCGCGGGGGCGAACGTCACAACGGGCACGTTCTCCGGTACGGTCACCGAGTTCGCGCCGCCCTTGTACGAGAGCTTCAGATCGCGGCCGCTCGTGCCTTGCACGACCTGGTCGACGTTCGCGTTGGTCATCGAACTCTTCGGTCCGAGATCCCATTCATAGTGGCCTTCGCCTGTGCCGCGCGCGGCTTCCGGGAACACGAGTACCTCGGTCGCGGTGAGCTTGCCGTCGGTGCCGGTGGTCGCAGCCGTGCCGACGAACGAGCCCGGCTTGATGTCCTGCAGCTTGATGTTCTTCAGCGCGGTGACGGGCGTATCTGCCTTGACGGCGATCTTCACGGTGTCGCCGCTGCGTCGATGAACGGTCAGCGTATCGCCCGACAGCGACACGATATCGCCGCGAATGCGCGCGGGTTTCGCGGCGGGCGTCTGAGCAAGAGCCGCGGATGCGAGTGCGAGCGTCACGATGCTGACGCCAAGTTTGAGTCGAATCGACATGCAATCTCCTTCTGGTGATGAAAGCAAAGGCTTCAGGAACCGCCGAACCAGTTGTAGCCCTGGTTCTCCCAATAGCCGCCGGGATAATCGTTCGTCACAGTGATCGCGACGATGTGCTTCGGATTCTTGTAACCGAGCTTGGTCGGCATGCGCAGCTTCATCGGGAAGCCGTACTTCGCCGGCAAAATCTGGCCGTCGTAGGTGAGCGTGAGCAGCGTCTGCGCGTGCAGCGCGGTCGGCATGTCGATGCTCGTCGAGTAGTTGTCGGCGCAATGAAAGGCCACGTATTTCGCGCTCGTATCGGCGCCTGCACGCGCGAGGATTTGCGCGAATCGCACGCCGCCCCACTTGCCGATCGCACTCCAGCCTTCGATACAGATATGCCGTGTCACCTGGCTTTCCTGCGGCATCGCGTGCAGTTCGTCGAGCGTCCACACACGCTTGCCTTTGACTAGGCCGCCAATCTCCAGCTTGTATGTCGATGGATCGACTTCGGGCACTTCATCGATGTCATAGAACGCGTTGAACGGAAACGGCCGCGTGATCATCGAGTCGGGATAAGTCGGCGCGAGCTGGTTCGGGTCGAATAGCAACGCCTGCATGTCGTCGTTGAAGGATGAAATGCGGCGCAGCATCGCGTTGACCGATTTGTCGTCGGTGATGTTGCAGCCCGACAGCATCGCGAGGCCGCCCAGCGAAAGAATGCGCTTGCCGAACAAACGGCGCGCCGGCGCCTTCAGTTCCTTCGCGGCATCCTTGATGATGAGTTCAGCGTCGGGTCTCGATTTGAATAGCTTGAGCGACATGTGTTAGCGACCTCGGATCATCAGCACGAGCGAGCGCGGCACGAGCGCGACCATCGCGACGTGCACGACGAAGAACGCCACGAGAAAACTCATGCCGAAGAAGTGCACGATGCGAGCGTTGTCGTAACCGCCCATCAACGTGCGAAGCAAGGGAAACTGCACCGACTTCCACACCGCGAGTCCCGACAGGATCACGATCGCGATGTCCACGATCACCGCGAGATACGCGAACTTCTGCACCGCGTTGTAATGCGTGAGATCGTCGTGACCGAGCTTGCCGCGTAGCGCGGCGAAGGCGTCGGTGAAAATGCTCTTGACGGAGAGCGGAAACATGCGGCGGCGCAGGCGTCCGGTGAAGAGATTCATCGCGATGTACACGATAAAATTCGCGACCAGCAGCCACATCGCCGCGAAATGCCATTGCAGCGCGCCGCCGAGCCAGCCGCCGAGCGTGATCGCGGACGAGAAGGTCAGCGATTTGAAAATCGGCGATGCGTTGTAGATCTGCCAGCCGCTCGTCACCATGATCAACACGGCGAACGCGTTGAGCCAGTGCGTGATGCGCAGCCATAACGGTTGGATTTGCACGTCGTCGAGCCTCGCGAGTCGTTGAGATTTCGAGGGCATGGTAGCGACGCGCCGCTGATCGATCGATGACCTCTCGATGACTTTTTTGTCATCTTTGCGAGCGTCGCGCGCGCTCTGGCTAGAATGTCGGCAATCCATCGAATGCAGTGCGAGCATGACCATCCTCGTTATCGAAGACGACCGCAAGACAGGCGACTACCTGAAGAAAGGGCTCATCGAGTCCGGCTATCAGGTCGAGCTCGTTCGCAACGGCACGGACGGTCTGCACCAGGCGCTCGCGAATTCCTACGAACTGATCGTGCTCGACGTGATGCTGCCGGGCATCGACGGCTGGCAGGTGATGTCGGCCTTGCGCGCGAAACGTGACTTGCCTGTCATTTTTCTCACCGCACGCGATCACGTGACGGACCGCATTCACGGACTCGAACTCGGCGCGGACGATTATCTCGTCAAGCCCTTCTCTTTCACCGAACTCGTCTTGCGCATTCGCACGCTGCTCAGACGCGGCGTGATGCGCGGATCCGATACGTTCCAGATCGCGGATCTTCATGTGGATGTGCTGCGTCGCAAGGTGACGCGCAAGGGCATCGACATCGTGCTCACGAACAAGGAATTCGCGCTGCTGCATCTCTTTTGCAAGCATCAGGGCGAGGCGCTGTCGCGCACCCTGATCGCATCGGAAGTGTGGGACATGAACTTCGACAGCGACACCAATGTCGTCGACGTCGCGGTGAAGCGGCTGCGCGCGAAGATCGACAATCCATTCGATCTGAAGCTCATTCATACGGTGCGCAGCATCGGCTATTCGTTCGGGGAGAATCCTTGAACCGGCCATCGCGCTCGCTTGCGGTACGTATCGCGTTGTCGTTTGCGGTGATCGTGTGCATCGTCGTCGGCATGATCGGCGCATCGCTCTATCACGCGACGAATCGCGCGCTGTCCACGCGCGCGGATTACCAGCTGATCGCGCGCGTCGAGCATTTCCGCTCGCTTCTGCACGATCTCTACACGATCAAGGAAATCGAAGCGCGACCTCGGCTCTTCGAAACGATGCTAGGCGATCGTCAGGACGTCATCCTCTTCCGACGCGCGGGCTCGGGGCCTTTCATCTACGTCAATCCGGAGAAGATGCCGTTGCCGCCGCTCGATGTCGTTCCTGTGACGCGCGCCATCGGACTCGATGACCTGTACGAAGGCTCGCGCGCGGACGGCGTGCGGATGCGCTGGGTCGGCGCGCAGGCGCGCATCGGCGAGAACGGCGAGGTCGTCGAGATCATCGCCGCGCATGTGATGACGCAGGAAGCGATCGTGTTGTCGGCGTATCTGAAGCGCGTATGGATCAACGTGATCGGCGCGGTGCTCGTGACGTTGCTGCTCGCTTACTGGGTCACGAGCCGCGGACTCATGCCGCTCAAACTGATGGCCGATAAAGCCGCCGAAATCACGCCGAACCGATTGTCCGCGCGGCTCGACGTCGCCCATGCGCCCGCCGAATTGCAAAGCCTCGCGGCGTCGTTCAATGCGATGCTCGACCGGCTCGAACACGGCTACGAGCGTCTGGTGCAGTTCTCCGCCGATCTCGCGCATGAACTGCGCACGCCGATCGGCGTGTTGGTCGGTCAAACGCAGGTCACGCTCGCGCACGAGCGCAGCGTCGCGGAGTATCGCAGCGTGCTCGAATCGAATCTGGAAGAACTGGAGCGCCTCGCGCGCATCGCGCAGAACATTCTCTTTCTCGCGCAGGCGGATCATGAGCAGCAACAGATCGAACGGGAGCGGCTCGATATCCGCGAAGCGCTCGAGACGATCGGCGCTTACTTCGAAGGCATCGCCGATGAACGCCGCATCACGTTCGATATCCAGGCCGAAGGCGAAATGCTTGCGAATGCAATCATGTGCCGCAGGGCGATCGGCAATGTCGTCGTGAATGCGGTGCGTTATGCGACGGCGGGCACCGTGGTCCGGCTGCGCGGTTACGCGGATGAACAAGGCGCGAGCATCGTCGTGGGCAATCGCGGCGCGCACATCGAGAAGGAAGAGCTCGCGAAGCTGTTCGACCGCTTTTATCGCGGCGACGCGGCGCGCAGCGAGTTCACGGAATCGAGCGGACTCGGCTTGTCGATCGTTCAGGCGATCATGCGGCTGCATGGCGGCGTCGCATCCGCCGAATCCACGCCGGACGGGTGGATCGAATTCACCTTGCGCTTCCCTGCTGCGGAGCATCGCCGCACAACCACGCCCTGAATTCCGGTCGCATCAGATAGTCGACGCACCATGCCCGCACCTTGCCGACGCCATCCGAACGATGCGCGAGGAAGAGCCGCGTCGCGTGCTTCTGCTCCTGAATCGACTTACTGACGAGCCCGGCGTCGCCGAATGCCGCGCGGATATGCGTGGGCACATAGCCGATCGCGACATTGCGCGCGATGATTCTCACGGCCATCGAAAAGTCGGGAACGAAGATCGGCTTCTGCCCTTCCAGAAGCCACGCATGCATCGGATCGAAATCGATCGACGTGTCCTTGATGCAGACCGCCGGATACTTCCGCAACTCCGCGCTTTGCAGGATATGCGGCGCATCCGCGAGCGGATGATCGGCGCCCACGAGAAAGTCCCACGCGAGATGGCCGAGCGCGACGCTCGTGATGCCGTCGGTCTTCGGCACGAAATGCGGCGCGCCGACGACGATATCCGCCTTGCTTGCATAGAGCGCGTCCCAGCAGCCGTTGTACACCTCCTGCTGGATCGTGACGCGCGTCGTCGGATACGCATCTTCCAGATCGCACAAGAACTGGATGATCGCGTCGCGCGGCACGATGTTGTTGACGGCCACGGTGAGCTCGGGCTCGATGCCCCCCTGAACGATGGCGAGATTGCATTTGAGCGCCTGCAGATCGTCGAGAATCGCCTTGCTGTGCGCGATGAAGTATTCGCCCGCCTCGGTGAGCCGGATATAGCAACCGCGGCGCTCGAACAGCTTCGCGCCGAACGATTCCTCGAGCTTCCTGACGGTGTAACTGATCGCCGACGGAACCTTGTTCAGCCGTTCCGCGGCCGCCGTGATGCTTTGATACTGCGCAACCAACCGGACTATCCGAATGCTTTCGTCCGAAGTGAACATCGAGCCTGCTTCCACATGAGTATTTGTCCTGCCACATGAGCGAAGCGCGCGATGAACACCGTGCGCTTCGCTCACATCGTTGCGTCAGTGCCCGCTGGGCTTGACAGTGCCGCTCGCCTGCGCGAACCGGCTCAGGATCATGTAGCCGATGCACGCAACGAGAATCGAATCGAGTGAGGGAATCGACGTGACCGTGAACATGCCGTTCACCGTCGCGAAACCCGTGAGCGATCCGAGAATCCACGCGACGAAGGTCATGATCTTGATCTGCGGTTCGCGCGCTGGCGCGGCAGCATCATACCCGTTGCGCCGATACATCACGAAGTCTGCGATATAGATGCCCGCGACGGGCGGCGTCGCGATGCCGAGGAACAGCAGGAACGGAATGAACCACGACATGATGTTCATGCTGCCGACGATCGCCGCCAGCACGCCGAGCGCAACGGTGATCTGCCACTTCGGAAAGCGCGTGATGAGCGTCGATGTGACGAGCGTGCCCTGGAACATGTTGCCCGCGTTGCCCGTGACCGTCGCGAAGATCAGCAGCAAGGCGGCCGGCAAGGTCGCGCCGAACACGGCCATCGCGGTGAGCAGCGAGCTCTTGCCCGTGAGCACGCTCGGCGTCGCGCCCGCCCAGTACAGCAGCGGATAGGCGATCAGGAACGTGAGCAGCGCGCCGCCGACCGCGTGTTTGCGGTTATGCGTGAAGCTGCCGAAGTCGGGCAAGGTCGCGACCAGCACGATGATCGTGCCGACGACCGTCGATACCGCGACGCCCATCGGCATGCCGGCGATCGCATCGACGGCAGGCGGCTGGCCATTTAGCGCGACGCGCACGATATAGCACATCATCAACGCGATGACCGGCACGGCGAACTGCGCCACCTTGCCGAGCACTTCGAAGCCGAACGCGGTGGACGCGACGAAGATCACGCAGCCGATCGCGACGAGCAGCGGCGCGGGCACGTTCACGCCATGTTGCGCGAGCAGGTCGGCGACCGAGTGGCCGAACATGTTGGCCGTCACCGCGATCCATCCGAACAGGCTGACCGCGAGCAGCACGTTGATGGCGATCGCGCCTTTCTCGCCGAACGGATACTTCACGATGCCGTAGGTCGGCAGCCGTGCTTTCTCGCCGACCGAGATCGTGATCGACGCGAGAATCGCGAGGATCAGGCTGCCGATCCCGACGACCTTGATCAGATCGCCGTTCGACATCTGATTGCCGAGACTCGACGACGACAGCAACACCGGCGTGACGGCGATGCCGAGCAGGATCATCGCGATGCGATAGCCCGGCGCAGTGCCGGGCGAAGCGCTGACCCGGCTCTCTTTCGATTGACTCATGACAGTTCCTTTGCTGATGCCGATTTCATTCAGGGCGTGTAGTGGTGGCCGGTGTATTCGCGCCATCCGCCGGATGCCGTGATCTCCTTCTGTCCTTCGACGAGCCACGGTTCGGCGAGGACGCCGAGCACTTCGCTGCCGTCCGCGAGCACGACCTTGCCGATCGAAAGACCCGCCGGTTCGCTGAGCAAGAGCGCGCCGAGATTGGCCATCGGCAATTCCCAGACTTCCAGCGATACGGCCACGCCGCCGCTCTTCACGCGCAACATGCCGGGATGACGATCGTTGATGGTCCAGATGCGATAGCACGCGTCCGTGCGATCCTCGCGCACGAATTCGCCCTTCGCCGCCAGCATGTTGTGGTTCAGCCCGAGGCCGCGCATCAGCGTGCCGTTCACCGCGAGCAGTGTCTTGTCGTTCATGTGTGTCCTTCTCCTTGTTGATGTCGGGGGCGTATGCGCGTTACGGCGTGATCCACGTACCCGTGCGCCGTTCGAGCGCGGGCCTGATCGCCGCCGGACTCGTGATGAGCCCTTCGCCCGCGTGGCCGTCCGGTCCGGTGTGCGACACGAAGCGCAGAATCGCCTCCACTTTCGGCAGCATGCTGCCCGCGCCGAACTGACCCTGCGCGATCAGCTCGCGCGCTTCGCTCACGCTCATCGTGTCGAGCCAGCGCTGCTCGGGCGTGCCGAAGTTCACCGCGACCTGTTCGACGCCGGTCGGAATCAGCAGCAGATCCGCTTTCAGTTGCTGGGCGAGCAGCGCCGATGCGAGGTCCTTGTCGATGACCGCCTCGACGCCGGACAGCTTGCCGTTCTTGCGCACCACCGGAATGCCGCCGCCGCCGCACGCGATCACCACGCAGCCTTGCGCGAGCAGGCTCGCGATGACATCGCGCTCGATGATTTCAAGCGGCTCCGGCGACGGCACCGTGCGCCGCCAGCCGCGTCCCGCGTCTTCCATCAAGGTCCAGCCGAGCTCTTCCTGGCGCTTCTTCGCGGTCGCTTCGTCGAAGAATGCGCCGACCGGCTTGGCCGGCTTCTCGAACGCGGGATCGTCGGCGCTGACGCGCGTCTGCGTCACGAGCGCAACGACGCGCCGTTCGATGCCGCGACGGTGCAGCTCGTTGGTCAGCGCCTTCTGGAACATGTAGCCGATCGCGCCTTGCGTATCGCCCACCGCGTAGTCGAGCGGCACGGGCGCGACTTCCTGAGACGCGAGCTCGGAACGCCGCAAGATGAAGCCGACTTGCGGCCCGTTGCCGTGCGTGAGCACGACGTTCCATCCCGCCGCGATCATGTCGGCGATATGTGTCGCGCTCTCCGTCACCGCTTCGTATTGATCGGGAATGCTCAGATGACGATCGTCGCGAATCAGCGCGTTGCCGCCCACGGCGACGACTGCCAGAGGTTTTCGAACTGTCATGATGCTTGTCCGCTGTGTTGTTTGACGATCTGGGCGAGCGCGCGAATGGCTTCGACGAAGCACTCCATCGGCGCGGTCGTGATGCCTGCGCCGATCTGCCCGACGCCTGCTTGCTTGTGAGCGATGCCCGTATTGATGACGGGCAGGATGCCGCGGTCGGCCACCTTGCGCGCATCGATGCCCGCGGCGGTCGGCGCGAAGTTGAGCGCGGGCAGCGTGAACGCCGGATTGCCGCCGAGCGTGATGGCCTGCATGCGGCGGCTGTTCGCGGTCGCATCGGCGGGCGTGCCGCCGACGAACTTCACGATCGCGGGCGACGACGCCATCGCGAAACCGCCCACGCCGGCCGTTTCGGTGATCGCGCTGTCGCCGAGATCGGCGGCTGCGTCATCGACGCCATAGCCCGGAAAGAACAGGCCCTCGACCGGATTCGCCTTCGCCTGGAACCAGCGGTCGCCGGTGCCCGACAGACGGATGCCGAAGTTCACGCCGTTGCGCGCCATCACCGAGACCATCGAGCTGAAAGGCACGTTGGCGCACGCGTCCATCATGGCCTTGCACGCGGCCATCGAGATGTTGAGGAAGAAGTGATCGTTGGCGATGATCGCCGCGCTCGCTTCGCGAATCTGCGCGAGCGGCAGTTGCGTGCCGAGCAGCGCGGGCACGATGCGCTTGATGAAGAGGCCCGTCGCCGCGCTGTTGCGATTGTGGACTTCATCGCCCATATGCAGCGCCTGCGCCATCAGCGGCTTCAGCTCGATCTCGCCGGACACCGCGAGCGCGGCCTTCAGCGCGGGCGCGAGCGTCGCTTTCATCCAGCGCAGACGGTCGAGCACTTTCGTGCTGTTCGCGCCGAAGCGCAGCACCTTGCCGAGACCTTCGTTCAGATTGCTGTACGTGCGATGCCCGTTCGCCTTGTTCTCGACGACGAAAAGCGGCATCGACGGACTGATGATGCCCGCCATCGGACCGACGGCCTGATGGTGGTGACACGGCTCGAGATCGACCTTGCCGTCGAGAATCAGGCGTTCGGCGGCGGCGTGATCGGCGGCCCAGCCTTCGAGCATCACCGCGCCGATGATCGCGCCCTTCACCGGCCCGCACATGTTCTCCCACGCGATCGGCGGACCGGAGTGGAGAATCAGCTTGCGCGCGCTCATCGCGCTGATTGCTTCGGATGCCGTAGCGATGTCTTTCAACACCGGCTGCGCTTCGAGATAACGCGCGAATGCAATGTCGTTCGCCTGCTCGACGAGCGGATGACGCATCAGCCACGCGAGATCGAGGCCCGCGGCGACATCGCCGAGAGCGGGCGGCTGCCAGTTGACGTGACTGACTTCGCCGCCCGCGAGACGCAGGTTGTCGGCGAAGCTCGTGAGCCCGCAGTTCACCACTTTCAGTGGCTGACCAAACAATCGGTTCATTCTTTTTGCTCCTTTTTACGCGTGGCGTCGCGCCTGCAGACGCGCGACGCGGCTCGCCCACAACGCGGCCTCGGCGTTGCATCCGGCGACGAGAACGCCTGCCTCGCGCAATGCGTCGATCTGACGGCTTCTGACTTGCGGATCGGATTCCGTGCCGCACACATGCGCGATCAACAGCGGCGCGTTTTCGCGCGGCAATTGCGCCAGCAATGCGATGAGCCCTTGCGCCGGTTCGTCCGCCGCGCCGTAACCGAGCACGAGATCGAACAGCACGACGGCAGTTGCGGGATCGAGCATCTCGGCGCGCACGCGTTCGTCGCGCAGGGTCGGGTCGATCATCGGATGCGGACGGCCGCGCGTGAAATCGTCGTCGCCCATGTCGACGATCGTGTGGCCCTCGCTCTTCCAGATATCCGCGAGCTTCGCGTTGCCTTTCACCGGCGTGTTCGAGCTCGCCATGAAACCTTCCGCCTTGCAGAGCAGTTGGCTCTCGTAGCAGAACGTGCCGCCCGCGAACACGCCGCGAATGAACTTGCGGCCCGCGCCGAGCGTTTCGCTCCGCTTGACGAGCGTCGCTTCGTCGTTGGCTTCCACGCGCGCGACGCTCGCCGGCAGCGGCGCGCCGTTCAGCAACGCGACGGCGAACTGCGCGGCATCGGCGAGCGTGTGCGCGGGCGTGAAGCCCGGCGCGCGCATCTCGTCTTCGGAAGCGCCGAGAAAATTCACGACGACGGGCTTGCCCGCCTTGCGCGCGCTCTCCAGAATGCGCTCCGCAACCGCGCGTGCGGGCGGCTTGGAGATCAGCACGATCACGCGCGTGTCGGGATCTTCGGCGAGCGCGTCGAGGCCGAATTGCATCGAAATGCCGCCGATGTCCTCATGCAGATCGTGTCCGCCCGTGCCGAGCGCCTGCGAAATGCCCGCGCCGAGCTGGTCGATACGGCAGGTGACTTCCTGCAGCCCCGTGCCCGATGCGCCCACGACGCCGATGCCGCCGAGCCGCACCACGTTGGCGAAGCCGAGCGGCATGCCGTTGACGATGGCCGTGCCGCAGTCGGGGCCCATGACGATGAGGCGCTTTTCGCGCGCGAGCGTCTTGATGGCCTTTTCGTGCGCCATGCTGACGTTGTCGCTGAAGAGCATGACGTTCATGCCGAGCTGCAGCGCCTTGATGGCTTCGGCGGCCGCGTAATCGCCCGGCACCGAGATGAGCGCGAGGTTCGACGCGGGTTCGTCGTCGCAGACCATCGCGAGACTGGTGGCCTTGAGCGCTTCGCTCGTCTGCGTGTCGGATGTCGACACGCGCGCGCTCAGGCGTTCGCGAGCGAGACCGAGCGCTTCTTCGCAAGCGGCTTCGTCGCCGCGCACCGCGATGACGAGATCGTTCGGGCTTGCTTTCACGTCGTCGCCGAGTCCGGCGTCGGCGAGCTGCACGAGATTGGCCGGCGTACCCATGACGACGGACGCCTGCTCGACGCCCGGCAGCTTGCCGATATGCGCCGAAATCTGCATCAGGGAAACCGAATCCTGATACAGATTTTTGAATATTTCGATTTTGATGGCCATTGCACCTCTCCGTTCTTTAAATGCGATTCGCGGTTTCTTGAAAACAGAATCGCAAATGCTTCAAGCCGATTCCGGGAATAATGATTTCGCTTCGCGCATTCGAATCGTTTCTCGCCATGCGCGCATGCCGTGCAAAATGCCGCCGAGACAATCCACGCCGGACGACGCGCCCCAGCGCATCACGGCATCGGCGGCATGTTCGATATCCGCGCTTTCGTCCGCCGCCGATGCAATCGCGATAAATCGATCGACCGGTTCGTTGAAATGTCCGTCGAGCGCGAGTTGCAGGTAATGGCGGCTGATATCGTTCGTGCGATGCAGATTCGCGCGCAGCTCGGTCGACAAGACATGCCGGTGCGCGTCGATTTGCGGATCGCCGCGCGGGGCCCAAATCGCCGCGAGATAGCCGAGCAGATAATCGTCGCCGTCGGGCGTGAGACCGCCGCCGAGGCCGACGAGCGCGTGAACCGTGGCAGCGAGCGTGGCGGGGTCATCGTGTGGACTCAGCCTGACGGCGCGCGCGTGCGCTGGCCAGCCCGGCAGCCACTGCAGCGCGCCTGCCACGGCGTGCCGCGCGCAGTGCGCCGCAAGCCGCGCCGCGACGCGCTCATGCCGCGCCGACAACGCATCCGGCGACATCCGCACGCCGGTTCCGCTTTGCAGCGCGGGCTGCCAGCACGCCGCGCCGGTCAGATCGACCTGCCACGTCGCGCCGGTCAGACGGCCATTGGAAAACGGGACGCGCTCGCCAGGCCGCGCATGGTCGCGCCAGTCCCAATCGGGCGGCGCGCTCACGCGCGCGCCGCACGACAGGTTCTCGCACGCGGCATCGACGAGCGTGAACCAGTCGCCCGTCTGCGCGACGAGATTGAGCGCGTGCCTGAAACTGCTGTGCACCGCGAAATCCCCGGTGCGCGACAAGCCCGGCCGCGCCAGATAGCCGATGCTCAGGCCGCGTAGCGTGATCGGGCTCATGCGCAGGCTCAGCGCGCCTTAGCCGCGCAGCGCTTCGATGACCGCGTCGGCGTCGCTGACCCAGCCGAAGATCGCGCCTTGCGCCTTGATCATCTCGAGCGCGTACTTCTGGAACTCGGGGAAGTACGAACCGACGCAATCCTGCGGCACGATGCATTCGAAGCCGCGATCGTTGGCCTCGCGCACGGTCGTCGTCACGCACACTTCGGTCGTCACGCCGCACACGATCAGCGTGCGGATATCGTGATTCTTCAGGATGAGATGCAGGTCGGTTTCATAGAACGCGCCCTTTCCCGGCTTGTCGATGACCGGCTCGCCCGCGACCGGATACAGTTCCGGAATCAGGTCGTGGCCCTTCTCCCCACGCACGAGGATGCGGCCCATCGGACCGTCGGAGCCGATGAAAGTCTTGCCGCCGCGCGTGAGTTTGGCCGGCGGGCAATCGGTCAGGTCGGCGCGATGGCCTTCCCGCGTATGAATGACGAGCATGCCGGCGTCGCGCGCCGCGGCCAGCACGCGCTTGCACGGTTCGATCGCGGTGCGCACGAACGACACGTCGTTGCCCAGCGCTTCGCCGAATCCGCCAGGTTCGACGAAATCGCGTTGCATGTCGATCATGACGAGCGCCGTGTGTTTCGGCTCGAAAGCCAGATCGAAAGGTTCGGCGCGGAAATGTTTTTGCGTCACGGCATACTCCTCTTCTTCGTTGAATTAAATGGATCGGTTCGATTGGTTTAAGCACACGAACTCATAAGGAATTCGAAATAATTGAATTCTCCGTTCGCGCGATTATTCGATTCTTAATGCCACTGAAAATCAGTGCGGTTCAAATTCGACAGAACTTCGAACTGATTATAGGCAGCGCGAATTGGAACACGATGAAATGATTGAACGCCGAGGATCAAATTTCTCGAAGCTCAATAATGAGCGCCCAGAGCGTCAATACTGGCGCGGCTTTAGACAGTCTTTTGCAACTGAGTCGGAATGTCGCGTGAGTCGCGTGATATTCGAAAATAAAAACGGCCACTGTCGAGTGGCCGTTTTTATCGTCCGGAGCGTGATGCGCGTTTTACGCCACGGGCACGCTCAAAGCTTCGCGCTTCGCGAGCAAGCCGTGAATCTGCGCGACGACCGCAGCGCCTTCGCCGACCGCCGCCGCGACGCGTTTCGTCGAACTCGAGCGCACGTCGCCGATAGCGAACACGCCCGGCACGCTGGTTTCCAGCGCCATGACGCCTTCCGTGCGCCCTTCGTGGGCCTCCGGTCCAGTCAGCACGAAGCCTTTCCCGTCGACGTTCACGTTGCAGTTGCGCAACCAGTCGGTATTCGGGTCCGCGCCGGTGAAGAGGAACAGATGCCGCGACTCGATCGTGAGCGGCCCATCCGGCGACTTGCAATTGACCGCCGTGAGCGCGCGGCCGTCGCCGTCGAGCGAGGTGATCTGCGTATGCGTTCGCACCGTGACGTTCGGCAGCGAGCCGATGCGCTCGACCAGATAGTGCGACATGCTCGACGACAGCCCCGCGCCGCGAATCAGCACATGGACGTGCTTCGCATGCGTCGCGAGATAGACGACGGCCTGTCCCGCCGAATTGCCGCCGCCGACGAGCACGACTTCCGCGTTCTTGCAGAGCTTCGCCTCGACCGGCGACGCCCAGTAATACGTGCCGTGCCCTTCATACCGATCCAGCCCCGCGATGTCCGGCCGCCGATACGCCGCACCCGAAGCGATCACGACCGTCTGCGTCGTCACGCGCGTGCCGTTCTGTAGTTCGATCTGGATCGGATTGCAGTCGCAATGCAGCGCCTTGATCTTCGTCGGAATCGCGATATGCGCGCCGAACTTCTGCGCCTGCACGAACGCGCGCCCGGCGAGCGCCTGACCCGAGATGCCGGTCGGAAAGCCGAGATAGTTCTCGATGCGCGAGCTCGCGCCCGCCTGCCCGCCCGGCGCGCGGCAATCGAACACCGCGACCGACAGACCTTCCGACGCCGCGTACACCGCCGTCGCGAGACCGGCCGGACCCGCGCCGACGACGGCGACATCGTAGACATGCGCGGGATCGAACTCCGGCAGCCAGCCGAGCTGCGTCGCGACCTGATTTTCATCGGGCGCGCGCAACACGGTGCCGTCCGGGCAGATGACGAGCGGGAAATCGGCCGTCGATGCCGAAATGCGTTCGAGCAGCGAGATCGCATCGGGGTCGGTGCAGGCGTCGATCACCGTGTGCGGATAACCATTCCGGCGCAGGAAGCCTTGCAGCGACACGAGACGGCCGTCGTCGGACGGGCCGAGCAGCACCGGTCCGCTGCCCTTTTCGATGAGGCCGACGCGCCGCAGGATCAGCGCGCGCATGATGCGCTCGCCCAGTTCCGCTTCGGCGACGAGCAGCGCCCGCAGACGCTCCGGCGGAATCACGATGCCATCCACTTCGCCGACCGCCATGCCGTCGACGAGACACGGCTTGCCCGAGAGTTGCGCCACTTCCGCGAGAAAATGCCCCTCGCCGTGCTCGCGCACGATGTGCTCGATGCCGAGCGCATCGCGCCGCGTCACGCGCACCGCGCCCTTCAGGACGATCACCATGCCGCGCCCGGTTTCGCCGACGCGGAAAATCCACTCGCCCGCGCGATAGTGCGCCGGCGTGCCGAAGCGGCTCATGCGCTCGATCTCGTTATCGGTCAGGCGCGGGAACATCTGGTGCACGCGGCTTTCGAGCGGCGAGAAGGGCGCGTTGTCGTCGCTCGTCGAGGATGCGGCGGCGGGCGTCGGCACCACGTTCGGATTCGGACTCTCCATCGGCTCGCGCGCGCTCCATGCGACGACATTCGGCATGTCCTGAGAGGACTCGTTGAACGGCGTGGTACTCATGCGCGATCTCCGTGTGGAAAACCAGCTTCATGCAGGGATGCGGTGCCCGCGGGCGATGCCGACGCCGATCCCGATACCGACGACTTGACGGGCCACGGGCACATCGCCGCCATTTCCGCTACTTCCTCGGGCGACGACGCCGCGAGCTCGCCGAACTCGGTCAGCGTCGCGACGTGAAAACCGGCGAGCCGCCACGCGTCGAGCCCGCCCGTGAGCGGCACGACGTCGCGAAAACCCGCGTTACGCATGGTCTTCGCCATCCACGCAGCCGACACTTCGTTCGGACACGAGCAATAGATGACGACCTTGCGCGACTTGTCGTAGCTCTCGATGATCTTCGCGAGATCGCGTTCGTCGGCGAACATCGAGCCGGGAATCGCTTCGGGATCGAGCATGCGTTTTTCGGGCGAACGGATGTCGAAGATTACGGGCAGCGGCTCGTCGTTCATGAGCGCATACAGCTCGTCCACGCTGATGCGCGCTTTTTCCAGCGTCGCCATGAGCGCGCGGCGGCGCCACCAGCGGTACGTGACGTAGATCGCGAGCAGCACCGCGACGACCGCCACCGCCTGCCGCCCGAGCTGCGAGATCATCGCGAAGACCATCTCCAACTGCGCCGCGAAGATGACGCCGACCGTCAGCCCGACCGCGCCCCACAGCGCGATGCCCGCGCCGTCGTGCGCGATGAAGCTGCGCAGCTTCACGCCCATCGCGCCCGCGAGCGGCACGGAGACGAGCGAAAGACCGGGGATGAACTTCGCGACGAGCAGGATGCGTACGCCCCAGCGCCCGAAGAAGCGTTCGGTCTTCTTCACGCAGGTATCGCGCGAAAGCGAGAGCTTGCAGATGGTCTTGAGCGTTTTGTCGCCATACTTGCGCCCGCCCTGGAACCAGACGAGATCGCCGAGCACGCCGCCCGCCACCGCGACGCACAGCACGCCCACGAGCGGCGGCCAGAATGCGCCGCCGTCGACCGCCATCAGCGCGATGGATGCGCCGACGACGATCATCGTCGGCATGGCGGGCACGGGCAGCCCGAGCGCCGAGCCCATCACGTTGACGAACACGATCGCCGGGCCGAATCGATCGACTAGCTGATGCAACAACATGGGAATCTCCCGCGCGGGAATGGTCTGTTCACGGGACGACGGGACGCGCGCCGCGAACGGCGCTGCGAAGGCGCACGGAGCACGTTAGGCACGCAAGGCACGAAAGCGAGAGAGATACGAGCGCTTGCGGCCGCTCGTGGTTCAACGCGATACGCGCGGCGCCGGGCCGACGTTCGTCACATTTAAGAGATAAGTGTAGCCCGGAAACGCGATCGTAAGCATGACAGGCGCGCGGGACGCGGGCATCGCGCGCGCGATGCCCGGAGAGTGGGATTCAGGCGAGGTCGTCGGCGATATAGGCGCGGATCACGTCGGCGAAATTTTTATCGCCCGACAGGCCGAGTTGCTCCGCGCGCGCCGTATTCCACGCGCCCGGCCAGCTGCACACGATCTTCTCGATGCGTTCGTCGCGCTGCCAGTCGATGCGCTGCACGACTTCGTCGCCCGCCACTTCGCGCAGCGCCGCGACCATCTCGTTCACGCTGACCGACAGCCCCGGCAGATTGATGACTGGCCGCAAGCCGAGCTTTTCGCGCTCGATTTCGCAGCCGGCGATCAGCGCCTCGACCGCGCTTTTCGGCGACAGCAGCCACAGACGCGTTTCGCCATCGACGGGACACGTCGAACGCTCGCCGTTCAGCGGCTCGCGGATGATGCCGCTCGCGAACGACGACGCCGCCGCGTTGGGCTTGCCGGGGCGCACGCTGATCGTCGGCAGGCGCAGCACGCGGCCATCGACGAAACCGCGCCGCGCGTAATCGGAGAGCAGCAGCTCGGCGATCGCCTTTTGCGTTCCGTACGACGATTGCGGATTCAGCGCGGTATCGTCCTGCACGACGTCGGGCAGCGCGCCGCCGTACACCGCGACCGAACTCGTGAACACGACGCGCGGCTTGTGGCCCGCCGCGCGGCACACTTCGAGCAGCGCGCGCGACGCGTCGAGGTTGATCTTCATGCCGAGATCGAAATCCGCTTCGGCCTGGCCGCTCACGATCGCAGCGAGATGGAAGATGGCTTCCGTCCCCGTGTCGACGTGGCGTTGCAGCACCGCCGGGTCGGAGATGTCGCCAGTTTCGGCGCGCACGCGTTTGTCGTTCAGCAGGCTGTCGTCTTGCGGACGCGCTACGTCGAGCAGCACCAGTTCCGTGATCGGCTTGCCATTGAGCTCGTTGCGCGCGAGCAGCCGCTTTGCGAGTCGCTGACCGATGAAGCCCGCGCCGCCCGTGATGAGTATCTTCATGTGGTCGCTTCCGTTTTTACAGATAAGGTTTGAGCCAGCCGAGACCTTCCGACGTGCCGGCCTTCGGTTTGTATTCGCAGCCGATGAAGCCCTCGTAGCCAAGCGAATCGATCAGTTCGAAGAGATACGGATAGTTCAATTCGCCGATGCCCGGTTCGTGGCGCTCCGGCACGCCCGCAATCTGGATATGGCCGATGCCCGCATTCGGGCGCTTCATGTCGCGCTTAAGCTTCATCGCGATGTCGCCTTCCACGATCTGGCAGTGATAGATGTCGAATTGCACCTTTAAATTCGGCGCATTGATCTCATCGCAGATTTGCTGTGCTTCGTCTTGGCGGTTCAGGAAGAAACCGGGTATGTCGCGGGTGTTGATCGGCTCGATCACGATCGTTATGCCCGCTTTCTGCGCTTCTTTTGCCGCGTATTCGAGGTTCTTCAGATACAGCGCGCGATGTTGCTCTCTGTTCTGATCTTTCGCGATCAGGCCGGCCATGACGTGCAGTTTCTCGTTGCCCAGCACGGCGGTGTATTCGAGTCCCTTTGCGACGCTCTGCTTGAACTCTTCCTCGCGGCCCGGTAACGAGGCGATGCCGCGTTCGCCCTTCGCCCAGTCGCCCGGCGGGGCGTTGAACAACGCCTGCGTCAAGCCATTGTCCGTTAAGCGCTGCTTGATTTCGTTCGCTTCAAAGTCGTAAGGGAACAGGAATTCCACCGCCTTGAAACCATCCTTCGCCGCTGCGGCGAAGCGGTCCAGGAAAGCGTGCTCGGGGTACATCATCGTCAGGTTTGCTGCGAATCTTGGCATTTGCTTGTGCTCCGTCTGTTCCGGTTTCGAATGCGCTTGCTTCCATGGAATCCTGTGTTCGAGTCGGTCTATTGGCGTTGCCCCTGTGCGGGGCGGCACTTACTTTCTTTGCTGCTGCAAAGAAAGTAAGCAAAGAAAGCAGCTTTTCAGGCCCGCGGTCACACGCAATTTGGGTAGTACTCTCGTCCACCGTGGCACTCGCCTAAAGAGTGCCCCTCATAGGCCCCATCGGGCCTGGCTCGCGCACGGTCCGACCAGCTAGTCCGTTTCGCGCGCTGGTTCAGCACGAAATGGCTCCAGCCCGCTTCGCGGCCGATCGGTCAGTCGGCTGTGTGTTACCAGCGCGCGCCGAACGTCTTCTTCAATTCCTCTATCGCTTCTTCCGCCAACGGCTCCGGGCGCGGCATCGTCGATAGATACAGCCGCGCCGTCTCCTCCAACTCCTCCAACGCATAGCTCGCGTGCGACACGGACTTCTCCCACACCACCGGCCCCAACCGCTCCAGCAACACCGCCCTCACCCGCGACGCCAACGCCGCCACTTCCTCCGCCACCGACTCGTCGCCCGGTCGGCGGTACGCTATCAGCGGAACATGGCCCACCTTCATCACGTAGTACGGCGTGATCGGCGGCAATACATCGTCGTTCTTCCACACGCCCGCCAACGTCAGCGCCACCAGATGCGTCGAATGCGTATGCACCACGCCGCGCGCGTTCGCATCGTTTTCGTAGATCCGGCGATGCAGCGCCAACGTCTTCGACGGACGTCCGCCCGATACGTGATTGCCTCGCGCATCCACCTTCGCAATATCGTTCGGATCGAGGCGGCCCAGGCACGCATCCGTCGGCGTGATCAGCCAGCCATCGTCGAGCCGCGCGCTGATGTTGCCCGCGCTGCCCACCGTATATCGGCGCTCGTACAGGCTTCTGCCCGTCACGCAGATCTCTTCGCGAATAGCGTTCTCGTTCGATGCCATCACAGTGCCTTCAACGCCTTTTCAAAGAGATCGGTCGTGCCGAAATTGCCGGACTTGAGCGCCAGGCCCAGCGCCCCGCTTCCATCCGCGCCGATCGATTGCGTCGCCGGCACGCCCGGATCGATCTGCGGCCCGATGCGCAACGAACGCACGTCCAGCGCCTGCACCACCGCGCCCGACGTTTCGCCGCCCGCCACGACGAATTTGGCGCAGCCGTCATCGCGCAATGTCCGCGCTATCGACGCAAGCGCGTCTTCCACCAGATGCCCCGCCTTCTCGACGCCCAGTTCCTTCTGCACCGCCTTCACTTCTTCCGGCGATGACGTCGCGTAAATCAGCACCGGCTCGTCATGCTGGCGCGCGAATTCGACCGCGCTCTGCACGACCGGCTCGCCGCGCGACAACGCCATCGGATCGACGCGAAACGCCGGCTTCGATTCACGCCAGTGCGCAACCTGCGCGTTCGTCGCCTTCGATGCACTCCCCGCCAGCACCACCGCTTTGCCCTCGATCGTCGGCAAATCGGCGGCGTGCTCCGCGTGCGCCAGCAGATTCGCCGCGCGGAAATTCTGCGGCAATCCAAGCGCGATGCCCGAGCCGCCCGTAATCAGCTTCAGATCGCGGCATGCGTCGCCGAGCACGTACAAGTCCGCGTCCGAAACGGCATCCGCGATCGCGAGGCGCACGCCGTCCTTCTTCAATTCATCGATGCGCGCGCGGATCGCGTCCGCCCCCTTCGCAATCGTGTCGTAACGAATGAGCCCGACCTTCGATTTCGTCTGACGCTGCAAGACGCGCACGAGGTTCGGATCGGTCATCGGCGTGAGCGGATGATTCTCCATGCCCGATTCGTTCAGCAACACATCGCCGACGAACAGGTTGCCGCGAAAAATCGTGCGCCCATTCTCGGGAAACGCCGGGCACGCAATCGTGAAATTGTCCTTCAGCGCGTCGAGCAACGCGTCCGCGACCGGGCCGATGTTGCCCTTGTCGGTCGAATCGAACGTCGAGCAATACTTGAAGAAGAACTGGCGGCAGCCCTGCGCACGCAGCCATTCGAGCGCATCGAGAGACTGGCGCATGGCGTCGTCGGCGGGAATCGTGCGCGACTTCAGCGCGACGACGATCGCGTCCGCCTCGATCCGCGCGCTCGCTTCCGGCACGCCGATGGTCTGCACCGTGCGCATGCCGCCGCGCACGAGCATGTTGGCGAGATCGGTCGCGCCGGTGAAATCGTCGGCGATACAGCCGAGCAGTGCCTGCGCCGCTTGCGTCATTGCTTCGCTCCCTTCGGAATGTCGATGCCCGGAAAAATCTTGATGACCGCGGAATCGTCCTCGCCGCCGTGTCCGGCCGTGGACGCCATCATGAACATCTGATGCGCCGCCGCCGACAGCGGCAACGGAAATTTCGACGTGCGCGCCGTGTCGAGCACGAGGCCCAAGTCCTTAACGAAAATATCGACGGCGGAAAGCGGTGTGTAATCGCCCGAAAGAATGTGCGGCACGCGATTCTCGAACATCCACGAATTGCCCGCGCTGTGGGTGATGACGTCGTAAAGCGCATCCGGATCGACGCCTTCGCGCAGACCGAGCGCCATCGCTTCGGCCGCCGCCGCGATATGCACGCCCGCCAGCAACTGATTGATGATCTTCACCTTCGAGCCCGCGCCGTGGGCGTCGCCGAGCCGATAGACCTTGCCCGCGATCGCGTCGAGTACGTCCTCGCAGGCGGCGTAGGCGTCGGCGGGGCCGGAGGTCATCATCGTCATTTCGCCGGAGCTGGCTTTCGCCGCGCCGCCGGACAAGGGCGCGTCGAGCATGTGCACGCCCTTCTCGCCGATGCGCTTGCCGAGATCGGCGGCGAATTGCGGCGATACCGTCGCGCACGCGAGCACGACGCCGCCGGGTTTCATCGCTTCGACCGCGCCGGTTTCGCCGAACAGCACGGCTTCGGTCTGCGCCGCATTGACGACGACCGTCAGCACGACCGCGCACTTGCCGCCCAACTCGGCCGGCGACGCGCACGCGATGCCGCCTTCGGCCGCGAACGCATCGAGCACCGGCTGGCGCACGTCGCACGCATGCACGGCGAAGCCCGCCCGCAGCAACGAGCGCGCGACGCCCATGCCCATTGCGCCCAAACCGATCACTCCGACGTTTCGTGTCATCGCAGATTCCTTAACAGATGCCCGCTTCCGCCAGTCGGCGCGCGGCGTTGATGAGATGCGTCTGCGCGGCGTGGCGCGCGGCGTCGGGCTCGCGCGCGCGGATCGCCTCGACGATCGCCGCGTGCTCCTCGCGCACCTGACGCATGAAGTCCTCGCGCAGCGCCTCGTTGCCGCGCGTAACGAGCGTGCCCGCTTCCAGGTACTGGTTCAGAAAGGTGAGGGTTTTCAGGAAGTACGGATTGCCGGTCGCGTTGGCGATTTCCCGATGGAACGCGACGTCCTCGGCGACGCCGTCGCGGCCATCGCGCACGGCTTCATCGATGGATGCGAGCGCGTCATCGATGGCGGCGAGTTGTTCGTCGGTACGCCGCTGCGCGGCTTCGGATGCCACTTCGGCCTCGATCGCCCGGCGCAGCGCGAGAATCTGCACGACCGCGCCGGGCTCGACCGCCTGCGCATAATCGATGCGCAACGGCCGAATCCCCGCGCGCTCGACGATGAATACGCCGCTGCCCTGACGCGGCTCGACCATGCCTTCGTTCTTCAGCCGCGAGATGGCTTCGCGAATGACCGTGCGGCTCACGCCGAATTCCTGCGCGAGCACCGCTTCGGTCGGCAGCTTGCCGGTCGCGGCGAAACTGCCCTTCTCGATCAGCTTTTGCAATTGTTGCGCGACGGTGTCGCTCAACGCGCGCGGCGGAATTTTCTCGAACATGCGACTCGATGCGCCTCGTCAGGTCATCGGGTCATCATACAAATTTTTACGATGGAAGTGGACCGAGGAATAACCCTCGGTCGTGGCTTACTGCGCGAGCGGCTCGTCGATGAGCGCGAGCGCGTCACGAATTTCGGAGACGTCGCCGGGGCGCACGAGGCGCGCGACTTCCTTGCCGCCGAGCATGAAGACGAGCGTCGGCCAGAGCTTTACGCGAAACGAACGTCCGAGCGGGCGGCCGCTGCCATCCTCGATCTTGATGTGCTGCACCGCGCGATGATCCTGAAATGCCTGCGCGATCAACGGTTGCGCGGCACGGCAGAAACCGCACCAGTCGGTGCCGAACTCGACGACCGTCGGGCCGGTGAGCGCGTCGATTTCCGTGCGATCCGGTGCGGTCTTCGCGTATTCGAGGTTCATGCTCATGGCGTGCTTCCTTGTCTTTTGTTGTCGATGAAGCCAGCAGAAAACTTGCCCGATCTTACTGGCCGAAACCCGTCAGCCCGATGAGCGCGCCGCCCGCGAGCAGCCACAGCGGATGCAGCTTCGTCCGGTACGAGACGAGCGCGACGAGCGCCGTGATGGCCGCGAGCGTCCAGGTTCCATCGGATGCCTCGGCGATCAGCAGCGCGCTCGCCGCGACGAGCCCGGCCGTGATCGGCACGAGCCCGAGCTGGATGAAGCGCCGCCACGGGCGATCCTTGAAGCGCTCCCACGCGTGCATCGCGGCGATCGTCACGAGCGACGACGGCCCGAACTTCGCGATCGACGTCACCAGCACGCCGGGCCAGCCGGCGACATGCCAGCCGATCAGCGTGACGACCATCATATTCGGGCCGGGCGCGGCCTGCGCGAGCGCGAAGAGCGCGGAGAAATCGGCCTTCGACATCCATTCGTGAACCTGCACGACCTGACGCTGCATTTCCGGCAGGATCGAATTGCCGCCGCCGAACGCGAGCAGCGAGAGCTGACTGAAGATCGCCGCGAGCGAAAGCAGATCGTTTTTCATCGGCGGACTTTCCACGCGATCAGCACCGAAATCGGCGTGAAGACGAGCATCGTCGGCAGGAGCGGCGTGCGCAGGATCGCTATCGACGCGAACATCAGAAGCGCGACGATCGCCGCTTCCGGCTTCCGGCGCAGCGGCCACATGATCTTCGCCGCCATCGCGATGAGCAGGCCCGCCGCGGCCGCCGCGAGTCCCGCGAACAGATGCGCGATGCGCGGGTCCTGATGCGTGCGCTGATAGATCACGCCGAGCCCGATCACGATGAGCGACGGTCCGACAAGCAGCCCCAGCAAGCCCGCGAGCGCG
The DNA here is from genome assembly GCF_023631165.1 of Caballeronia sp. AZ1_KS37. Classification (NCBI taxonomy): domain Bacteria; kingdom Pseudomonadati; phylum Pseudomonadota; class Betaproteobacteria; order Burkholderiales; family Burkholderiaceae; genus Caballeronia; species Caballeronia sp. AZ1_KS37. The sequence continues at coordinate 33,637 of NZ_JALQDP010000026.1, read as the reverse complement.
CCCGGCACGCCGCGAAAGCGCATGCCGATTGCCACCGACAGATTGATCACGTTGCCGCCCGGCAGGAACTGACAGAGGCCGAGGAGATCGGTGAACGCGTCGGCGTCGAGCCATTTGCGGCGCTCGACGATCTCGCGCCGCGCGAGCGGCAGCGCGCCGCCGAACGCCGTCAGCCCGAGCGTCAGAAAGCCGATGAAGATTTCGGCGACCGTCGGCCGTGGCGCGTGGCCGTCGCGGGACATGACGCTCACGCGCGTGCCCGGCGCGCTTCGTAGGCTTTCAGATGCGCGTACGCGACCGCCAGCGCCGACAGCCCGGCGATTTGCGTGCGCCGCCGCGACAGCAGATCGCCGACGATGTGATCCGCCTCGATCGGCGCGCCGTTCTCGAGATCGCGCAGCATCGATGCGGTCATCGGCGAGCCGCGCTCCGAGAAAAACGCCCGCGCGCGCGTGACGACCGCCTCGCCCGGTGCGTGCGCGTTGTCGCCGGCGATGCCGCAGCATTCGTCGAAGAGCTGGAACAGCAGCGCCTCGCCGCCCGGCGCCGCGAGAATATCGCCGATGGGCGCGCGCATCAGGCAGGTGCCGGTCGCGAGCGTGGCGAGGAACACCCACTTGTCCCACATCGACTGAAGGATGTCTTCGCTCACGTTTAAATCGAAGCCTGCGCCGTCGAGTTGCGCGGCGATTGCGTCGATGCGCGCCGAGCGGCCGCCCGTGCGCTCGCCGATAGTCATCGAATGCATGTTGTTCAGATGCACGATCTCGCCTTCGGCGTCGAGCGTCGCGGCGATCACGCATTGGCCGCCGAGCACGTTCGCGGGATCGAAGCGCGCGTCGAGCGCGTCGAGATGGCCCATGCCGTTCAGGAGCGGCAGGATCGCGGTATCGGGTCCGACGGCGGGCGCGAAGGAATCGATCGCGCCTTGCAGGTCGTAGGCCTTGCAGCTCAGGAGCACGAGATCGTAAGGGCCGTCGATGTCTTTCGCGAGCACCATCGGCGGACAGGCGAACGCGAGATCGCCTTCCGGGCTCTTCACTTTCAGGCCGCATTGACGCAGCCGCTCGGCGCGGCGCTCGCGCACGAGAAAGGTCACGTCGCGGCCCGCTTCGAGCAGCCGTGCACCGAAATATCCGCCGATGGCCCCCGCGCCCACTACCAGAATCCGCATGTCTCGCTCCTTTTCGCTGTATGAATCGTTCACGCCTGCCAGACGCCATAGCCCGCTTCGCGCAAGCCGATCGCCAGTTCCACTTCCATGTCGCGCGCGCCGTCGTAGGGCATCGGGTTGTACATCTCATACAGTTGCGGCAGGAGCCGCAGCCCGTATTCGCGGACGTAGCGATTCGACTGGATGCCGGCCTTGTGCTTGTCGAAGCGCACGTCGGGATCGATGCCCGTCATGCCCACGTAGACGAACGGCATGCCGATCACGTAATCCGGATTCGCGCGACGGAAACGCGCTTCGTTCCAGACCGTTCCGGACAGTTCGACGACGTAGACGGAGTAATGATGGCTGCGCGCGCGCCGGGCGGGCGGCATGTTTCGGATGGCCTTCGCGGCGTGCTCGTTGCGGGCGTCCATTCTATGACGGCGATGCTTTTGGCGCTCGATCGGACGGCGCGGCCCCTGCCGGATGCGTCTCAAAGTGGTAAATTCGGGCGGTCTGCGCTCGCGCAAAACGATCGGACATCGGCGCGGCCCATCGCGCCGCCGGTCGGAACCGGAGACGATCTCTCTCGCGCGGGCGCCGCCCCATCGACACGTTTTCATCCCGAAGCCGCGCGCCACGAGCCGCGCGACGCTTCGGTCATTCGGAGATCAAGCAATGAGCAAGCAAGCTATCGGCGTGGTAGGCCTCGCCGTCATGGGCCGCAACCTGGCCTTGAACATCGAGAGCCGCGGCCACGCCGTTTCGGTATTCAACCGCAGCCGCGCCAAAACCGACGAACTGATTGCCGAACATCCCGACAAGAAGCTCGTGCCGACCTACACGCTCGAAGAGTTCGTCGAGTCGCTCGAAAAGCCGCGCCGCATTCTGATGATGGTGAAGGCCGGCGCCGGCACCGACGAGACCATCGCTTCGCTGCGTCCGCTGCTGGAAAAGGGCGACATTCTCATCGACGGCGGCAACACGCATTTCACCGACACGATCCGCCGCAATCAGGATCTCGCGAAGTCGGGGCTGCATTTCATCGGCACGGGCGTGTCGGGCGGCGAGGAAGGCGCGCTCAAAGGCCCGTCGATCATGCCGGGCGGACAGAAGGAAGCGTACGAACTCGTCGCGCCGATCCTCACGGAAATCGCCGCGAAGGCGCCGGACGGCGAGCCGTGCGTCGCGTACATGGGCCCGGACGGCGCGGGCCATTTCGTGAAGATGGTGCACAACGGCATCGAATACGGCGACATGCAGTTGATCGCCGAGAGCTATGACGTGCTCAAGCGCGTCGCCGGTCTGTCGAACGAAGAGCTGGGCAAGGTGTATGTTGAGTGGAATCAGGGCGAACTGGACAGTTACCTGATCGAAATCACGTCGAAGATTTTCTCGAAGAAGGACGAGGAAACCGGCAAGGATCTCGTCGATGTGATTCTCGACCGCGCCGCGCAAAAGGGCACGGGCAAGTGGACGAGCCAGAACGCGCTGGACCTCGGCGCGCCGCTGCCTTTGATTACGGAAGCGGTGTTTGCCCGCGTGCTGTCGTCGCTGAAGACGCAGCGTGTGGCGGCGAGCAAGGTGCTGGCTGGCCCGACGCCGAAGTTCGACGGCGATCGCGCGGCGTTCGTCGAGTCGGTGCGGCGTGCGTTGTATCTGTCGAAGATCGTCTCGTATGCGCAAGGTTTTGCGCAGTTGCGCGCGGCGTCGGAAGAGTACAAGTGGGATCTGCATTACGGCGAGATCGCGAAGATTTTCCGGGCGGGCTGCATCATCCGCGCGCGCTTTTTGCAGAAGATCACCGATGCTTATGCTGCGAAGCCCGACCTCGCGAATCTGTTGCTCGATCCGTATTTCAGCGATATCGCGGCGAAGTATCAGGAAGCGCTGCGCGATGTCGTCGTGGCGGCCGTGAAGGCGGGGATTCCGGTGCCTGCGTTCTCGTCGGCGATTGCTTATTTCGATGCGTATCGGTCGGAGAGGTTGCCCGCGAACCTGGTGCAGGCGCAGCGCGATTTCTTCGGCGCGCATACGTTCGAACGCACGGATAAGGAAGGGAGTTTTCACGCGAATTGGGCGTGAGGATCTGACTGAACAGATCGAGAGCATGAGACGCGGCTTCCTTTGGAAGCCGCGTTTTTTCTTGCAGCCAAGCTGCGAAACCTTCGATTCGCAATCGAGCGTTTGGCGCGCATTTCGGCTGAAGGCGAAGAAAGTGGGTATTCGACTAACTCTTCAGCCCCACCCACTCCCCATTCCGCCCCCCACTCCTCAACACCGCCTCCACGAACCGCAACCCCGCGACCCCATCCTCGACGGTCGTCAGCCAGTCATCCCCCTGCGTCGTCCCGCTCGCGATACACGCCGCCGCATCCGTATAAACCTGCGCGAACGCTTCCAGATACCCTTCCGGATGTCCCGCCGGCACGCGCGTCGCGTGCAGCGCTTCAGGACTTTGCACGCGCCCGCGCGTGATGCGCTCCGACGCGCCGCCTATCGGCGTGAACCACAATTCGTTCGGCTTCTGCTGATCGAACGCAATGCCCGCCTTCGTCCCATACACGCGCAATCGCAACGCGTTCTCCTCGCCGGCCGCGACCTGACTCGCCCACAACATGCCACGCGCGCCGTTCTCGTAGCGCAACATCGCCTGAACATGATCGTCCACACGACGATTCGGCACGAACGTCGTCACATCGGCGGCAAGCTCGGATGGCCGCATCCCCGTCACGTATTCCGCAAGCTGATACGCGTGCGTGCCGATATCGCCGAGACATCCCGCCGGTCCAGCGAGCGCGGGATCGGTGCGCCATACGGCCTGCCGGTTCGCCTGCGTCTCGACAGGAAGAGACAGCCAGTCCTGCGCATACTCGACCTGCACCACGCGAATGTCGCCGAGCAAGCCGCGCTGCACCATTCCGCGCGCATGCCGCACGAGCGGATAACCCGTGTAGGTATAAGTCACCGCAAACACGCGATCCTTCTCGCGCGCGAGCTTCGCCAGCGCCTCGCCTTCATCGAGCGAAACGGCGAGCGGCTTGTCGCAAATCACGTGAATGCCCGCTTCGAGAAAAGCGGTCGCGATCGGCGCATGCAGATGATTCGGCGTGACGATCGCGACCGCCTCGATGCCGTCCGAGCGTCCAGCCTCGATGCGCGCCATCTCGCGAAAATCGTCGTAGCTGCGCGCGAGCCCGATCGCCGCGGCGCTCGATGCCGCGCGCCGCGCATCCGACGACAACGCGCCCGCGACGAGTTCATAGCGATCGTCGAGCCGTGCCGCAATGCGATGCACCGCGCCGATGAACGCGCCCTCGCCGCCGCCGACCATCCCCAACCGCACGCGATTCATCGCTTGTCTCCGGAATCGATGCCGAGCACGCCGCGCATCTGCTCGCGGCTCGCGCCGCTGCCCGCGAAGTCATCGAAGGCGCGCTCGGCCACGCGGATGATGTGATCGCGGATGAACACCGCGCCTTCGCGCGCGCCGTCTTCCGGATGCTTCAGCGCGCATTCCCATTCGAGCACGGCCCAGCCGCCGAAATCGTATTGCGCCATCTTCGAGAAGATCGCCTTGAAGTCGATCTGGCCATCGCCCAGCGAACGGAAGCGGCCGGCGCGATCGACCCATCCGGAATAGCCGCCGTACACGCCCTGTTTCCCGCTCGGCCGGAACTCGGCGTCCTTTACGTGAAACGCCTTGATGCGCGCGTGATAGATGTCGATGAACGCAAGGTAGTCGAGCTGCTGCAACATGAAGTGGCTCGGATCGAACAGGATGTTCGCGCGCGGATGATCGTCCACCGCCGCGAGAAAACGCTCGAACGTCACGCCGTCATGCAGGTCTTCGCCAGGATGAAGCTCGTAACACACGTCGATGCCCGCGCGATCGAACTCGTCGAGAATCGGACGCCAGCGGTTCGCAAGCTCTTCGAACGCGGCTTCGACGAGACCCGCCGGACGCTGCGGCCACGGATACACATACGGCCACGCGAGCGCGCCCGAAAACGTCACGTGCGCGTTCAAGCCGAGACGCTTCGACGCCGCCGCCGCGAGCTTCATTTGCGCGATCGCCCATTCGGTCCGCGCGGCCGGATCGCCCCGCACATGCGGCGCGGCGAAGCCATCGAACAGCGTGTCGTATGCGGGATGCACGGCGACCAGTTGTCCTTGCAGATGCGTCGACAACTCGGTGATCGCGACGCCCGCATCGTCGACGGTGCGGCGAATCTCATCGCAATACGCATCGCTCGATGCGGCCTTCTCCAGATCGATCAGACGCGGATCGGCAGGCACCTGTATGCCCTTGTAACCGAGCGACGCCGCCCACGACGCGAGATTCGCGAGCGTATCGAACGGCGCCTGATCGCCCATGAACTGTGCGAGAAATATCGCCGGGCCTTTGATGGTTTTCATCTTTCGCCTCCACAAAAAGAAGGCCGGATGAACGGCCTTCGCGCATCAGAACGGCGAGTTCGGGAAATAGAACTGCTTGGCGTTGTCCTTCGTGATGAGCACCGACGGGATGATCGTCGTCGGCGGCAGCTTGTCGCCCTTCAGGCGCGCTTCGGCGGTCAGCTTGATCGCGTCGTAGATGAACTTCGGCGAATACGAGACATCGGCCGGCACGCGCGCGTCGCCGTCCATGATGCGCTTGACCGCTTCCTTCGATCCCGCGCCGCCGAACACGATCTTGATGTCCGTGCGCTTCGCCTGATCGATCGCCTTCAGCACGCCGACCATCATGTCGTCATCCGCGGCCCACACGGCGTCGATATGCTTGAAGCGCGTGAGATAGTCCTGCATTACCTTGAACGCATCGTCGCGATTCCAGTTGGCGTATTTCGCATCGAGAATCTTGATGTCGGGATATTGCTTCAGCACGCCTTCGAAGGCGTTCCAGCGCTCGTTGTCGAGTGTCGTCGGAATGCCGCGCAGCGCGACGATATCGCCCTTGCCGTTCAACTGCTTCGCGAGAAACTCGGCGGGAATCTTGCCGAAAGCGGTGTTGTCGCCGGCGACGTACGCGTCCTGCGCGCTCGTGTCGGTCAGGCCGCGATCGACCACCGTCACATACACGCCTTTCTTCTTGACCTGCGCGACCGGTTGCGTGAGCGACGCCGATTCCTGCGGGAAGATCACGAGCGCATTGATCTTGTTGACCGTGACCAAATCCTGCAACTGGTTCGCCTGCTCGGGCGCGGTGCTCGCCGTCTTCACGATCACCTTCAGGTCGGGATGCGCCTTTTCCAGTTCCTTCTTCGCTTCGTTGGCCCACCACACGATGCCGCCCGTGAAGCCGTGATCGGCGGTCGGAATGGCGACGCCCAGCACGACCTTGTCGGCGGCGAATGCGGACGACGATGCAGCGGCGAACGCGCTCGCCGTCAACGTGAGCGCGCCGAGCGCGCGAAGCATTTTCTTCATGACGATGTCTCCTGTTTTATGACTATCAACGACGACCGCGCTGCAAGAATGCTACGAGGATGATGACGGCGCCCTGCACCGCCGCATTCAGATACACGCTGATGATGCTCGTGAGATTCAAAATGTTGTTGATGACCGAAAGCAGAATCGCGCCGATGACCGTGCCGATCACGCGCCCTTCGCCGCCCTTCAGCGCCGTGCCGCCGACCACGACGGACGCGATCGCTTCGAGTTCCCACAGGAGGCCCGTCGTCGGCGTGGCGGAGCCTAAGCGCGGCACATACAGAATCGTCGCGACGGCCACGCATAAACCGAGCAGCACATACGTGACGATCTTCACACGATCCACGCGAATCGCCGCATAACGCGCGACCTGTTCGTTCGATCCGATCGCCTGCACATGACGCCCGTACACCGTGCGATTGAGCACGAGCGCACCGCCCGCCGCCACGATCGCGAACACCCAGATCGGCACCGGAACATGCAGCAGACTCGCGTAATAAACCGGCCCGTAAAGATCGACGAGCGAGTTGTCGAGCGTGAGCGCGCCGCCATCCGCGAGCCATGTGAGCAGCGCGCGAAATATGCCGAGCGTGCCGAGCGTGACGATGAACGGCTCGATGCGACCTTTCGTCACGAGCACGCCATGCGCGAAGCCGAACAGCGCGCCGAGCACGAGCGCGAGCACGATGCCGAGCGCGATGATCAGAAGCGGCGGCACCGCGTGGCCGTGAAAGCCCTGCATCAGCGCGTTCATCATGTAGATCATGCTGCCCGCGATGAGCGCGGCCATCGAACCGACCGACAGATCGATGCCGCCCGAGATGATGACGAAGGTCATCCCCACCGCGATGATGCCAATGAACGACGTGCGCGTGAGCACGTTCATCGCGTTGTCGACGGTGGCGAAATCGCCGTTGAGCAAGGTGCCGCCGATACACAGCGCGATCAGCCCGATGAGCGGCCCGACGCCGAACATGAAGCGCGCGACGGTGGAGAGACGGCTCTCGCTTTCGGTGTCTTCAGTGTGTGCCGGTCGCATGCGCGATCAACCTCTCTTCGGTCAAAAGATCCATGCCGAGTGTCGCGACGAGTTCGCCCGCGCGCATCACCGCGACGCGATGACACAAGCCGATCAGCTCGATCAGTTCGGACGAGATCACGATCACCGCGCGGCCTTCCGCGGCCAGCCGATGAATCAGGAAATAGATATCGCGTTTCGCGCCGACATCGACGCCGCGCGTGGGTTCGTCGAGCACGATCACGCGCGGATCGGGATTCAGGAACTTCGCGAGCGCGAGCTTCTGCTGATTGCCGCCCGACAGCATGCGCGCGCGTATCGACGCGTTGCCGGTGCGTATGCCGAAGTCCTTCACCGCCGCGTTCAGGGCTTCGCGTTCCGCGCGCGTATCGATGAGCGGATGCGCGTAGCGCTCCAGCGTCATCATCGTGAGATTGTCTTTCAGCGCCATGTCGACGTGAAGGCCGCGCCCCTTTCTGTCTTCGCTCAGATAAGTGAGGCCTTGCTGCATCGCTTCGCGCGGGCCTTTGAGCTTGACCGTTTTTCCGTCGATGACGACGCGCCCCGCACAGAGCGGACGCAGGCCGACGAGCGCTTCGAACAGCTCCGTGCGCCCCGCGCCGACGAGTCCCGCGAAGCCGAACACTTCGCCCTTGCGCACCGAAAAGCCGATGCCGTCGGCCCAGCCCGGCACCGAGGCGCCTTCGACTTCGAACGCGACCGGCGCGTCGTCGGACAACGGCGGCTTGTCGGGGAACATGTCGGAGACTTCGCGGCCGACCATCAGATTGGCCATCTGCTGACGCGTCAGCTCGTCGGTCGGCGCGCGCGCGACGAAGCGGCCATCGCGCATCACGATCACTTCGTCGGTCACGCGTTCCACTTCGTCGAGCTTGTGCGAGATATAGACGATGGTCGTGCCCGCTTCCTTCAGACGCGCCATCAGGCCGAAGAGACGCTGCGTCTCCGATGGCGTCAACGTCGCGGTCGGTTCGTCCATGATGAGCAGGCGCGCGCTGCGCAACATCGCCTTCGCGATCTCGACGAGCTGCTTCTCCGCGACGATCAGATCGCGCACCTTCGTATCGGGATTCTTGTGCAGGCCGACGTCGTTCAACGCGGCGCGGGCATCGTCGCGCATCGCGGCTTCATCGAGGAAGAAGCCTTTCTTCAGCTCGTGCCCGAGGAACATGTTCTGCGTGATGCTCAAATGATCCGCGAGATTCAATTCCTGATGGATCAGCACGATGCCGGCATGTTCGGCATCGCGCGAACTCGTGAAGTCGCGCGCGCGTTCATCGACGAAAAGCTCGCCCGCGTTCGCACGCTCGTAGCCCGCGAGAATCTTCATCAGCGTGGACTTGCCCGCGCCGTTCTCGCCGAGCAATCCGTAGATGCGGCCCGGCGCGAGATCGAAGCTGACGCCGTGCAGCACGCGCACCGGCCCGAACTGCTTTTCGATGCCCTGAAAGCGCACGGCGAGGCTCATCGTCACGCGCTCCTTCTTCGAATCAGCCGATGCGGCAGCAGCACGCCCGGCACATCCGCGCGCGGGTCGCGCAGGCGCTTGAGCAGCAGGTCGGCTGCGGTTTCGCCGAGCAGTTGCATCGGCTGCGAAACGGTCGTGAGCGGCGGATCGACATGCGCGGCAACGGCGATATCGTCGAAGCCGACGACAGCGACATCGTCGGGCACTGAAAAGCCCGCGCCGCGAAAGCCGTTCATCACGCCGATGGCGAGCGTGTCCGACACGGCGAAGGCGGCCGTCGGACGCGCATCGCCCAACGATGCGAGTTGCGCGGCCGCGCGCTCGCCCGCGTCGTAATCGAGGCTGTCGAGTTCGATCAGCCACTCCGCGCGCGGCTCGATGCCGGCTTCGATCAACGCATCGCGATAGCCCGCGAGCCGCTGTCGTCCATACAGATAACCCTGACCCGAGTTGATGAGCGCAATGCGCCGATGCCCCTTCGCCGTCAGATAACGCACGACATCGCCCGCGGCGAGATGATTGTCGATGCCGACGTACGGCACGCCCGCCGCCGGATCGAACTCGCAGCACGCGACCCACGGCAGCGTCGACGCTTCTTCGGCGAGCGCTTTTTGCACGGCGGCGGGATCGAGACAGATGGCGCCATCGGCGCGGCGGCCGCGCAGCAGATCGAAATAGCTTCGCTCGCGCAACGGGTCCGCGCCGGTATCGCACAGCAGCATGAAGTAGCCGTTCTGACGCGCGACGCTGTCGATGCCGCGCACGATCGCCGCATAGAACGGATTGCCGAAGTCGGGGACCATCGTGAGGAGCAGGCGGCTTTCGGCCGTGCGCAGATTGCGCGCCAGCTCGTTGATGCGATAGCCGCTCGTCGCGACCGCTTCGAGCACTTTTTCGCGCGTCGTCTCGCGAACGTTCGTGTGTCCGTTGAGCACGCGCGATACGGTCGCGACCGACACGCCCGCGCGTTCAGCGACGTCGGCAATCGATACTTCTTCGCGTGGTCGAACCGTATCTGACATCGCTTTGCCGCGCGTCGCGATCGAGATGTAATGGATTACATTATTTGATCTTACGGGTCGCGAAGGCAACAGCAATCGACTAGGGAAAAACGCTTAAGGGCGGGCATGTCGATCTCGTGTCATGTTGCTCGTCGTTAGGTGTGAGCGTACCGAAGACGCTCGATAAATACACCAACTTCAAGGAGCGATCCACATGCGATTCATGATGCTGATGATTCCGCGCGGCTACGAAAGCGCCGAACCGGGCACGATGCCGAGCGCCGAAGCCGTCGCCGCGATGATGAAATACAACGAGGAATTGCAGAGGGCCGGCGTGCTGCTCGCGCTCGACGGACTGCATCCGCCGTCGATGGGCGCGCGCGTCACGTTCGAAGGCGGCAAGCCGCGCGTCACCGACGGACCGTTCGCCGAAGCGAAGGAAGTGCTCGGCGGCTACTGGATGGTCCAGGTGAAGTCGCGCGAGGAAGCGATCGAATGGGCGAAGCGTTGCCCCGGATCGGATACGGAGATGATCGAAGTGCGGCAGGTCATGGAGATGGACGATTTCCCGCCGGACGTGCAGCAAGCCGCGGCGGGTTTCGATGACATGCAGAAGAACGCGAAGCGCTGACGCGAACGCCTACGCGATCGCTTCCAGCGCGAGCGCGATGCCCTGCCCGCCGCCGATGCACAGCGTCACGATCGCGCGCTTCACGCCGTCGCGGCGCATCGCGTGGGCGAGGCGCGTCGTCAGCACGGCGCCCGTCGCGCCGATCGGATGACCGTGCGCGATCGCGCCGCCTTCGACGTTGACGATGTCGTCGGGCACGCCGAGCGTTTGCGCCACCGCGATCGGCACCGCCGCGAACGCTTCGTTGATCTCGAAGCGCTCGACATCGCCGAGCGTCCATCCCGCGCGCTGCAACGCCTGCTGCACGGCGGGCACCGGACTGAGCCCGAACATCCCCGGCTCGACCGCCGCAACGCCGAACGCCGCCAGGCGCACGAACGGTTCGATGCCGCGCGCGTCCGCTTCGTTGCGGCTCGTCACGATCATCGCCGATGCGCCGCTGTTCAGCCCCGGCGCATTGCCGGCCGTAATCGTGCCGTTGGGACGGAATGCCGGACGCAATTTCGCCAGCGCCGCGAAATTCGTGTCGGGACGCGGCTGCTCATCGCGCGCAAACGCAACGGTTTCCTTGCCCGCCTTCACATCGACGCCGACGATTTCCGCATCGAACGCGCCGTCCTTCTGCGCCGCCGCAAACGACTGCTGCGAGCGCTCGGCCCAGCGATCCTGCGCCTCGCGCGTGATATCGAACTTCGACACGAGATCTTCCGTATGCCAGCCCGAATGCTCGCCCGAGAACGCATCGACGAGACCGTCGCGCAGCAGGCTGTCGTAGATCTGCGCGTTGCCCATGCGATAACCGCGACGACCGCCATCGAGCAGATACGGCGCGCGGTCCATGTTCTCCATGCCGCCCGCGATGGCAAGCCGCGAGACGCCCGCCGCGATTTCCGTCGCCGCCGTCACCACGGCCTGCGCGCCGGAGCCGCACACGCGATTGACCGTCAGCGCGGGCACGGAAACCGGCACGCCGCCGCCGACCGACGCCTGTCGCGCCGGATTCATGCGGTTGCCCGCCTGAATGACGTTGCCGAACACGACCGAATCCACCGATGACGGATCGAGCGCCGAACCCGCGCGCCGCAACGTTTCCGCGATGACGGCCGCGCCCAGATCGACGGCGGGCGTGTCCTTCAGCGAGCCGCCGAACCCGCCGATCGCCGTACGCACCGGATGACACAACACGATGTCCTGCGCAAACATGGCGAGCCTCCGATCAGCGCGGAATTCCGGTGAGGTAGATGGGGGCGTCGGTCGACAGCGATTGCTTGACCGCGCGCCCGGTGTCATCGACGAGCACTTCTTCCTGATTCTTCTCCACCGCCGCGAGCACTTCGCGCACGACATGTTCCGGCGTCGATTTCGGCGCGGTGACTTGCGCGGTCATGTCGGTATCGATGTAACCGGGATGCGCCGCCACGACGAGCGTGCCCTGCTCGCGCAATTCCTCGCGCAGGGCGTTCGTGGCCGCCCACGCCGCCGCCTTCGAGATGTGATACGCGCCGCCCGCCGGCAACGAGACCCAGCTCAGCACCGAAAGAACGTTGATGACCGCACCGCCGCCGTTCTTCTTCAGCACGGGCGCGAATGCCTGCGTGAGCGCAATGGGGCCGAACGTGTTGATTTCGAGCAGATCGCGAATGCCTTGCGTCGATGCCGGATCGACGAGCAAGCCGCGCGTCGTCACGCCCGCGTTGTTGACGATCACTTGGACGTCGGTGTAGGTCGCCGCTGCTTCCGCGATGTCCGCGGCGTTCGTCACGTCGAGGCGGATCGCTTCGACGCCCGGAATGTCGACGCTCTTCGGATCGCGCGCGGCCGCATAAACCTTCGCCGCGCCCGCTTCGATCAACGACTTCGCAAATTGCTTGCCGAGCCCGCGATTGGCGCCGGTGACGAGTACCACTTTTCCTTTGACCTGCATGATCTGCTCCGCTTGATTGTGCATATGCACTAATGCCGATGAATAAAAGGCTCGCACGCGGCGAGCCAGCGCTTGATCAACTCACTCCATCGTCGTCAATTCGAACAGCGACTGGCGCAATGCCTTCGCGCGTTTCTCGCCGAACTTCGTTTCGAATTCCGCCTGCGCCGCGCGCCATTGCGCCGCTGCCTTCACGAGCGTTTCCTTGCCGGTTGCCGTGAGACGCAAGCCGACGGCGCGCGAACTCGCCGATTCCTGCGCCGCTTCGACGAGACCGTCGCGCTGCAAGGGCTTGAGCGCACGCACGAGCGTCGTGCGGTCCATCACCATCGAATCGGCGAGTTCGAGCATCTGCACGCCGGGCTTGCGCCCGATCGCCGCGAGAATCGTGAACTGCGCCGCCGTGATGCCCGCTACGCTCAAATGCCGCTCGTACATTTGCGACACATAACGCGCCGCCTGACGGATCGCAAAACAGTTGCAGTCGAGAGGAGAAGAGTTGGAAGTCATGCCACGCAGAATATTTGTGCATATGCACTTTGTCAAGCGGCGGGATTCAATCGGCCCGATAGCAGCGTCTCGCGGATGGTCGGGAATCGTCGCGCGCGGCGCGTCGGCGAAACGCCCGAAGCCGCCATGGGGTTGAGATCGCGGCGTATCGGGCCTATGCCGAAATCCGCATCGGACGCGCGACTAAACACCAAGACGCGCCGAAATTGGCTCCCTACATTTCGCTTGTCCGATGCCAGGGCGTTCCATTCGATTTCGATTTGCCAGATCAAAAAGGAGAGGGAAAACCATGCGCTTCCGTACCAGACCTTTGGCATGGCTCGTGGCGTGCGCCGCGGCCACGCTCGGCGCCGTGCCTTTTGCCGCGAGCGCTGACGAACTTCCGGTGAAAGTGGGTTTCGCCGCGCCGCTGACCGGCGCGAACGCGGGTTACGGGAAGGATCTCCAGAACGGCGTGCAGCTCGCGCTCGATGAAGCCAACGCGAAAAAGATCACGATCGGTGGCAAGACGGCCAAGTTCGAGATCCGCGCGGAAGACGATCAGGCCGATCCGCGCGTCGGCGTGCAGGCGGCGCAGAAGCTCGTCGACGATGGCGTGGTCGTCGTCGTCGGACACTTCAATTCGGGCACGACGCTGCCCGCATCGCCGATCTACAACAACGCCGGCATCCCGACGATCGATCCCGCCGCGACCAATCCGACCATCACGACGCGCGGCCTCGCGAACATGTTCACGGTGATTTCCAGCGACGCGCAGAACGCGGGCAACGCCGGCGTCTACGCGGTGACGACGACGAAGGCGAAGCGCATCGCGATCATCGACGATCGCACGGCCTTCGGTCAGGGCGAGGCCGACGAGTTCGAGAAGGCGGTGAAGGCGAAAGGCGGCACGATCGTCACGCGCGAATACAGCGACAATCAGACCGTCGATTTCAGCGCGCAACTGACGCGCATCAAGTCGACCAACGCGGATCTGATCTTCTTCGGCGGCCTCGACCGGCAGGCGGCGGCGGTCGTCAAGCGGATGAAGCAGCTCGGCATGAACGCGCAGTTCGTGGGCGGCGGCGGCGTGATGGACGCGGATTTCCTCAAGCTCGCCGGCGACGCCGCCGAGGGCGCGCAGGCGTGGGAATACGGCAGCCCGCTCGACAAGCTGCCCGAAGGCAAGGCATTCAGCGAGAAGTTCCAGAAGCGCTTCGGCGTCGCGATCCTGTCGTATGCGCCGTTCGGCTACGACGCCGCGTGGGCCGCGATCAACGCGATGCAGAAAGCCAATTCCATCGATCCGAACGTGTACCGGCCGGTGCTGAAGACCAACAAGTTCGACGGCATCACGGGGCCGATCGCGTTCGACGACAACGGCGCGTTGAAGAACGCATCGTCGACGCTGTATCAGGTGAAGAACGGGCAGTGGGAATCGGTCGTGACGAAGCACGGCATGTGATCGAAACGCTTCGCGCGGCCGCCCGCGCGAAGCGTTTCAATGCGTGGGCGAATCGCTCGGGCGCGGCAACGTCGCGATGAAACGTTCGAGATGCTCGTTGCATTCGATGACCGCTGAAAGACGCACTTCTCTCATCTGCCGGTCGTGCTCGTTGATCACCGCAGTGAGCCGCGGCACCGCAGTCGCGGGAAGGCGCCAGTCGCCGACCGTCAGGCCGCGGTCGAGCAACGCGAGCACGTCGCCCTGCACTTCATCGAGCGTCGCGCGGTCCAGAATGCCGAAGCCCGCCTCGGTCAAGAGTCCCGACAGCAGCACGGCCTGCGCGATGCACTGCGCCTCGATCAGACTCGCCCGGCCACGCTTGACCGATTCGAGTGCGATCCGGCATTGAAGGATGACTTTGTCCGCCTCGACGCGCGGCATCGGCAGCCAGTAGATTCTGGCGTTCCGGTCTCGCGACGGTTTCGGGAGCCTTCGTATTTTCGTGTTCGACATCGTCTCGACTCCTCGTGGCGTTCAATCGACAAGCAGAAGACAAGCCAGCGAAACGAAACACAGAAGCGCGCTGAGACAGAAGAACCGGTCGGATTTCGCCAGCGGTCCACGCGGCGTCTGCGGCAAGGGCGCGTCGTCCCGGATGATTCTCAAGACCGCGACGTACTCCACGATCGAACAGCACAGCATGACCGCCGCTGCGAGCAGGAAAGCAACAACCAGAATGTTGATCGACATAACTTCATGCACCCCAGATAGTGGTCGCAATGGTCCGGCGCGCCATGTCAAGAAGTGAAACGCGATTCACGCGCACATGACGTCCGACTGTTCCGGTCAGCGCATCATTCGCGCTTGTCGCGGAACATGAAACGCATCCTAGCCGCTCGAATCTTTCACGGCGCTATCGCGCGTGCTACGCATATCTAAGTATTGTCACCGAGCGCACACATCGATCATTCTTCGCGTGCGCGCAGGATATAGCCGAGACCGCGCAACGTCATGATCTGCGCGTTCGTTTCGGCCAGCCGCTTGCGCAAGCGATGAATATAGATGTCGATGGCATCGGCGCTGGCGACATCGTCTAGACTGAAGATGCATTCCATCAGCATCGACTTCGACACGGTCTTGTCCTGCCGCAGGATCAGCGCTTCGAGAATCGCGTGCTCGCGACGTCGCAGCGAAATGGGCGCGCCCCGATAGCTGAACTCGCGCGTGGCGAATGCATACCGGAGATCGCCGCACATCAGCGCGACGGCTTTCTGCGCGCTCTGACGACGCACCAGAGCCTTGATGCGGGCCACCAGTTCACGCGCATCGAAAGGCTTGACGACGAAATCGTCCGCGCCCGCTGCGAAGCATTCCACCTTGTCCTCGATCGATCCGTGCGCGGTCAGCATCAGTACGGGCACGGTGTCGCCGCGGCGCCGCAGCCGTCCGAGCAGTTCCTTGCCGCTCATCGCGGGCAGGCGCATGTCCAGCAACACGACATCGTAGGTGCATTGATTGAGGATCGACGTGGCGCATTCCGCGTTCGGCACATGATCGACGATGAAAGAATCCGCCTTCAACAGACTCACGATCCAGTGCGCCAGCTCGGCGTTGTCTTCGACGAGCAGCAGCTTCATCGGATGTCCCCGCCGGACCATGCGGGCAGCCTGACCGACACGGACAATCCTGCACGCGCGTAGCCCGCCCCGAGCGTGACGGTGCCGCCGTGGCGCAGCGCGATCTCCCGCACGATCGGCAGCCCGAGCCCGGTGCCATCGGTAAAAGCAGACGCGCGATAGAAGCGCTCGAACACATGCGCGCGTGCCTCGGCGGAAAGCCCCGGACCGTTGTCGACCACCTGCAACAGAACCTGCTCGTGCGAACGCCTGACGATCACGGTGACGCGCCCGCCCGGCTGCGTGTAGCGAATGGCGTTGTCGACGAGGTTCGACACGAGCGCGGACAGCAGCGCCGCGTTGCCCGCCACCATCGTGCCCGGTTCGGTTTCTGCGCCAAGGTCGATATCACGCCGCTGCGCCAGCACGATCAGTTCTTCGAGCACGGACTCGACGACATCCGTCATGTCCGTCATCGTTCGTATGGGTTCGGGCGTGGACTCTGCCTGCGCGAGCATCAGCAGTTGCTTCGTTACGGCTTTCATCTTTTTCATGCTCCGGCCCGCGCTCTTGAGCGCGATCTCGCATGCGCGCTCGCCGCCGCAGTTCAGGCAAGCGTATTGGATCTGAGTGTCGAGAAGCGTGAGCGGCGTGCTGAGCTGATGCGCCGCATCGGACACGAAATCGCGCTGTGTCCGCGCGTGATGCCTGACTTGCGCGATGCATTGATTGAGGGCGTCGACGATCGGCCGGAGTTCGCGTGGCAAAGCTTGCGCGCGCATCGGATCGATTTCCAGCGGCGAGCGCCCGGCGAGGTCGTCCTTGAGGCGCATCAGCGGACGGAGCGCGGCCGCGAGACCGAGCGGAACGAGCGCGGCGACCAGCGCGAGCATCACGCATGCGCGCAGCAACTGCGGGCGCCATAGCTGATCGCGCATGGCATGCCGCGAAGCCCGCGTCTTGGCGACGATGACCCGCGCCGCCACCACCTTGCCGTCATCGAACAGAAAACGCGGATAAGAGATGGCGCGAACCTTCGTACCCTCGAACTCGGCGTCGAAATAAACGGGATGTGAGCTTTCGCGCTCGGGCATCGGAAGCTCCGGCCTGCCGCCGAGCAATCGGCCGCGTTCGGCGACGATCTTGTAATACACGCGATCCCGATATGGCGACTCGAACATTTCGAGGGCCGCTGGCACGATCTTGACGGTGAGTTCGCGATCGGACCACTCGATGCCATCGCCGATGGTCCGTGCGGAGGCAAGGAGCGCCGCGTCCTCCATCATGTCCGCCGTGCGGCACGCGGAATCGTACGAAGCGATCGATGTAATCAGCACGAAAAGGGCGAGCGGCGCGAGCAGCCAAAGAAGCAGGCGTATGCGCAGGCTCATCCGTCCGCATCTCGCGAACCGCGCGCACGCCGGCCGCAGCGGACGTTTCAGATTTTCGGCAGACGTGGCTTCGCCGGATTGCCGGTGTCCGTTGATGTCACGCCCGGGCATAGGCACTCGCGCTCGGGCCGTATGAAGCGAAGGATCTGAGTCGCACCCAGGCATCTCCGTCTGTTCGCAGGCGGCGGCTGTCGCAGCCTGTCATCTTTTGTGTGCGGATTGTAGTGGGTCGAATCCTTCGCAGTTCTTTCGCAGATTCCTATTCTTAATACGGAGTTTCCATGAGTCGAAGAAACTCAAACATCGGCCGTTTAGGAATAGTTCTACGTTCTGCAGGATGTGCTTAACCCATAACCCGCAGCGGATCAAAGATTGCGACGAAGATTTTCACGCGTGTGCGCCGCCTCATCGGCAAGCCATTGCGCGAACTGCTGCAACGCGGGCGACGGCGCGGGCCGCTCCGGATACACGAGGTAGTACGCCGCGCCGCTCGGCACGCACAGTGAAAACGGCGCGATGACGCGCCTGGCGCGCAGGTCTTCTTCGATCAGCGAGAGGTCGCCGATCGTCACGCCCAAACCCTGCATCGCCGACGAAATCGCCAGATCGAGCGTGTCGAAATGCTGCGCTTTCGTCGACGGCAGGCCGGCGTAACCGTAAGCGCCGAGCCACAGTAGCCAGTCGCGGCGGTCGCGCGTTGGATGCAGCAGCGTTTTCCCGGCGAGATCGTCGGGTGTTGGCGACGCGTTCTTCTTAGGCTTCCACAATTCAGGCGCGCAAACCGGCGTCAGCACTTCATCGAAAAGATGATGCACGCTCGCGCCCTTCCCCGACGGCGCCGCGCCGAAGACGATCGCTGCGTCGAACTGCTCCGCGCTGAATTCGACGCCATGCGCCACCGACGCCGTCACTTCCACGACCAGTTCGGGCCGCTCGTTCTGCAGGCGGATCACGCGCGGCAGCACCCAGCGCATCGCGCAGGTCGGGCACTTCACGCGCAGAATGCCGGATTGCGCGCCGCCTTTCGCGAGGGCATCGTCGATCTGTCCGAACGCCTGCTGCAACGGCGCGACCAGCAACGCGCCATGATGCGTGAGCGCGAGCCCGCGCGCCTGCCGCGTGAAAAGCGCATAACCGAGATGCGCCTCCAGCCCGGCGATCTGACGGCTGACCGCGCCCTGCGTCACGTTCAGCACCTCGGCCGCGCGCGTGAAATTCAGTTTCTGCGCCACCACCAGAAAGGTTTTGAGCACGTCGAGGGAAGGCAGGGGTTTCATCGGGTTTTTGACATGTAGCCATGATCTGCAAGCATGGCTAGTATGACAAAGTTTCGATTGTCCGCGCTTTATTGCTGCGGTTGAATCGACGGCAGATTTTCGTCGAACCGCAATTCCGGAGACATCCGCCGTGCAAAGCGCCTGCATTCCCGAGTCGAAGCTGCCGAACGTCGGCACGACCATTTTTACCGTCATCGGCCAGTTGGCCGACGAGCATCACGCGCTCAACCTGTCGCAAGGCGCGCCGAACTTCGCGTGCGATTCGAAGCTCATCGAAGGCGTCGAGCGAGCCATGCGGGCAGGACATAACCAGTACTCGCCGATGTCCGGCGTGTTCGCGCTTCGCGAAGCCATCGCCGTGAAAACGCAGAAGCTCTACGGCGCAACCTACGATCCGGGCACGGAAGTCACCGTCGTCGCGAGCGCGAGCGAAGGCCTGTACGCGACGATCAGCGCGCTCGTGCATCCCGGCGACGAAGTGATTTACTTCGAACCATCGTTCGACAGTTACGCGCCGATCGTGCAGTTGCAGGGCGCGAAGCCCGTCGCGATCAAGCTCTCGCCGCAGGATTTCCGCATCGACTGGGACGAGGTCGCCGCCGCGATCACGCCGAAGACGCGCATGATCCTCGTCAACACGCCGCACAACCCGACGGGCAGCGCGTTCACATCCGCCGACGTCGAGCGGCTCGCGGCGCTCACGCGCGACACGAAGATCATCGTGCTGTCGGACGAAGTCTACGAGCACGTCGTATTCGACGGCGCGCTGCATCACGGCATGGCGCGTTATCCGGCGCTGGCCGAGCGCAGCGTCATCGTGTCGTCGTTCGGCAAGTCGTATCACGTAACGGGCTGGCGGGTCGGCTACTGTCTCGCGCCCGCCGCGCTGACGGCGGAAATCCGCAAGATTCATCAGTTCATGACCTTCTCCGCCGATACGCCGATGCAAATGGCCTTCGCCGAAGCGCTCGCGGATGAATCGAGCTATCTGAATCTCGGGCCGTTCTATCAGCACAAGCGCGATCTGCTCGCGGAATCGCTGAAAGCATCGCGCTTCGAGTTGTTGCCGAGTGCGGGCAGTTTCTTCATGCTGGCGCGTTACGACGCGATTTCCGATCAAGGCGACAGCGATTTCGTGCTGCGCCTGATTCGCGAGGCGCGCGTCGCGACGATTCCGCTGTCGGCGTTCTATACCGACGGCACCGACAACCGCGTGATCCGTCTTTCGTTCGCGAAGGACGACGACACGCTCATCGAAGGCGCGCGCCGCCTTTGCTCGATCTGACGATTTCCTGGAGACCAACACGATGAAACTGAACCACATCGCCAGCGCGCTGTTCCTCGCATGCACGTTCACGAGCGGCGCCGCGCTTGCCGCCGATACGCTGCGCTTCGGCCTCGAAGCGCAATATCCGCCGTTCGAATCGAAATCGTCGACGGGCGAGCTGCAAGGGCTCGACATCGACGTCGGCAATGCCGTGTGCGCCGCCGCGAAAATGCAGTGCAAATGGGTCGAGACCTCGTTCGACGGCCTGATCCCCGCGCTGCAGGGCCGCAAGTTCGACGCGATCAACTCGGCGATGAACGCGACCGAGCAGCGCCGCCAGGCGATCGATTTCACGACGGTCGTGTATCGCGTGCCGACGCAGCTCATCGCGAAGAAGGGCAGCGGCATCGAGCCGACGTCGGCATCGCTGAAGGGCAAGAGCGTCGGCGTGCTGCAAGGCTCGATTCAGGAGACGTTCGCGAAGGCGCACTGGGAAAACGACGGCGTGAAGGTCGTGCCGTATCAGGATCAGAACCAGGTCTACGCCGATCTGAAGTCCGGCCGTCTCGACGCGACGCTCGTGCTCGCGCCCGCGGGACAGAGCGGCTTCCTGTCGAAGCCGGACGGCGAAGGCTTCGCGTTCGCCGGTGCGCCCGTGCGCGACGACAAAATTCTCGGCAGCGGCATCGCCTATGGCATCCGCAAGGGCGACGATGCGCTCAAGACCAAGCTCAACGCGGCGATCGAGAAGGTCAAGGCGGACGGCACCATCGACAAGTACGCAAAGAAGTATCTGGGCGATATCGATATTTCGGCGAAGTAAGCAGCTTTTTTTGAGCGCAGGCACACTGGCGGCTTGATCTTTTCCGGCCGCCAGCCGCGTCTTGCAAGCTGGCGGCCTCAAGCATGGAAGCCGCATGAGCACGCCGACGACGCCCAAACCCGCCGCCGCACCGTCACCCTCACCGTCCGCGCCGCCGCCGCTCGAAGGCGGCAAGCTCGTTCTCGCCACCTTCGCGGTGGCGCTCGCGACGTTCATGAACGTGCTGGATTCGTCGATCGCCAATGTCGCGATCCCGACGATCTCCGGCAATCTCGGCGTGTCCGTCAACGAGGGCACGTGGGTCATCACCGTGTTCGCGGCGTCGAACGCCGTCTCCATTCCGCTGACCGGCTGGCTCACGCAGCGGCTCGGGCAGGTGCGTCTTTTCGTCGGCGCGATCCTGATGTTCGTGCTGTCGTCGTGGCTGTGCGGGCTCGCGCCGAATCTGCCGGTGCTGCTCTTCGCGCGCGTGTTGCAGGGCGCGGTCGCCGGGCCGCTGATTCCGCTGTCGCAGGCGATCCTGCTCGGCTCGTATCCGAAAGAGAAGGCGTCGATGGCGCTCTCGCTGTGGGCGATGACCGCGACCGTCGGCCCGATCGCCGGTCCCGCGCTCGGCGGCTGGATCACGGACAGCTATTCGTGGTCGTGGATCTTCTATATCAACATTCCGGTGGGCATCTTCGCGGCGGGCGTGACGTGGATCATCTACCGCGACCGCGAATCGCCGACGCGCAAGGCGCCGATCGACGTGATCGGTCTTCTGCTGCTCGTCTCGTGGGTCGCTTCGCTGCAGATCATGCTCGACAAGGGCCGCGATCTCGACTGGTTCTCGTCGCCGCTGATCGTCGTGCTGGCGATCGTCGCGGTGATCGCGTTCGCGTTCTTCGTCGTGTGGGAGCTGACGGACAAGAATCCCGTCGTCGATTTGCGGCTTTTTGCCGGGCGCAATTTCTTCGGCGGCACGGTGGCGATTTCGGTCGCGTACGGCGTGTTCTTCGGCAATCTCGTGTTGCTGCCGCAATGGATGCAGCAGTATCTGAATTACCGGTCGATCGACGCCGGGCTCGTCACCGCGCCGCTCGGCATTTTCGCCGTGATCCTCGCGCCGATCATGGGCAAGGTGCTGCCGCGCAGCGACGCGCGCATCATCGCGACGGCGGCGTTCGTCGGCTTCGCGTTCGTGTTCTGGCTGCGCTCGAAGTACGTGATCGAGATCGATACGTGGCATCTCGTCTTGCCGACGCTGCTGCAAGGCATTCCGATGGCGATGTTCTTCGTGCCGCTCACGGCGATCGTGCTATCGGGCTTGCCGCCGTCGAAGATTCCCGCGGCGGCGGGGCTGTCGAATTTCGCGCGGGTGTTTTGCGGCGCGGTAGGAACGTCGCTCGCGGGCAATGCGTGGGACAACCGCATCGCGCTGCATCACGAGCGGCTCACCGAGCAGGCGAATGTCTACAATCCGGCGTTTTTGCAGTCGCTCGGGCTATCGCAATCGACGCTCGACGTGAGTGAAGCGCAGGCGCGCGGCATGTTCAATTTCACCGTCAACTCGCAAGCCGCGATGATGGGACTCAACGATATCTTTCTGATCTCGGCGGTGATCTTCATTCTGATCATTCCGCTGATCTGGATTACGAAGGTGGCGAAGGGCGGGGGTGGCGGGGCGGCGTCGGGGGCGCATTGAATGATGCTCGCGCCCCGGGTGCTATTCGGGCAGAAAGCCCTCCTCCAGCACTGACGACATCGGCCATGGACAGCTTGCGGGAAACGTATCGACTTCGATACGGGTTTCATTCGCCGCCTGTTCCCGCGCATCGCCCCACATATCGGCGATCCAGTCCTCCTCGGTAAGCATGGGCTTGAGACTCGGCGTTCTCTTCAATCGACGTCCGATTGCCTCCCGCTGCACCCGAATCGTGGTTTGCCAGCTTGCGCCACGCCGCTCCGGCTGAAACTGCCACTTCAGCAAATGCGCCAGCAAGATCGCCATCCTGCTTGCAAATTCCCGCTGTTCACTCTTCCCCACGTCCTCGATTTCCTCAGCGATATGCTCGATATCGATGGACGCAAATTTCCCCGCACGCAGCAGCGCCGCCTGTTCCCAGGCCCACGCCACCACGTCCTTCTCATAAGGCGTTCCCATCGGCTGACTCCCGTTCTCTTCATCGTTCCCGGTGTCGCCGATATTAGTTTGCATTCCTTTGTTCATCCAGATCGTCCGTTTGGCCAACGCTCGTCACTTCAGCCCCAGTTCGACGCGCGAACCCGCGCCCTTGTCCTTGATGTCGTCCGCACTCATCTTCGGCGCGACGACGAAAATCCGTTTGCTGTCGATTTTCCCGTCGAAATATTCCTGCACCGCCTGCGCGCGACGCTGCGCCAGATCGCGCAACGATCCTTCGTCGACCGGTGCGTTCTTCGTGAGCGCGGCTTTCATGTCCTCATCGGGCACCGACTTCGTCATGCCGATGAAGTTCGTCGGCTTCTTGAAATCGGCCGACTTGTACGCCTTCGTCAGATACTTGTCGTAGTCCGCGTCCGTCACCTTGATCGCGTTCCAGTCGACGTTCTCGCCATTGCTCGACATGTCGCGCACCTTCGCGCGCTTCACCTGTTGATCGAGCCACGCGGAACGCAACGCCGGCTCGTCCGTCTTCGGATCGACGCGGCCCGTCACGTCCAAGCGCACCGACGGCTTGTCCGCCAGCGCCTTCGCGATCGTATCGAGCTTCTTCTGCGCGGCATCGTTCAGCGTGGCCGAGCCCGCATCGAATTCGATGTAGTTGAGATCCTCGCCGCCGCCGCCGCCGAACGCATGCGCGAGCAGCGTGAACGGCGCGGTCACCGCCTTCTGCACCAGATTCACGATAGCCTGCCACACGAGCCCACCGATCGAAAACTCGGGATTGTCCAGCGAGCCGGAAATCGGAATATTGACATCGATCTCGCCGCGCGAATTCTTCAGCAGCGACACCGCGAGCCGCACCGGCAGCTTCGTCGCCGTCGGATTGTCGACGTGATCGCCGAACGTCAACTGATCGATGAACAAGTGATTGTTCGCCGTGAGCTTGTTGTCGGCGAGCATGTAATGCAGATCGACGTTGAGCTTGCCCTTCGTGATCGGATAACCCGCGTACTTCGACGAATACGGCGTCAGATTCGTCAGCTCGACGCCATGCGCGCTCGCGGTCAGATCGAGCGCGGGTTTCTCGATGAGCGGATTCACCTGCCCCTTGATCGACACCGGCCCGTTCGCCGCGAGTTTCGCCGACACGTCGACGGGCGCGGACGTGGTCGAATGCGTGCCGAACGCGCCGATCGTCCCGTTGATCGCAACGAGATTCGCGGTGTAGTTCGGCTTGATGAAGTTATCGGTGTAAGTGACGCGGCCGTCCTGCAGCACGAGCTGGCCGAAGCGCATGTTGACCGGCGGCCCCGACGGCTTCGCCGCCGTCTTCACCGGCACCGTCGCGCTCGCAGCGGCCGGCGCGGACGCGCCCTCTTCCTTCGCACGGTCGCGCGTCACCGATTGCGGGCCGTTGTCGCCGGCCACGACGCTCTTGAGGTTCAACCTGCCCTGCGCGTCGAGCAGCACCCGACCGTAGAACTTGGCGAAGGTCACGCGCGCCGCTTCGACATCGGTGCCGCGCTCGCTGTAGTCCGCCTTCACGTTCGAGAGCGAGAGCAGCTTCCAGCCGGCGAAGCGGTCGGAGGTCGCCTTGTCGAGCATGCGTACGTCCGTCAGCGACACGTCGCCCTTATAGGACGCCGCGAGCGTCTTGCCGCTGCCCGACATCGCGACGTCGCCGTTCGCGTTCAGAAACGCGCTCGTCACGTCGATGTTGAGCATGTCGCCGAAATACGGCTCGAACGCGGAGGCGTCGACCTGATCGCCCTTGACGTGCAACGCGAGCTTGAGCGGCGACACCGTGACGTTGCCGCCAATCGCGAGCGCCCCCTTGCCGTTCAGCGTCAGCTTGCCGTCGACGGCGAGCGGTTTCGTCAAATCGTCGCCGAACTGCCTGACGTTGAGCGCGAGCGGCGCGACGCGCAGCTTGACCGGCTTCGTCGTGGTTTCATCGGTGATATTCGCCGATGCATCGGCGAGCGCGATCTCGCCGATCCGATACCGCCACGCCGGCCCCGCCGCCTGCGCCTTCTGGATCCTGCGCGTCGCCGACTGCTCGGGCGCGGCTTCGTGCGGCGCGGCGAGCGCGGCCAGATCGATGCTGCCGTCCTTGCGGCGCGTCGCATCGAGCGCGAGGCCGTTCAATTGCACGCTGTCGAGCGTCGCGTTGCGCGCGGACACATCGACCTTGGCGATCTTCGCCGTCGCCGACGCCAGCTTGATCGGCGCGCCGCCGCCCGCGTCGGGCGCGAGCGTGAGCGCATCGAGCTTCACATCGCCCGCGCCGATTTGCACGCCGCCATCCGCCTTGCTCCAGTCGACCGACACCGGCAGATTCGCGCCGAGCGTGCCGCTCGTCACGCGCGCGGCCACCATGTTCGCGAGATACGGCTGCAACGGCGGCAGCGCCAACGCGCTCAGCGCGAGCTTTGCGTCCGCCGTTTTCGTGGCGAGCGTCACGTTGCCCGATGCATCGAGCGCGCCGCCCTTGTCGAATGCCGTCTTGAGCGTGTATTTCGCGGGCGTTTTGGCAAGCGTCGAGAAATCGTCGAGCGTCACGGCGAAGCCGGTCAACGCGGCCTCAACACGCTGTTTGAGCAACTGGTCGTCGAGCGCGATCCGGCCGTCTTGAATCGCGAGGTGGCGAATCGCCAGATCGAGCGGCGGCGCTTCCTTCTTGACTTCCTCCGCTGAAGGCTTCGGCGCGGGACCGGCCAGCTTCTGCACGTTCAGTTGACCCGTCGAATCGCGCGCGAGATGGACATCCGGATTGGACAGCGTCACTTCGTCGAGGTGATAGACATCGCGCAGCGGCTCGGCATTCGCGATCTTCACGTGCAGCGCGCGGGCCGCGATGAGCGGCGCGCTCGCCTTGTCCGTCACCGCGAGATCGGCGAGCTCGGCGGTGCCGTCGATGCGGATCGTCGGGGTATCGCCCGAGATCGCGAAGCGCACGTTGAGATCGGTCGAGAGCTTGCCGCTCGTCACCGCGACCGGCACCGACGCCGGCGCGTAAGACGCCATCTGCGGCACGTCGAGGCCGTCGAGCGTGAGCGCGATTTCCGATTCGCGCGACTGCGCAAACGGCTTCGTGCGACCCTTCACGACGAGCGGCGAGCCGTCGATGCGGGCCTGCAACAGCGGCGTCACGAAGATATCGGTGGCGGACGGCAGCGTCGCGATGAACGGAATGCCGAGCGCGAAACGGTCGACGACGTGCTTCGTTCTCAGAAGCCTGTCATCGAACGTGATCTGGCCGTTTTCGAGCTGAATGTTCGATACCGAGAAGCGCGCAGGCTTGTCCGAAGGCGGCGACGATGGCTTCGCGAACTTCGCGATCAGATCGGAGAAATTGAAATGCTCGCCGTCGAAACGCACGACGCTGATACGCGGCGAATCGATCTTCAGTTCGTTGACGACCGGCGCGAGTTTGAACACCGACGCCCACGACGTACGCACGACGAGCCTCGACACATCGACAAAACCGGCCGCCGCGCCCGGCGCCTTCGCGAGATTCGCGGGCGATTCGCCGATATGGACGTCATCGGCTTCCAAATCGAGCGTGTACGGATTGAGCCAAATACGCCTGATGCTGACGGGCCGGTCGAGCTGCTTTGCGAGCTGTTGCTCGGCGATATGTCGGATAACCGGCGGCGCGACGAAGAACCCGAGCACGCCGATAACGAGTATCGCGATCAGCAAGCCGATGAAAAAGCGCCGCGTGCGCCGCGCGTGAACGACGCCGCGCAGCGTCTGCCCGGCGGAGGCGAGAGAAGACTTCGTGATGCTCGACATTCGATGCGCGACGACGAGCCGCCGTCCCCGGAAAGATGATGTTCGAGTATACGACGATGCGACCCGCAAACGTTCGCCAAAGCGTGCGTCAAACGCATGAAGGCCGCGAAAAAATCGCGGCCTTCATGTTCGATTCAACTGTTTGCGCGCAGCGGAATCACTGCCGTTCGACTGACGGCGGCGCCCACGAGCCGTCGCTCGCCTGCGGCTTGGGCGCATAAAGACGCATCGTGAGCTGGAACTGGCCTTCGGGCGCGGGCAGCCAATTCGCTGTCTGCGCGCGGCCCGGCGACTTCGCCGACACGATCACGTCGATGGAGCCATCGCGATTCTTCTTCAGCCGGTCGCGATCGGAAAGCGAGAGCCGCGGCAGTTTCGCATCCGAGAGCGCCCCGTCCTTCGTGTAGGCGGTCAGGGTCCAGAAGCCGCGCACCGGCGGCAGTTGCTCGGGCTCGAAGTGCAGCGTGTACGCGTTCGCGCCGTCGAGTGCGTGGCCTTCGCTGTCCACGTGCGTCACCGGCTTCACTTCGCCTTCCTTCGTGCTCGTCGCGGTCTGCCGGCGCGCAAGATAGGCGCGCAACGTGTAATCCGTACCGTAGACGCCGACGCCATCGCCGAACCAGGTCCAACCGTTCTTCGTGATCGCGTTGGGCGGCGTCGTCTCGAGCCGCTCGCGTGCATCGGCGAGACCGGAATCGAGCAGCGGTGCGTCGGTCTTCTTGAACTGCACCGGCTCGCCCGGCTTCACGCCGAGATCGGCGAGCTGGCTGATCGCGTGACTGTCGTCGGTGGCGGCGGGATTGTCGTCGAGCGAGCGGGCGAGGCGCGCGAAGAACGCGTTCGCATCGAGCGCTTCGGCCTGCGCGCCCGGCGCGATCGTCGCCAGCGCGGATGGCAGCGGCGGCACCGCGGGTTGCTTCGCGCCGTTCGCGGGCCACGCGCCGGAGACGACCGGCGTCGGATCGGCGGCGGAGCCTTTCGCGGGCGTCAGCGTGTCGATTCGCATCGCGGTCTGCAGCTTGCGCGCTTCGCGCACGTCGCGCGCGCCGTTCACGCGCACGCGCACCGAAAGCCACACGTAACGTGTGCGCGTTTCGACGCGCGTCGCGTTCGCGGGCAGCGTGCCGGTCCAGCCAGCGGGCACGAACGCGATGAGCTGCATCTTCGGATAGGGCGTCGTGTCGGCGCTGGAATAGAGCGCGTTGGTCCACGCATCGAACGCGCGGGCGTCGAGATAGCGGCCGCGCGGCGCGGCGGGCAGCGTGACGATCACCGGATCGGCGGACACATCGAGCCATGCCGACGATTCGAGCGTGTCGACGCTCGCCCAGCCCGGCGCGCCGGCGGGCGGCAGCGCGCTCGCGTGACGGAAGGTGTTGAGCGGCGTCTGGCCGGGCTGCCCGGCGCGGCCGCTGGCGCGTTCGCGCGCGATATCCGACGCGACGAGCGGAAAGCCGAAGGTATAGGCATCGGCGACCTGATTCTTCACCCAGCCCGTGCTGGTCGCCTTGGCTTCGGGCTGCTTGGTCGCACAGCCCGAAAGGACCGCCATGCCGGCGAGACTCACGCTCATCCAGATTGCGGTGTTGAGCGGAAACGTCCAGCGTCGCTTGTTCTTCATTCGAATGGAAATCCAGTTCTTCTTTCGATTTGGGTTCTCGCACGC
The DNA here is from genome assembly GCF_023631165.1 of Caballeronia sp. AZ1_KS37. Taxonomy (NCBI): domain Bacteria; kingdom Pseudomonadati; phylum Pseudomonadota; class Betaproteobacteria; order Burkholderiales; family Burkholderiaceae; genus Caballeronia; species Caballeronia sp. AZ1_KS37. The sequence continues at coordinate 5,089 of NZ_JALQDP010000026.1, read as the reverse complement.
ATCTTCGTAGGAGCGATGCGCGGCACGCTCGGAAGCGTATCGGCGCCGCTGCCACTCCCCGCGCGGCGCGCCACGAGCGTTATCTCGAAATTCGGGTTTTAACTTATCCGCTGACGATAGGCAAGATTAAGTCAGCAAAAGCGCTGCGGCATGCCGAAGAATGCACCAGATGCCGGTCAAAAGCACTGAATGGCGCGCTTTTCGTCCTTCGAATACGGTCTTCTCGTAGCATTTCGCGCTCCCGCGCGGCGGGACTCGATATTGCACGACGCGCTTCATTCAGGCCTTGACCTTCCAGTCATTGGAAGGTCGATACTGTTCCTTATGTGGGATCTTCGCGATCCCGGCCAGAACGGAGCGTTTCGATATGTCCACAGCAGCATCCGACCATCCGCGGACCGCGGAATTGTCCGTCAGCGGGATGACGTGCGCGTCGTGCGTCGCGCGCGTCGAGAAAGTGCTTAAACGCGTGCCCGGCGTCGAAAGCGTCGCGGTCAATCTCGCGACCGAGAAGGCGACCGTGCACGCGAGCGCCGCCGTCACCGACGATCAGCTCGTCGCCGCCGTCGCCAAAGCCGGCTACGAGGCCGCGCCGATCCTGCCCGACGCCGCGCCGGAGCTCGCCGTTTCCTCCGGATTCGATCGCGAGCTCGCGGCCGTGCTCGCGTCCGCCGTGCTCACCGTGCCGCTGCTCGCGCCGATGTTCGGCCTCACGCTCGACCCGTGGCTGCAACTCGCGCTCGCGAGCGTCGTGCAGTTCGGCTTCGGCGCGCGTTTCTATGCGGGCGGCTATCGCCCGGTGCGGGCGTTCGCGGGCAACATGGATCTGCTCGTCGCGCTCGGCACGTCGGCGGCGTGGGGCTTGTCCGTCTGGCAAATGTTCGGGCACGGCGGCATGACGGAGCATCTGTTCTTCGAGGCGTCGGCGGTCGTCATCACGCTGGTGCGCTTCGGCAAATGGCTGGAAGCGCGCGCCAAGCGCCAGACCGCCGACGCGATCCGCGCGCTCAACGCGCTGCGTCCCGACAAGGCCCGCGTGCGCGACCGCGACGATCCGGCGCGCGAACGCGAAGTGCCGCTCGCTCACGTGCGTATCGGCGATATCGCCATCGTGCGGCCGGGCGAGCGCGTGCCGGTGGACGGCATCGTGCGCGAGGGCCGCACGCACATCGACGAATCGCTGATTACTGGCGAAAGCCTGCCGGTCGCGAAGGACCCCGGCGCGCGCACGACCGGCGGCTCGATCAACGGCGAAGGCGCGATCGCGATCGAAACCACGGCGATCGGCGCGGAAACGACGCTCGCGCGCATCATCCGTCTGGTCGAATCGGCGCAGGCGGAGAAGGCGCCGATCCAGCGGCTCGTCGATCGCGTATCGGCGGTGTTCGTGCCGGCGATTCTCGCGATCGCGCTCGTCACGCTCATCGGCTGGCTGCTGCACGGCGCCGATGCCGAAACGGCGCTGCTGAACGCGGTCGCGGTGCTCGTGATCGCGTGCCCGTGCGCGCTCGGCCTCGCGACGCCGACCGCGATCATGGCCGGGACCGGCGTCGCGGCGCGTCAGGGCATTCTCATCAAGGACGCGCAGGCGCTCGAACAGGCGCACGCGATCAAGATCGTCGCATTCGACAAGACCGGCACGCTGACGGTCGGCAAGCCGGGCCTCGTCGCGTTCGATGCCGCGCCGGGGCAGGATCGGAGCGCAGCGCTCGGACTCGCCGCCGCCGTGCAGCGCATGAGCGAGCATCCGCTGGCGAAGGCCGTCGCCGCCGCCGCGAGCCACGCACCGCGCTTCGAGGCGAGCGCGGCGCGCGCGGTCGCCGGACGGGGCGTGGAGGCGAACGTCGGCGCGCGGCGGATCGCGATCGGCAGTGCGCGCTGGGTCGCGGAACTGGGTTTTGACGTGCCGCCGACGCTCGCCGCGCGCGCTCGCGAACTCGAAGCGCAAGGGAACACGATCTCGTGGCTGATCGATCTCGACGGAGAAGTCCTCGCGCTGCTCGCGTTCGGCGATACCGTCAAGCCGACCGCGCGCGATGCAATCGAACGTCTTGCGCGCATGGGCGTGAAGAGCGCGCTCGTCACCGGCGACAACGAAGGCAGCGCGCAAGCCGTCGCGCGCGCGTTGGGTATCGCGCCGGAACGCGTGTTCGCGCAGACCTTGCCCGACGACAAGGCGCGCGTCGTCGCGCAACTCAAGGCGTCGAACGAAGGCATCGTGGCGATGGCCGGCGACGGCATCAACGATGCGCCCGCGCTCGCCGCCGCCGATATCGGCATCGCGATGGCGAGCGGCACCGACGTCGCGATCGAGGCGGCCGCCATCACGCTGATGCGCGGCGATCCGGCGCTCGTCGCGGACGCGATCGATATTTCGCGGCGCACGTATCGCAAGATTCAGCAGAATCTGTTCTGGGCGTTCGTCTACAACCTGATCGGCATTCCGCTCGCGGCGTTCGGCCTGCTCGATCCGATGTTGGCGGGCGCGGCGATGGCGTTTTCGAGCGTGAGCGTCGTCACGAACGCGCTCTTGCTGCGGACGTGGCGCGCTCAGGCCGGCGCGGCCGCTGACGAAGCGCGCGCCGGCAAGCCGATCACGCGGCCCGCGTAACGCGCGTCCTTCGGCGCGACCGCAGGTTCGGCGGCGATGCGCGCGGCGATGTCATCATCGAACGATGCGGATTTCGGCGCGCCGCTCGAATCGATGTGCATCAGCATCTGCTCGCACGCGCAAACGGCCTCCGTCGCGTCGCCTTCGAACATCTCCATATAGAGATGCACGCGCTTTTTGTCATGCGCGATCACGCGCCACTCGACGCGCACCGGCGCGCCCTCCTTGATCTCGCGCAGATACGTGACATGCGCTTCGAGCGTGTAGAGCGTGCGCTGGCGTGCGCGGCGGCCCGCGTCGTCGAGACCGATGCGGTCCATGAAGGCATCGGTCGCGAGGCTGTAGATCAGCATGTAGAACGCGTCGCGCAGATGGCCGTTGTAGTCGACCCATTCGGGTTTGACGGTGTCGCGATAGGTCATCGTGGTGCCTTGCGGTTCCGTTAGTCTTCGATCCCGTGACGCGCTTTCGCCTGCGCGATCGCCTCGATCACGCTCGCGATGCAGTCGTCGCGATAACGCTCCAGTTCCTTGATGCCGCGTCCGTTCGTCTGATTCGACGTACCGTCGACGACGCGGTCGATGAGTTCGTCGGTCAGTGTCGGCGCGACGAGTTTCGTCCACGGCAATTCGAGCGCGGGGCCGAACTGCTGCATGAAGTGTCGCATGCCCGCTTCGCCGCCCGCCAGCGTGTAGGTCAGGAACGTGCCCATGAACGACCAGCGGATGCCCGCGCCGTAGCGGATGGCGTCGTCGATTTCGCCGGTTGTCGCGACGCCGTCGTTGACGAGATGCAGCGCCTCGCGCCAGAGCGCTTCGAGCAGCCGGTCCGCGATGAAGCCGGGCACTTCCTTCCTCACGCGCAAGGGCCGCATGCCGATGGACGCGTAGAAGCGCATCGCGGCATCGATCGCTTCGCCGGATGTCGCTTCGCCGCCGAGCACTTCGACGAGCGGCAGCAGATACACCGGATTGAACGGATGCCCGACGACGCAGCGCTGCGGATTCACGGCGCGCGCGTAGAAGTCGGTCGGCAGAAGGCCGGACGTCGACGACGCGATGATCGCATCGGGCTTCGCCGCGCGGCTCGCGCGTTCGTGCAGCGCGCGCTTGAGTTCCTCGCGTTCGGGCGCGCTTTCCTGGATGAAGTCGGCATGGGCGACGCATTCCTCGACGGTATCGACGAAGCGCAATCGTTGTTGCGACGCGCCCGGCGCCAGTCCGACGCGCTCGAGCGCCGGCCACGCGTTCGCGACGTTCGCGCGCAGTTGCGCTTCGGCGCCGGGCGCGGGATCCCACGCGGCGACGTCGAGTCCTGCTCCGAGGGCGCGCGCCACCCAGCCGCTGCCGATCACACCCGCGCCGAGCGCGGCGAATTGCTTGACTTGCATGTCTTCGTGTCCTTGTCGGTTCAGGCGAATTGTTCCGCGATGCGTTTTTCCAGCAGGCGTTCGCCGCGCGCCGGGAGGCCGAGCTTCTTGCGGCCTTCCGCGGGCGTGAGCGCGCGTGCGCCGAGCCGCTCGATGATTTCCACCGCGCGCTGGACGAGCGCGCCGTTGGTCGCGTGCACGCCGCGATCGAGCCACAGGTTGTCTTCGAGACCGACGCGCACGTGTCCGCCGAGGAGCATCGCTTGCGCGACCATCGGCATCTGCATGCGGCCGATGCCGAAGCCGGCCCAATGCGCGCCGGGCGGGAGGTTATCGACCATGGCTTTCATCGTGCCGGTGTTGGGCGGTGCGCCCCACGGAATACCCATGCACAGTTGAAAGAGCGGCGGGTTGTCGAGCAGGCCTTCTTTCAGAAGTTGATTGGCGAACCACAGATGGCCCGTGTCGAAAATTTCCAGTTCGGGCTTCACGCCGAGTTCCTGGATGCGTTTGGCGCCGGCGCGCAGTTGCGCGGGCGTCGATACGTAGATGTAGTCGCCGTCGCCGAAATTGAGCGTGCCGCAGTCGAGCGTGCAGATTTCGGGCAGCAGTTCTTCGACGTGCGCGAGGCGCGTGAGGCCGCCGACGAGGTCGGTGCCTTTGCCGAAGCGCATCGGGTCTTCGCCGGCGCCGATTTCCAGGTCGCCGCCCATGCCTGCGGTGAGGTTGATGATCACGTCCGTGTCCGATGAGCGGATGCGGTCTACCACTTCGCGGTATAGCGAGGGGTCGCGGCTGCCTCTTCCTGTCTTCGGGTCGCGAACGTGGCAGTGGGCGACGGTGGCGCCCGCGCGGGCCGCTTCTATCGCTGCTTCGGCTATTTGCTTCGGCGTGACTGGGATGGAAGGGTGCTTGCCGGTCGTGTCGCCAGCGCCGGTTACTGCGCAGGTCACTATCACTTCGTAGTTCATTTTCGATGTCCTTTAGGGTTCCTGTATTTTTTCTTCGGCTTTCGTTAAGTCCTGATTTCGCGTCGGTCTATTAGCACTGCCCCTGTGCGGGGCGGCACTCACTTTCTTTGCTGCTGCCGCTTCGCCGGATCCCGTATT
>NZ_JALQDP010000025.1:0-27980 GCF_023631165.1 Caballeronia sp. AZ1_KS37 | reverse complement strand
TTCGCCGGATCCCGTATTCGTGTCGGTCTATTAGCACTGCCCCTGTGCGGGGCGGCACTCACTTTCTTTGCTGCTGCAAAGAAAGTAAGCAAAGAAAGCAGCTTCCGATACGCCCGCGGTCACACGCAATTTGGGTAGTCCTCTCGTCCATCGTGGGCTGCCTAAAGAGTGCCCTCATCGGTCCCATCGGGCTTGGATCGCGCACGGTCTGCCACATCGCACCACACAACAAACTGGTTCAGCACCAAATAGCTCCGGCCCGCTTCGCGGCCGACCGGTCAAGCGGGTCCGCGCGTGCTTCGCTACTAACGTCTCAATCTCGCTGCACTTGCCGCACGTTGGTTTCCCTTGCATACCGGGCGGCAGCGCGTAGCGCTGTGCCGGAGCCATTTCGTGCTGAACCAGTGTCCTCAGCGTTTTCGGGCGGCAGACCGTGCGCGATCCAAGCCCGATTAGGTGTTTGAGGGCACTCATTAGGCGAGTGCCGCCTGGGACGAGAGAACTACCCAAATTGCGTGTGACCGCGGGCCTGAAAAGCTGCTTTCTTTGCTTACTTTCTTTGCAGCAGCAAAGAAAGTGAGTGCCGCCCCGCACAGGGGCAACGCTAATAGACCGACGCGATAACGGGATCCGGCAACAACAACGAGACCCGGCAACAACAACAAGAAAAACCTCAAAGCCCAAGGTATTGCCGAACCGCCGGCAGCCCATCCTTACCATCAAGAGTCTTCACGCCTGCGAGCCAGGCATCCAGCACCTGGGGGTTCTGCTTGAGATAGGCCTTGGCCGCCTCCTGAGGCCGCTCCTTGTTCATCACCGGCTGCATGAGCCGATTCTCGAGATCCGTCGTAAAGCGCAAATTGGAAACGAACTTCCCCGCATTGGGACAACGCGTCAGAAAATCCGTATTCGTCAGCGTATAAACGCGAGCTTCTCCGTAGTTCGGCCCGAACACGTCATCCCCGCCGGAGAGGTAATTGATCTTCATCTGGATGTTCATCGGATGCGGCTCCCAGCCAAGAAACACCACCGGCTTCTTCTCGCGGATCGCCCGCTCGACCGTCACCAGCATCCCCGCCTCGCTCGACTGCACGAGCTTGAACCCGCCCAACCCGAACTGATTCGTGTCGATCATCTTCTGAATCTTCGCGTTCGCACTGCTGCCAGGCTCGATGCCGTATATCGTGCCGCCCAGTTCGTCGCGATGCTTCGCGATATCCGCGAACGTCTTGATGCCCGCGTCATACGCATAGCTCGGCACGGCGAGCGTCGCCTTCGCGCCCGACAGATTCGGCGGCTCCAGCTTCTCGATGCTCTTCGCCTCCAGAAACGGCTCGACCGCCTTCTGCTGCACCGGCCACCAGTAGCCAAGCGACACGTCGATCTGCCTGCTCTTCAACCCCGCGAGCGAAATCGGCACCGACGCGACCGTCGTCCGCGGCGCATAACCGAGCCCCTCGAATACGACCGACGCAAGCGCCGTCGTCGACGTGATATCGGTCCAGCCGATATCGACGAAGCGCACCGTGCGGCAACTCGCGTCCTCCGCGCGCGCACTCTGAGCGACGGCGAACGCCGCGCACGCGCCGGCGAAAAACAGTGTGGGAATCAGGCGTTGTCTCATTGCGAGGCTTCCGTTGAGGGTTGAACCGATGCGCCAGTTCGAATGCCGGCGTGCATACAAAGTACCGCCGCATAAAAGCGCCCGAACGCCCGCGTGCGACCGCGAGTTGACTGCTTGCGACCTGCGTCGCTTGCCGCTTCGCGCACGCGCCTTCGCATCCGCGTCCCGGCAACATTGAAAGCAAATTGAAATCATGACTTCCTGCTCATATTCGAAAACTTCGCACCATGGCGTAAACACGCATTGGAATGAAAAAACGTCGCGAATTCAGTAGTTTTTCCGCTGTTCGGTATCCGAAGCATGGCCGTCGCCGTTGCGCAAGATCAATCTTTGCCGAAACGCCACGGTCTCTGTGGTTGGTCGCACATAGCGCCGACTTCCGGCCGGGTAATGTGCGGGAAAGAGATAGCTTGTCTCGGCAGTGACGCGGCTTCAGGAAATGCGATGGAGTTAGCCGCGAAGCTCGCCGATTACATAGCCGTTCGACACACGTCGCCCAAAACCAAGGTGCCTGGATAATGGACCGTCAAGACGCCATCCGAGAGAGCGCGCGGCTCTACGCGCGCGAACCGCTTTACCTGCCTTCCGCCGAACAGATATCCGCATCGCGCATGACGGCCTTCACGCAGGCCTTCGAAAAGGCAACCGGCGAGCGCTTCGCCGGTTATTCGGAATTGCATGCTTACTCAGTGCGCGAATATCGCCAATTCTGGAAATGCTTTCTCGAATCGGCGCGCGGGCTCGAATGGTCGGGATCCGATGAACCGGTCTGCATCGGCAACCAATGCGAAACGGCACGGTTCTTTCCCAACATCGAACTGAATTACGCAGAAAATCTGCTCGGCAAACGCATCGCGCCCGACGACGCTCCCGCGATCACCTCCTGCTTCGCCGACGGACGCCGCATAAGCTATACGCGCGGCGAGTTGCGCGAGCGCGTCGTGCGCCTCGCGCAGACGCTCTCCGAGCTCGGCCTGAAGGAAGGCGATCGCGTGGTGGCGATCATGCGCAACGACTGCGACGCGATCACCGCTGCGCTCGCCGTGACCGCGCTCGGCGCAACGCTTTCGACAGCCGCGCCGGAAAACGGCGTGCAGGCGATTCTCGACCGCTTCGCCCCGCTCGATCCGAAGTTCATGTTCGCGCACACGATGCAGCGTCCGTTCGACACCGGCGGCTCGCTCTCGGGCCACGTCGCGGCGGTGGCCGCGCAACTGCCGACGCTCACGGACATCGTCTGTCTCGAAGATACCGAACTGCCCAGCACGGTGACGCAGCGTCAGCACGAGTTGCGCTCGCTGATCGCGCGCGGCGACGCGATGCGTTTCGACTGGAAGCGCTTCCCGTTCAACCATCCGCTCTTCATTATGTTTTCGTCGGGCACGACCGGCAAGCCGAAATGCATCGTGCACGGCGCGGGCGGCACGCTGCTCGAACACGTGAAGGAGCATCGCCTGCACAGCGATTTCGGTCCCGGCGACAAGCTCTTTTTCCACACGAGCTGCTCGTGGATGATGTGGAACTGGCAGATGTCGGTGCTCGCGTCGGGCGTGGAGATCGTCACTTACGATGGTCCCGTCGCCGCCGTCGACACGCTCTGGCGTCTCGTCGCGAACGAGCGCGTGACGGTCTTCGGGACGAGTCCCGCCTATCTGAAGATGAGCGAGGATGCGGGCATCGAGCCGGCCGGACAGTTCGATCTCTCGGCACTACGCGCGATGATGTCCACCGGCGCCGTGCTCTACGACTCGCAGTTCGAATGGGTGTACCAGCACGTCAAGCAGTTGCAGTTGCAATCGATTTCAGGCGGCACGGACATCATCGGCTGCTTCGTGCTCGGCAACCCGAATCTGCCCGTCTATGCGGGCGAAGCACAATGCCGGAGCCTCGGCCTCGACGTGCAGGCGTTTGATCAGGGCGCGAGCACGATCATGCCGGGCGAGCTCGTCTGCACGAATCCGTTTCCGTCGCGACCGCTCGGCTTCTTCGGCGACGACGACGGCTCGCGCTTTCACAAGGCGTATTTCGCGGCGAACGAAGGCGTGTGGACGCACGGCGACGTCATCGAGTTCTCGCCGCAAGGCTCGGCGCGTCTGCACGGCCGCAGCGACGGCGTGCTCAACGTGCGCGGCATCAACGTGAGTCCGGGCGAAATCTACCGCATCCTGAGCGAGATCCACGAGATCCGTCATGCGATGGTCGTCGCCCAGACCGGCGCGAACGCGGGCGATGCGGGCCAGCGCATCGTGCTCTTGCTCGTGCTGCGGCCCGGTGCGCAACTGAATGCGGCGCTCGCCGCGCGCGTGCGCCGCGATCTCACGCGACAAGGCTCCGCCGCGCTCGTGCCCGATGTGATCGTGCAGGTCGACGGCTTGCCCGTCACGCACAACAACAAGCCGTCGGAAGCGGCCGCGCGCGATGCCGTCAACGGCCTGCCCGCGCGCAACGTGTCGTCGCTCGCCAATCCCGAGTGTCTCGATCAGATTCGCGAGCATCCGTCGCTTACGCGCGTGAAGCGCGATCTGCCCGCGCCGGGCGATTCGATCGGATCCATCGAGGCGTATCTGTGCGCGCTCTGGGAACAGCATTTCAGCTTCTCGCCGATCGGCCGCGACGACAACTTCTTCGAGCTCGGCGGCCACTCGCTGCTCGCCGCGCGGATGCTCGCCGACGTGCAGCGCGCGACCGGCCGTGCATTGCCGCTATCGACGATGATCGTCGCGCCGACCGTCGCGCGCCTCGCCGCCGTCCTCGCATCCGAACCCGGCGCGCGCACCGCGGACTCGACGCTCGTGCAAATGCGTGCGGGCGTGGGCCGGCCGATCTTCATGGTGCACAGCATCACCGGCTCGGTGATGGAGTGCCTGACGCTCGCGGGCATGGTGCAGAACGAGCGGCCCGTGTACGGCCTGCAGGCGCTCGGCCTCGACGGCGATGAAGCGCCGCAGCACAGCGTCGAAGAGATGGCGCGCGGCTACGTGCTGCGCATCCGCGAAGTGCAGCCGAGCGGTCCTTATGCGCTCGTCGGCTATTCGTTCGGCGGGCTGGTCGCGTTCGAGATCGCGCAACAGCTCGTCGCGGCGGGCGAGAAGATCGAGATGCTCTGCCTGCTCGACACGTACATTCACACACATTGTCTGCCCTTCACGCTGTGGACGCGGTATCAGGCGGGCGTGCTCGTCGAACGTCTGCGCGAGTTGCGCTCGCTCAACGCCGGCGCGCGCCTCGGCTTCGTGCGCGGCAAGGCGGCGGCGATGACCAACCGCGTGCGCGGGCGCATGGGCAGGCCGACGACGCACCGGCATTCCGACGACGTCGCCGATCTTCCGCCTGTGCTGCGGCGCGTGCGCGAATCGATGAGCGCCGCGATGGCGACCTACAAGCCGCGACGTTATGACGGCGGCCCGATCGTCTACGTGCGCGCGACGATGCTCGACGACTCGCGCAGCGATCCGCTGCCGGTCTGGCAACGCGTCGCGAAGCACGGCGTGCGCGTGATGCCGGTCCTCGGCAGGCACACCGATCTCGTGGTGGAGCCGCACCTGAGCACGGTCGCCGCGACGCTCACGAACGCACTCGCGAGCGCCTGAACCGCATCTTCGAGCAGTGCAATCCGGCCGCCCTTCGGGGCACGCCGGATTGCGCGCGTTTTTTGCGCGCGCTAGGGTGGACGGCTTCTCTCATCGACGAGCCTTGCCAATCGATCCGATGTCCGCGCCCCACGATTTCCATTTCCTGCTGCTGCCCGAGTTCTCGTCGATCGGATTCATGTCCGCGATCGAGCCGCTGCGCGTCGCCAATCGCTTCGCGGGCGATCTGTATCGCTGGCACATTCTCAGCTTGGACGGCGGTCCGGTCGCCGCGAGCAACGGCATCACGCTCAACGCCGAAAGCGCGTTCGATCAGGTGAACGACGCGCGCACCGTGTTCGTCGTGTCGGGATTCGAGCCGCTCTCGCGCTACACGCGCGCGATCGGCGACTGGCTGCGGCGCCTCGATCGCGCGGGCGCGACGCTCGGCGGCATCGACACCGGCAGCTTCATCCTCGCGGAAGCCGGGCTGCTCGCGGGCACGCGCGCGACGCTGCACTGGGAAGCGGCCGCTGCATTCACCGAGCGTTATCCGGCGATCGCGACGAGTCAGGAGCTGTTCGAGATCGACACGCGGCGCATCACATGCGCGGGCGGCACCGCATCGATCGATCTGATGCTCGACGTGATCGCGCGCGAACACGGCGCGGAGTTGGCGGCGCAAGTGTCGGAGCAGTTCGTGCTCGGGCGCATCCGGCAGCGCTCGGATCATCAGCGGATGCAGATCGCCGCGCGTTACGGCATCCACAATCGCAAGCTGATTCAGGTGATCGAGCTGATGGAGCAGCATATGGAAGAGCCGCTGTCGCCCGATGCGCTCGCCGAATCCATCGGCGTGACGCGGCGTCAGCTGGAGCGGCTCTTCTGCGCATCGCTGAAGGACACGCCGACGCACTTCTATCTCGGCCTGCGTCTCGTGCGTGCGCGCGAGCTGCTTCACCAGACCGACATGTCGATTCTCGCGGTGTGCGTCGCGTGCGGCTTCGAATCGCCGTCGCATTTTTCGCGCACGTATCGCGCGCGCTTTCAGACGAGCCCGCGGCAGGATCGAAGCGCATTGCGCGCCGTCCCGTCCGCGCGGCTCGCGGCGGCTTAGAACGAGTGACGCATGCCTACGCGCACGTCGGCCTGCGTATTCGACGACGACGGCGTGAAGCTGTAGCCGATGACTGCATCGATGGGACCGGACGCGCGCAGATAGTCGCCCGAGATATACACGTCGGTACGTTTCGAAAGCAGATAGTGCAGCCCGAGCGAGCCCTGATTCCAGTGATTGCCTTCGAAGCGCGTGTGCTGATAGCCGCCGTAGAGATTCAGGTCCGGCCTGAAGCTGTATGACGCGCCGCCTTCGTACACCTGCATGTGCGAGGTCTGGCCGAGGCCCTTGATCGTCGTGTAGGTGAAGTTGCCCGATAACATCAGGTTGCCGATGGTCCATGCCGCGCCCACGGCGAACGCGCCTTGCTTGTCGACGGGAAACGAGGTCGAGCTATAGAGATCGGTGACGGCCCCCGTCGCCGGATCGACCGATACCGTCGGCTGGCCGAGGAAGGTGCGCGCGCCGATCATCGCGTACGGATCGAACGCGTAGATGCCGTTCGGATTGTTGAGTTGCGTATAGGCCGCGCCGACGTTGAAGGTGTTCGCCGCATAGTGCGCGCCGACGCTCCACGCGCTGTTGCGATGGAAGTCGCCCGCCTGATTGCCGAACGAATACATGCCGCCGAAGGTGAAGCCGCCGATGTCGTTCGACAGGAACTTGATCGAGTTCGGCAGACGGTCGCCGTTCATGCGGTCGAAGTCGCCCTGGTGAATCGCGTAGCCGCTCGCCCACGCCGAGATGTTGTAGAGGTAGACGAACTCTTCGGTCATATCGAGCTGATTGCCGAGCGAGACGGTGCCCCACTGGTTCTTGAGGCCTACGTAGGCTTGCCGTCCGAATTGCGCGCCGCCGAAGCCGAGCTGGCCATTGCCGAGATGAAAGCCCGATTCGAGCACGAAGACCGCCTGCAATCCGCCGCCGAGATCTTCGGTGCCGCGAAATCCGATGCGGTTGCCATAGGAGATGCCGTCGTCGAACTTCACGACATGCGAGCCGCCCGTGTTGCTGACCCAGGTGACGCCCGCATCGAGAATACCGTAGAGCGTCACGCTGCTTTGCGCGTGCGCCGTCGTCGGCATGTTCGCCGCGCCCGCTGCGAACGCGAGGCCTGCGATCCTTGCGGCATGTCTTTTTCTCATGTGCTGGTCCTTTGCTCGTCTCGATGTGTATTGCGTTGGAATAGGCGATGAAGCATCGCGTCGACGTCGTAAAAATAAAGGTCCATATATGCGCCGGCTCGACCCGGTGCGACGCAAATCTGTCTAGTTGCGACTACTGCAACATCGTGTTTCGCGTCAATAGAACGAATTCGTTTTCGGACATGCCCGATATCCGCGGCAGGGCTCGGCTCGCATACTTCGGAATCTGTAAAAAACCCGCATTACTCAAGCCTTGTTTCGGATTCGAACGACATGACTACCCGCTGCCTGAGCATCCATCAGACCGACGCACCCGAAGTCCTGACCAATCACAAGCACTACGCCGCCCGCATGGGCTACGAGCACGCGAGCATTTCGATGGCGGGCATGCCGTGCCCGTCGCAGCGTTTGTTGCTCAAGTACGAGGCGATCCTGCATCACTTGCGCCGGATGCCCGAGATGGCGCTGCTCGTCTGCATGAGCGAAGACTGCATCGTGCTCAACATGCTCCCGGTCGAGCCCATCGCAGAAGGCAGGCAGCACGCGCTCATGGCGGTTTCCGGCAACGACGACGGACGTCAGACGGCCGTGCAGATCTGGCGTAATACGGTCGAGGTGCGCAACCTCATCGTGTGGTGCATCGGGGAATGCAAGATCGGCAAAGCGCCGCAAAACGAAATCGCGATGCTTGCAGGGCTCGACTACATCGAGCCGCACGGTGAACGCGGCGGCATCATGGCTACGATGCACTGCGGTCCGCGCTACGATCCCATCTGGACGCAGTACCCCAACCTCTGGACCATCGTGCTCGGCGAGGAAGCGATCTACGGTTTCATCCCGGCGAGCTTTCGCAACGCGCTCGCCGAACACATCAACGACTGTCAGCAGAAGGGCGTGCCGCTGTTCCAGCTTCCGGCGCAAAGCGAAACGCCGCATGAAGAGTTCAGCGTCTATAACCCCGGCAAGTCCATCGCCTTCATCACGTACTACACGCCCAACGTGCGTGCGTACGGCGCGATCGCCGAGCAGAACATGCGGCGCTATTGCGAGCGCCACGGCTATACGCTTTACGTCTATCGGCAGACGCCCGCCGAAGGCGTGCCCGGCGCGACCGGCACCTGGCTCAAGCCGTGGTTCCTGCGCAAGCATCTGCCGCATCACGACTGGGCGATCTGGGTCGATGCCGACATCCTCTTCTTCGATCAGCGCAAGCCGATCGATCCGCTGCTGGACGGGCGCGACATTCTCGCGGCGCACGATATCGGGCCGTGGATCATCAATGCCGGCGTGCTCGGCTTTCGCCGCAAGCCCGCGGTCCTCGCGTTCGTCGACGAAATCCACGAGCATGTCAGCGCCGCGCCCGACAAATCGAGCACCTATGCGAACGGCGGCGATCAGACCATCATCGCGAATCTGCTGACGGACCGTCTCGGCTGGAAGCTCGAACACGGCCTCGACTGCCTGAGCATCAATACGCCGTGGTACTTGCACCAGGCGGACAGCCTGATGCTCCACTTCATGGCGATCCAGACGCCGATGCGCGCCGTCGTGATGGCCGCACAGGAACGCGCGAGCATTCAGCTCGGCTGATCCCTCACTTCACGCCGAGCGCGGTCTGAACGGCTTCCAGGCCGTTTCCGCCGCTCGCCGTGGTCACGCCGTCTAGCCACGATTTCAGCAGCTCCGGATGACGCTTCAGCGCATCCGTGGCCGCTGCATCGACATTCGTTTTCTTCTCCAGCACATCCGTGATGACGCCGTTCTCCAGATCGACGTTGAACGCCATCTGTTTGAACAGCCTGCTCACGTTGGGGCATTGCTGCTCGTAGCCGCTGCGCGCCACGGTGTTCACCGTCGCGCCGCCATAGTTGGGGCCGAAGTATTTGTCGCCGCCATCGAGATAGGCGAGCTTGAACTTCGTGTTCATCAGATGCGGCTCCCACGCGAGAAACACGATCCACTTCTTGTCGCGCACCGCCCGCTCCACTTGCGTGAGCATCGCGGTTTCGCTCGATTCGACCAGCTTCCAGTCGCCGAGACCGAAGGCCTTGTCATCGACCATGCGCTTGATGTTCTGATTCGCCGGCGCGCCCGGTTCGATGCCGTAGATGCGGTTATCGAACTTGTCGGCGTTCTTCGCGAGGTCCGCGAACGAATGCACGCCCGCCGCCGCCACATAGTCCGGCACCGCGAGCGTGAACTTCGCATTGGAGAGATTCGGACGCACGACGTCGATCGATTTCTCTTCGAAGAACGGCTTCACGAGCGGCGCCTGCGCGGGCATCCAGTTGCCGAGAAACACGTCGATCTGCCCTTTCTTCATGCCCTGATACGTGATCGGCACCGACAGGTTCGCGACGTTCTGCCGATAGCCGAGCGCCTTGAGCACGATGCCGCTCATCGCATTGGTCGCGTCGATATCGGTCCAGCCCGGCCCCGCCATGCGGACCTGCGTGCAGGACTGCGGCTCGGCGGCAAACGCATGCGAAGCCACGCAAGCCAGCGCGGCGGCGAAGAGCGCGTGGATGAAGCCCTTTTTCATGGTGCATTCCTGTCGTGTGTTGTGGGGATGCGATCGATGCGTCAGTGCTCGACGGCGGGAAAACGCGCCATCGCTTCGAGATCGTCCAGATCGATGTGATTGCGCATGTAGCGCTGGCTCGCATCGACGTGAGGCTGCCAGTCCCATGACTGAATCGTGCCCTGCGTCGTCGCCGCGAAATGGAAATGGCGGCGGCGCTGACTCTTCAGCACGTCCCGATGCAGCGCATCGAGATTCCAGCGGCGCGCGATCTCCGCGCGGAATTCGGCCACGCGCGCGGCGTGACGCTCATCGCTTGCGAGATTCTCACGCTCGAACGGATCGGCTTCTACATCGTAAAGCTGATCCGGATCCACGCTCGAATGAATGAACTTGAAGCGCCCGCGCCGGATCATCACGATGGGCGCAATCGCGCCTTCCGCGAGATATTCGCCGATGGCTTCGTCGTGCCCGCCGGTCTCGCGCAAGTGCGGCACGAGGCTTTGACCGTCGATGCTGTCGGGCCACGCTTGCGGCGCTTGTCCGCGCGCGAATTCGACGAGCGTCGGCAGCACATCGAGATGCGAGACCGAATCCTTCACGCGATGCGCGCCAAACCGCTTCGGCGCGTGCACGATGAGCGGCACGCGGCAGCCGCCTTCGAAGAACGTCATCTTGTACCAGAGGCCGCGCTCGCCGAGCATCTCCCCGTGATCCGACGTGACGACGATGATCGTATCGTCGGCGAGACCGGCCTCGTCGAGCGCTTCGAGGATCGATGCGAACTGGTCGTCGACATACGACACCGCGCCGTAGTACGCGCGCCGCGCATTGCGGATTTGCCGGTCCGTCGGCGGCGTGCGATCCGCTTCGTACACATGGCGCAGGCGCTTCGAATGCGGATCGCAGGCATCGAGCGAATCGCGATACGAAGGCATGTCGATGTCTTCATCGCGATACGCGTCCCAGTACTTGCGCGGAATCGCATACGGATCGTGCGGATGCGTGAGCGATGCGACCATCATGAACGGACGCGCGTCCTTGCCCGCGTTGCGCTCGCGCGCGATGTCGAAGAGCTTTTGACGCGTGGTGAAGGTCACTTCGTCGTCGAAGTCGAGTTGATTGGTACGCACGCATGGGCCCGCGTCTATCACGGAGCTCATGTTGTGATACCACGTCGGGCGCGCATCGGCGTTCTGCCAGTCGGGCGTCCAGCCGAAATCGGCGGGATAGATATCGGTCGTGAGACGTTCCTCGAAGCCGTGCAACTGATCCGCGCCGCAGAAATGCATCTTGCCGGAGAGAATCGTGCGATAGCCTTCGGCGCGCAGATAGTGCGCGAAGGTCAGCGTTTCGGACGGGAATTCGGCGGCATTGTCGAATGCGCCGATGTTCGAAGGCAGCTTGCCCGCGAGAAGCGAAAAACGCGAAGGCGCGCACAGCGGACTCGCGCAATACGCGGATTCGAACACGACGCCTTCGCGCGCGAGCGCATCGATGCGCGGCGTCTTCGTCACGCGATTGCCGTATGCGGCGAGTGCGAAGGGCGTGAGCTGATCGGCCATCAGCACAAGGATATTTTGTTTCGTCTCAAGCATGACTGCGTGCCTCGAATAGAATCGTTGATTGAGCGTTGGGTGTCACTATTGCCGTTCAAATCGCGGCTGTGAAGACAGCAAAACGTTATGCGTTCATAAGGGGGAGTTATGCCGCGGCCGGACCGCCTGCCACCGATGCAGGCGTTACTGATGTTCGAATCCGCCGCGCGGCACGCGAGCTTCACGGCTGCCGCGCGCGAACTCGGCTCGACGCAGCCCGCGGTGAGCCAGCGCGTCGTGCAGCTGGAGGAATCGCTCGGGGCGGCGCTGTTCGAGCGCGGGCATCGCGGGGTCACGCTCACGGACGACGGCGCGCGTCTTTTCGATGCGGTGCGTCGGGGACTCGACGTGATTCGCGCGGCGACGTCGGACATCCGCTCGCGTCACGCGCAACGCACGCTCACGCTGTCGACGGATTTCGGCTTCGCCACATACTGGCTGATGCCGCGCCTGCCGCAATTCAAGGCGCTGATGCCCGATGTCGACGTGAAGATCATTACGTCGCAGAGCTTGCCGAGCGCATCGGGCGATCATGCCGATGTGGTCATCGTCTTCGGCGACACGCATGCCGAATGGAGCGGTCAGAGCGCCGTGAAGCTCTTCGCCGAACGCGTGATGCCGGTGTGCAGCCCGGCGCTGATCGCGGGAAAAAGCGCGCCCGTATCGCCCGCCGATCTATCCGGGCTGCCACTCTTGCATCTCGAACCGACGCTGCCCGAGCGCTGGCTTTCATGGAGCGCGTGGTTCGAAGCGCACGGCCTTGCCGCGCCGCCGACGCAGGGCGGCTTCACGTTCAACAGCTACGCGCTCGTCGCGCACGCCGCGGTGATGGGCCAGGGCGTCGCGCTCGGCTGGGCGCCGCTCATCGACGAACTGATCGCGACGGGCCAGCTCGTCGCGCTCTGCGATGCGCCGCTCGTCACCGATCGGGGCTACGTGCTCGTGACGCCGCGCGAGCCGTCGGCGGCGGTGCGGGCGTTCAGCGAGTGGCTGCTGGACGAATGCGACGTCGTCGGCTGACGCTTTCGTACTATTTGCGCGGCGGTTCGCTTCTATCCGGAAGGCGCGCGCGTTTGCTCTACTAGCGCGTACGCTCGCCGCATTTCGCGGCGCTGCAACCATTCGAATGTGGAGCACGCATGGCAGCCGATTCCCGCTTTGATCAACTCGTGCTTACCGTTTCGTGCCCGAGCGCGGCGGGGCAGGTCGCCGCGATCGTCGGCTTTCTGGAGCGGCATCACGGCTATATCGACGAACTCACCGTCTTCGACGACGATCTCTCCGAGCGCTTTTTCGTGCGTTGCGTGTTTCATGGCGCGCGGCCCGAGGAGGCGCTCGATCTCGCGATGCTGAAGCGCGAATTCGAGCCTATCGCCGAGCGCTTCGCGATGTCGTGGGCGATGCACGATCTCGCCGTGCGGCCGAAGGTGCTGCTGATGGTGTCGAAGCTCGAGCACTGTCTTGCGGATTTGCTGTTCCGCTGGCGCATGGGCGAGTTGAAGATGGATATCGTCGGCATCGGGTCGAATCATACGGATCTGGCGCATCTGGCGGGGCAGCATGGCTTGCCGTTCCATCATCTGCCGATTACCGCCGATACCAAGCCGCAGCAGGAAGCGCGCTTGCTCGATCTGTTCGATACGTCAGGCGCGGAGTTGATGGTGCTTGCGCGGTATATGCAGATTCTTTCAGGCGAGACGAGCCGCAAGCTGGCGGGGCGTGCGATCAATATCCATCACTCGTTCTTGCCTGGGTTCAAGGGGGCGAAGCCTTATCACCAGGCGCATGCGCGTGGGGTCAAGCTGATTGGCGCGACCGCGCATTTCGTCACCGACGATCTCGATGAAGGACCGATCATCGAGCAGGAAGTTGAGCGCGTCGATCATTCTTATGGACCGGAGCGGTTGTTGGCTACAGGGCGGGACGTGGAGTGCCTTGCGCTTGCACGCGCGGTTAAAGCGTTTATTGAGCGGCGGGTTTTTATTAATGGCGAGCGGACTGTGGTTTTGCGTTGAGGTTTTTGCGCTCCGGGTTAGCTTGCTTTGCTGTTTTCGCTGGATTCCATATTCGCTTGGCTAGGGTTTCGCCGGATCCCGTTTTCGTGGCGGTCTATTAGCACTGCCCCTGTGCGGGGCGGCAGTCACTTTCTTTGCTGCTGCAAAGAAAGTAACCAAAGAAAGCAGCTCGTCACCGCCCGCGGTCACACGCAGTTTGGGTAGTTCTCTCGTTCCAGGTGGCACTCGCCTAAAGAGTGCCCTCATCACAATAACGGGGCTTGGCTCGCGCACGGTCTGACGAGCTAGTTTTCCAAGGACACTGGTTCAGCACGAAAGAGCTTCGGCACAGCGCTACGCGCTGCCGCCGGGTCCGCAAGGGAAACCAATGGGCGGCGAAGGCGGCGAGATTGATACGTTAGTAGAGAAGCACATGCATCCCCGATTGACCGGTCGGCCGCGGAGCAGGCTGGAGCTATTTGGTGCTGAACCCGTTTGGTGTGTGGTGCGATGGTTCAGACCGTGCGCGATCCAAGCCCGATGGGGCCTATGAGGGCACTCTTTAGGCAGCCCACGATGGACGAGAGGACTACCCAAATTGCGTGTGACCGCGGGCGTATCAGTAGCTGCTTTCTTTGCTTACTTTCTTTGCAGCAGCAAAGAAAGTGAGTGCCGCCCCGCACAGGGGCAGTGCTAATAGACCGACACGAATACGGGATCCGGCGAAACCAAAAGCAAAAGCCAAGAGCAAAACCCCCAAAAAAAAGCGCCGCAGGCATAACCCACGACGCTCAGCGTTTGCCCAAACGCCCAAAGACCCAAAAAACCCAACGAAAAAAATTACTTAGTCCAGGACTCCACCCGATCCCCATGCGCGCTGATCCACGCATCCGCCGCCGCCTGCGGCTTCTCTCCATTTTGCGTCGCCAGCATCACGCTATCGATCTCACCCGGCTTCCACTGAAACTTCTTGAGGAATGCCACCACCTGCGGCGCCTTCTTCTCCAGCTCCGGATTGATCACGTTATCGACGTGCTCCGACTCACCGAACACCTTCTTCGGATCCTCGAGGAACTTGAGCTTGTACTTCGCGAACATCCAGTGCGGCTTCCAGCCCGTCACGATGATCGGCTTATTGGCCGCTTCGGAACGCGCCAGTTCCGCCGTCATCGCCGAACCCGAACTCGGCAGCAGCTTGTAGTCGAGGTTATAAGCCTTGATCGCTTCGCTCGTCTTCTGCATCACACCCGCGCCCGCATCGATGCCCACGATGCGCGAATCGAATTCCGCCTTCTTCGCCTCGAGATCGCTCAAGCTGTTGACGTCGACGTTCTCCGGCACGATCAAGCCGATTTTCGCGTCCTGAAAGTTCGGACCGAGATTCACGACCTTCGACTTGAAGTTGTTCCAGTACGCGCCATGCGTGACCGGCAGCCACGCCGACAGCGTCGCGTCGAGATCGCCGCGCGCCACGCCCTGCCACATCACGCCCGCGGCCACCGGCACCAGTTGCACCGGATAACCCAGCTTCTTCTCGATCACGCGCGCCGCCACGTTCGACGTCGCCACGCTATCGTCCCAGCCCTCGACATAACCGATTTTGATCGTCGGCTTATCCGCGGCGTTTGCCATCAGGCTCGATGCGAGGGCGGCGCTCATCGCCCCCAAAACGAGCATTCTTCTCATCGGTTTCATTTGGTTTCCCCTTAGCGGCCCCACGCCGTGTAGCGAACAGAATCACCAGCCAGAATTGACGCGTAGCGCACTTTTCCGACACTCAGTTGTCAAGAAACGACGCGCCCCTCAGGGCTTACTTGTCGACGACGAGATCGCTCATAGGCTTGCTGCAGCACAGCAGCACCATGCCCTGATCGATCTCGCGCTGACGTATGCCGCCCGCATGCTTCATGCTCACTTCGCCCGACACGAGCTTGACCTTGCACGTCCCGCACATGCCCTGCGTACACGACGATGGCAAGCGCACGCCCGCCTTCTTCGCCGCATCGAGCACATGTTCGTTGCTGCCGCATTCGATGTCGCGCCGGCTCTTCGCGAAGCTCACCTTGAACTTCGTATCGACGACGGGCGCGGCTTCAACAGGCGCTTCGATGATCTCGACGGGCTCTGTCGGCGCAGGCGCAAAGCCGACCGCCTCCTCGCGCGCTTCGACGAAATCCGTCTGCGTCGCAAGGGCCTCGGCGACATGCGCCGTCGTCAGTTCAGCCGCGACTTCCTCGACGACGCCGAACGAGAAGCTCTCCTCGTGATAATGCTTGCGATCGAAACCACCTGCATCGAGCAGATCGCGCACCGCCTTCATATACGGCGCCGGGCCGCACGTGAAGACTTCGCGCTCGAGAAAGTCCGGCGCGATCAGCTTCAGGAGCGGCAGCGTGAGAAAGCCCGTCACGCCCGGCCAGTTCGTGCGCGTGCCGACCCGCTCGCACACGAACGCCGTGCGGAAGTTCTTGTGATTCGACGCGATCAGATCGAGCTCGCGCGCAAAGATGATGTCATCCGGCGTGCGCGCGCTATGCACGAACACGATGTCGGCATCGTCGCCGAGTTCGTGATGCGCGCGGCTCATCGACATGAGCGGCGTAATGCCCGAACCCGCCGACAAGAACAAATACTTGCGTGCCGGATGACGCGCGCACGTGAATTCGCCCGATGGCCCGAGCACGCGCACCGTCGATCCCGCGACGAGGTTATCGTGCAGCCAGTTCGACACCGGCCCGCCCGGCACGCGCTTCACCGTGATGGAGATCGTGTGCGGGCGCGTCGGCGCGGACGAGATCGTATAGCAGCGATTGATCTGCTCGCCGTTGATCTCGAGCTCCAGCGTGATGAACTGCCCCGGCTCGAAGACGAACGTGCGCTCACCCGGCGCCTTGAAGAAAAAGCTCTTGACGTCGTGCGTCTCCTGCCGGACGTGACAGCAGACGAGCGTCTCGTCCGTGTCGCAATTCCAGCGCACGGGCAGCGTCCCCCAGAACTTCGGCTGGGTCACGCGGCTGTCGGTCGGCTCGAAAGTAGCCTGATCGCGCATCATGTTCTACTCCTGCTACGAGGCTGTCAGCGCATGAAGGAAACGACTTTCTCACCGAGCGACGCATCGACGCCGTGCTCGGGCGTATCGGCGTAATCGGCAAGACGTCCGATGTACCACTCGCAAAACTTCTCGACGAGACCTTCCGTGAATGGCGAGTACGGACCCGGTTCGTAGGCGTTGCTCGCGACGCCGAGTTGCGAGTACTCGACGAGCGTGCGGTCCTGATCGTTCGTCGCGCGCCACACGGCGGTGAGATTGTCGACGTCGTAATCGATGCCTTCGCGCGCGTCCTTGTGCACGAGCCACTTCGTGCGGACGAGCGTTTCCCCCGATGCAAGCGGAATCACGCAGAACGTCACGATGTGATCGCTCATGAAGTGATGCCACGAGTTCGGCTGCGTCCAGAACGACAAGCCGCCCAGGTCCGCGCGCTCGAAGCCGCCGAGCAGTTTCTTCGATGCGACTTTCGCATCGAGCGTCTGCGATTCGCCATCGCGATCGAGCGGCAAACGTTGCGTGCGAAAGCCCGTCACGAGATCGGCGAGGCGTTCGATTTCCGCGGACGGCAGGCACATCGCTTCCCATTGCTTCGTGCGCTCTTCGACGGTCTTCTCGAACGCCGCCATGCCTTCTTCGTTCGCGGGCGAGCGCTGATAGCCGAAGCCGTATTCGTAAAGCGAAATGGTCAGCTCTGGATGATTCGCGACGCAGTGATAGCACTCGCGATTGTTCTCCATCGTGAGCTTCCAGTTGCCCTTCTCGACGATATCGATGCTCGCCGCGATCTTGCAATCCTTCAGACCGTGCGGCGCGAGATACGGCTCCATCGCTTCGCGCATCACGGCGAAATCGGCGGGCGGTTCATCGGCGAGACAGACGAAGATGAGGCCCGCGAGATTCTGGACATGCACCTTCTTCAGGCTGTGCTTGCAGCGGTCGAACTGGTCGCCCATGTGCTCGGCGAACATCAGATCGCCGGAGAGGTTGTAGGTCCAGCTGTGATACGGGCACACGATATTGCCGAGCGAGCCCTTCTCCTGATTGCACAGGCGCGCGCCGCGATGCCGGCACACGTTGTAGAAGGCGCGTATTTCCATATCGTCGTCGCGCACGATCAGGATCGAATCGTTGCCGATCTCGATCGTCGTGTAATCGCCCGGCTCGGGAATGTCCGGCTCGACGGCGACCTGAATCCAGGTCTTGCGGAAGATGGCATCGAGGTCGAGCGCGTGAATCTCTTCGCTCGTGTAGAACGGCGCCTCGAGCGTGTGGCCCTTTTTGCGGCGTTCGATCATTGCGCGAACGTCTGCCGAAACTTTCATCGTGTGCACCTGTATGTGGGTCGATGTGGGTCGAGAAATCAGTAATCGACGAGTTGATGCTCGCGCAAATACGCCAGAATCACTTGTGCTTTTTCGACGGAACTCCCTTCAATTACGACGCTTCCGCCGCGGCTTTCGGTCGTCGTCGCGCCGAGCATGCGCGCGTGGCCCGAACGCCTTTCCGGCGCGGCGAGTTTCTTGGGCTTGGCCGTCACCGGGCCGATGCGCCACGCCGTGCTTTCCTTGTCGACGGGCGCGCTCGCGGCGACCGGCGCGACGTGGCCTTCGCGCATGCGCGCATAGGCGTAGCGCGGCGCGGCGTTGGCCAATGGATGCACGGCGACGAGCGCGGGCAGCGGCGCGCGCACGCGTCGGCGCAAGCCCTTCGGCATGAACTGGCGCACTTCGACGCCTTCCTTCGTCACGCTGACATCGACGGCCGCGCCGACGAGCGGAACGTTCAGCGCATCCGCGAGCTTGTACGGCAGCGTGCCGCTGTCGTAAGCGCCTTCGGCGCGCGTGCCGGTGAACACGAGCTCGTAGCCCGCAAGCCTTTGCGCGAGGGCCGCACACGCATCGCCTTGCGTGTTGAGCACTTCGACTTTCGACGCGCCGAGCGCGAGATATTCCTGCAACGCCGGATTAGCCGGATCACCCGCGTGCAACACGTCGAGTTGCGCGCCGTGCGTCTTCGCGATGCCGATGGCGATGGTCAGCGCGGCGGCGTCGTTGCGGCTGTAGCGCGCCGCGCCGCTGACGGGATGACGTCCGGTGGAGACGAGAACGGCGATCTTCATGCAGCGACTCCTTCGGCGATGTGCGCGGTCTGCGCGATCGATCCGCCGCCGGCACGCGCGGCGCGTGCGGCGGCGGCGGCATCGGTCAGTGCCTTGATCGTTTCCTGCGTGTCCGCGACGATCGTCAGATTCGCGCGCTTCGCGATCGGCGCGCTGGCGTCGAGATTCACGGCGATGACGTGGCGGCAATCCTTGATGCCCTGCAAGTGCTGAACCGCGCCCGAAATGCCGAACGCGATATACACGCTCGCCTCGACGGTCTTGCCGGTCGCGCCGATCTGCTTGTCGCGCGTGAACTTGCCATCGTCGACGGCGACGCGGCTCGCGCCGATCGCCGCGCCCAGCGTGCCCGCGAGCGCTTCGAACGCGGCGATGTCCGACACGCCGTTGCCCGCCGACACGATGAAGTCCGCTTCCTCCAGCGCGACCTGCGCCGCGTCCATCTCTTCGATGCCGAGATCGACGTAAGCGCTCGCTTTCGCCGCCGGCACGATGCCTTGCGGATTCATCGCCTCGCCCGCGCCGACGAAGGGCAGCTTCGCATCGACGGCATGAGCTGCAAGCAAAACCATGTCGGGCAATGCACGCGATGCAAGCGCGCGACCCGCCTGTGCATACGACGCGACATGCGCTGCATCGATTTCGACGACCTGCGTCGCGATGGACGCATCGGCGCGTGCGGCGTAGCGGCGGCCGAGATCGCCGTCGCCGGTTGCGTTGTCGGGCATGAAGATATGCGCCGGTCGGAACGCAGCGACGCAGGCGGTCAACGCGCGCACTTCTTCGTCGGGCGCGTAGTTGCGGCGATCGAACTCCGGCAGCGCGACGTAGCGATCCGCGCCGAGCACGGCGGCATCGTCCTTGAACTCGCCGAACGCGATCAGCACGACTTCGGTCTGATCGTCCGCGAGCAAGGCGGCGGCCGCGAGCGCCTGGCGCGCGTGATCGTCGAGCGCGCCGCGATCCGTGTGCGCCGCGACGAGCAGCGAACGCGTCGCGGGCTTCGTCGTGCGGCGCGGCTTCGTCGCTTCCTTGTGTCCGCCGTGCGTGAAGTTCAGCACGACGCCATTGCCGATTTCGCCGAGCGTGATGCGCTTCAGTCCATCGGCCGTGATGACGAAGGGACGGCGCGGATCGATTCGTTTGATGTCGTTGTTCATCGCTTCACTCCAAGGCCGCAGCGACGAGTTCCGCCACGTCGAGCACTTCGGGACGAGGACCGACCACGCCTTCCAGCATCGCGGTGCATTGCGGGCAACCGACCGCGACGACTTCCGCGCCGACCGACTTCGCATCCGCGATGCGGATATCGGGAATGCGCTGCTTGCCGGGGATATCCGTCAGCGGCGCACCGCCGCCACCGCCGCAGCAACGCGCGCGCATGCCGTGACGCTCCATCTCGACGACCTTGATGCCAATGGTCTTCAGCAACTTGCGCGGCGCTTCCGTCTCGCCGTTGTAGCGGCCGAGATAGCACGGATCGTGGTACGTGATTTTCTTGTCCGCGAGCACGGCGGCGGCCTTCGGCGTGAGCTTGCCGCTCGCGACGAGCTCCGCCATGAACGCCGTGTGATGCTGCACTTCGTAGTAGCCGCCAAGCGCGCGATATTCGTTGCGCAAGCTATGCAGCACATGCGGATCGGCCGTGACGATGCGACGGAACTGGTATTGCGACAGCGTGTTCATCAGCTTCGATGCGCATTGCTGGAACGTGGCTTCGTCGCCGAGACGCCGCGCCGTGTCGCCCGTATCCGTTTCG
The DNA here is from genome assembly GCF_023631165.1 of Caballeronia sp. AZ1_KS37. Classification (NCBI taxonomy): domain Bacteria; kingdom Pseudomonadati; phylum Pseudomonadota; class Betaproteobacteria; order Burkholderiales; family Burkholderiaceae; genus Caballeronia; species Caballeronia sp. AZ1_KS37. The sequence goes on along the minus strand of NZ_JALQDP010000025.1, from coordinate 7,482 downwards.
ACGCCGCCGAGCACCGCGTAATCGACGCCCGCCTTGTTCATCACTTTGGCGAGCGCGCGCAGCGTGCGCTGATAGCGCATGTCGAATGCGCCTTCGCCGGCGATCAGCAGAACATCGACAGGGCGTCCCGGCTGCGCGACCTGCACTTGCAAATCCACCGACCAGTCGTAGCGCGCGCCGATATCGAAACCGTTCTGACTGCCGGTCTCGCGCAGGTTCGCGAGCGTGATCGGGCCTTTGCCGGGCACATCGCCTTCGACGAGCGTTTGATTGCGGCGCATGTCGACGATCGCATCGACGTGCTCGATCAGCATCGGGCACTCCTGCACGCACGCGCGGCACGTCGTACACGACCAGATCGTGTCCGCTTCGATCATCTGCGAGATGAGCGGCTTGGCCGGACCGCCGGAATGCCTGCCGACGGGAATGCCGGGTGTCGGGCTACCCGCGTATTGCGAGTCCGATCCGCCGACCATGCCGACGACCAGATCCTGAATCAGCTTCTTCGGATTCAACGGCTGACCCGATGCGAACGCGGGACACGCGGCCTCGCACTTGCCGCACTGCACGCAGGCATCGAAGCTCAACAACTGATTCCAGCGAAACTCGACCGGCTTGCCGACGCCATATTCCTTCGCATCGAGCACGGGCTTCTTGAGCGCCGTCGGCGGCACGACTTCGCGTTCGTTCTCGTCCTTCGCGTGAAAACGCTCCTGACGCGGATGAAAGGCGAGATGCAGCAGACCCGCCATCGCGTGCTTCATCGGGCCGCCTTGCGCCGCGCCGAAGGTCATCGTGTACGCGCCCGCCGCGATCAGCAACGCGACGATGATCGCGAGCGCGCCGGACATCCACGATGCAGGCAGCAGCATGAACAACGCGAGACCGAGCGCGAACGAACCGAGCAGCAACGGCAGGCTGTCCCACGGTCCATGCGACAGACGCGCGGGCACGTCCTTCGCGCGACGCCGCTTGTACACGAACATCGCACCGACGAACATGATGATCGCCGCGAGGAAAATCGCGCGGTCGAGCCACACCGAATAGATCGCGAGACCGTAGTTGATGAAGACGAGCGCCATCGCGAGGATCGCGCCACCCGCGGTCGCGACGTGCGTCTTCGCGATATACGGATCGCGCGCCACGACATGATGCAGATCGACGAAATAGCGCTTCGGAATGGTCAGCAGATTCGCCCATCCATAGGCGCCGGCCGTCGTCGCGCGGCCTTCGCGCCAGTACGCTGCGCGCTTGAGCAAGGCGAACGCGAGGCCCGCCATCGAAAGCCACAACAGCGCGGTGATGACAAACACGGGGTTCATCGTCGAATACCTCGTCAGAAGTCTTTGCAGAGGCGCAGCGAATCGTAGATCGCGCTGTGGATGTTGTGCATCGAGATGCAGTCGCCGACGCGGAACAACAGGAAGCGTCCGTTGCCGAGCTCTTCGCTCAACGACGGCTGCGGTAGCGATGCGAACAGCGTGTGCACGTCGATCTGTCCGCGATTGAGCGACTCGGGCTTGAGCTTCCAGTAGAGCGCGTCGTTCGGCGTGATGCCGTTCTCGATCACGACCTGATCCACCGCGCGCTCTTCCTGCTCTTCCGTGTACTCGTTGCGGATCACGGCGATCTTCTTGCCGTTTTCCTCGTAGACCTTGTCGAGCCAGTAGTTAGGCGTATGAATGACGCCTTGCGCATAGAGACGGCGATAGAAGATCGGGAACGTGGTGCCGCCGGTGTCGTCGGCGACTTTGACATCGGGCGTGACGATCTCGACGTTATTGCCGCGCGACGCGATAAAGTCCGCTACGCCCGCGCCCGCATGAGTCGATACGCCGTCGTAGACGAGCACGTTCTTGCCCGGCTCGACCTTGCCCGAAAGAATGTCCCACGAACTCACGGCGAGACCTTCTTCGACGCCCCACGCAGGAACCTGTTCGGTGAACGACGAACCGCCCGTCGCGAGCACGACGATGTCCGGCTTCTCTGCCATGATCATCTTCTCGTCGGCGGCGACACCGAGACGGCGATCGACGCCGAGGCGCTTCGTTTCCATGTCGAACCAGCGCACGATGCCGGCCATTTGCTCGCGCTGCGGCGCTTTCGCGGCGAGCATGATCTGACCGCCGACATAATCGTTCTTCTCGAACAGCACGACATCATGACCACGCGAACGCGCGACGCGCGCCGCTTCGAGACCGGCAGGCCCCGCGCCGACCACGACAACCTTGCGCTTCGGGCCACGCGTCTTTTCGATGACGTGCGGCATCGTCTGTTCGCGCGACGTCGCGGCGTTCTGCACGCACAAAACGTCGAGACCGTTGTACTGGCGATCGATGCAATAGTTCGCGCCGACGCACTGCTTGATTTCGTCTTCGCGGCCATCGCGAATCTTGATGACCATATGCGGATCGGCGATCTGCGCGCGCGTCATGCCAACGAGATCGACCATGCCGTTTGCAAGCAGACGCTCGGCCTGTCCTGCATCGCGAATGCTTTGCGCATGCATGATCGGCAGCTTCACGACCGACTTGATGCCCGCGGCGAGATGCACGAACGGCTCGGGCGGCAGCGCCATCGGCGGCATGCAGTTGGCGAGCGTGTTGTGCGTATCCGCGCCCGAACCGATCACGCCGACATAATCGATGAGGCCGCTTTCGGACATCGCCTGCGCGATCTCCTTGAGGTTCTCGTGCGAGAGACCGTCTTCATGAAATTCGTCGCCGCACATGCGCAGGCCGACGCAGAAATCCGCGCCCACTTCTTCACGCACGGCCTTCAGCACTTCCATCCCGAAGCGCAGACGATTCTCCAACGAACCGCCCCATTCATCGGTACGGAAGTTGGTGCGCGGGCTCCAGAACTGATCGATCAAATGCTGATGCGCCGCCGAGATCTCGATGCCGTCCATGCCTGCATCCTTCACGCGCTTCGCGGCCGCCGCGAAGTCCTGGATGATGCGCTTGATCTCTTCCACTTCGATGATCTTCGCGTTGCCGCGATGCACCGGCTCGCGCACGCCCGACGGCGACATCAGATGCGGCCAGTGCTCGCCGTGCCATGCGGAGCGGCGGCCCATGTGCGTCGCCTGAATCATGATGAACGCGCCATGACGATGCATGGCTTCGGCGAGACGCGAGAGCGGATCGATGACCTTGTCGGTCGCGAGGTTCACCGACTTCCACCAGCCTTGCGGACTGTCGATCGACACCGGGCTCGAACCGCCGCACACGGCGAGGCCGACGCCGCCCTTCGCTTTCTCCTCGTAATAGCGGATATAGCGGTCGCCGGGCAGACCGCCCGGTTCGGCATAGACCTCCGCGTGCGCGGTGCTGACGATGCGGTTGCGCAACGTGAGCTTGTTGAGCTGAAGAGGCTTGAAAAGGTTCGGGTAACGCATCGCGATCGACCTCGGAGTTGAGCTTTGCTTACAGCGGCGACACTTCAAATACGCAATGCGAATGGCCTTCCGCCGCGCATTGGGTTTCGATCGACTTCGAGCGCGGACCTTTCTTCGCACTGTCGGGAGCCGTGTCGTTGACCCAGTCCATCGCGCCCGCGAACCATCCCGCGAACATGTAGCAGAGCTTGCCCTCTTTGCCGGGCTGCGCGAGCACGAACGACGAGTTATGCAGATGAATGCGCGCATGCGATGTCGCAGGATCGGCTTCGACGATCGTGAAGAGTCCCCATCCACGTTGCGACAGGCGCTTCAGGTAATGCTCGAAGCACGCCATGCCGCTGATGCCGTGCTTCTCGGCTTCCTTGTCGCACCAGTGATACGCGGACTTGTAGCCGGCCTTGTAGAGAATCTCGGCATACGTATCGCGGCCGAGCGCTTCTTCGACGGCGACGTGATTGTTCGTGAAGAAGTGGCGCGGCACGTAGAGCATCGGCAGCGCGTCGGTGGTCCAGACGCCGGTTTGCGGATCGACATCGATAGGCAGTTGCGGTTGCATCGCGGGGTTCCTGTTTATTTGTCGTTGACGGTCAGACGTTCCAGACTTCGCCGAAGAAGCGCATCCAGTTTTCGCCCATCACTTTCTTGATGCGCGATTCGCTCCAGCCGGCCTTTTCCATTGCAGCGGTGAGGTTCGGGAATTCGCCGATCGTGCGAATGCCTTCCGGATTCACGACCTTGCCGAAGTTCGTCAGGCGGCGATAACGGCCCTTGTCGTGCGTGATCCAGTCGAAGAATTCGGTGCTATAGCCTTGCGTGAAGTCCGTGCCGATACCGACGTTGTCTTCGCCGATGACATCGATGGTGTATTCGATCGCTTCGAGATAGTCATCGACCGTTGCATCCGGGCCTTTCTTGAGGAACGGCGAGAACATCGTCACGCCGACGAAGCCGCCCGCATCGACGATCTCGCGCAGTTGATCGTCGCTCTTGTTGCGCGGATGATCCTTGAGTCCCGACGGACAGCAGTGCGAGTACGTGACGGGCTTCTTCGAGCAGGCGATCGCATCGGAAGACGTCTTTGCGCCGACGTGCGAGAGATCGACCATGATGCCGACGCGATTCATCTCGTGAATCACTTCCTTGCCATAACCCGACAGACCGCCGTCCGGTTCATAGCAACCCGTGCCGACGAGGTTCTGTGTGTTGTAGCAAAGCTGGACCACGTTCACGCCCAGCTCCTTGAACACTTCGATATAGCCGAGGTTGTCCTCGAACGCATACGAGTTCTGGAAGCCGAAGATGATGCCGGTCTTGTTTTCCTTCTTTGCGCGCAGGATGTCGTCGGTCGTGCGGACGAGCGTGAGAATTTCGCTGTATTCGCGGATCTGCTGCTTCATTTCCGCGATGTTGTCGATGGTCTTCTGGAAGTCTTCCCACACCGACACGGTGCAGTTCACGGCGGTGACGCCGCCCTTTCTCATGTCTTCGAACACGGAGCGCTCGAACTTCGAGATGTTCAGTCCGTCGATGATGATGCTGTCGTTGTGGAGGGTGCTCATCGTGGTGTGCTCCGTGTCGCCTGAGAGGTGGGGGTCGTTCGACGTCGCTTTCGTCGTTGCGTCTATTCTTGACTTTCGCCCTGCCGGTCAATTTACGAATTCAGACGTGTTCTTTACCTTTTCCGACATGCGCGTCTGTTTTCGACAAGTGGCGAATTCCTTTTCGGTGTAGCGAATTTTTTGTGTGGGCTGTTGCACTGCATCGGAACGATCGTGCGCTGCTGCAGTGCATGTCTTGCGGCGCCTGGCCCCGCGTCAGTGCGAGCGCGCAGCGGAGCATGCGCGATGCCCTTCATCGATCAGGGTTTAGCCTGATGGCATGGTAGTTGCACTCGCAACCAAAATTGCAAGCGTGGTAAGCGCCGCGCATGACGGCGCCACTCAATAGATTCCAAGGAATCAGTTCTCACATGTCCTCCGATCGCACGGCGTCGCTGTCACACTTCGCGTTCATGCCGCTTCCCAACTTCACGATGATCGCGTTCACCAATGCGATCGAAGTCCTGCGCATGGCGAACTACTTGACGGGGCAGCCGTTGTATCGCTGGTCGATCGTGAGTCCGGAGGGCGGGCCGGTGACGGCGAGCAACGGGCTTTCCGTCGATACCGGTCCGGTGGAATGCGTGGGGCAGCCCGACATCGTGTTCGTGGTCGGCGGCATCGACGTGCAGCGTGCGACTACGCCCGCGCATCTTTCTGCCTTGCGCCGTTTCGCGCGCACGGGCAGCGTGCTCGGCTCGCTTTGCACCGGCACGTATGCATTGGCGCGCGCGGGCTTGCTCGCCGGCTATGCGTGCGCGATTCACTGGGAAAACATGTCGGCGCTTAAAGAAGAGTTTCCCGACACGCGCTTTCTCAAAGAGCTGTTCGTGGTCGATCGCGATCGCGTGACGTGTACGGGCGGCGTCGCGCCGCTCGACATGATGCTGAACTTGATCGCGGCGCGCGTCGGCACGGCGCGGGTGACACAGATCGCGGAGCAGTTCATCGTCGAGCATGTGCGCGATACGAGCGCGCAGCAGCGGATGCCGCTCGTCGCGCGTCTGGGGTCCGCGAACAAGTCGCTCTTCGAAGTCATCTCGCTGATGGAGAACAACATCGAAGAGCCGTTGTCGCGCGAGGAACTGGCGCGGCTCGCGGGCATGTCGCAACGGCAACTTCAGCGGCTATTCCGCGAACATCTCGGCATGACGCCGACGCATTACTATCTGACGTTGCGCTTGCGGCGCGCGCGTGAATTGCTGCTGCAGACCGACATGTCGATCATGCACATCACGATGGCGTGCGGTTTTCAGTCGGCGTGTCATTTCTCGAAGAGCTATCGCGATGCGTTCGGCACGGCGCCGACGCGCGAGCGGCGCAAGCAGGTGCCGCCGCTGGCTGCCGTTCCCGCGATGGTGGCCTGAGCGTTCAGATCGCCATGTGAAGGCGCGTTTCGCAGACTTCGCATCCGCCGAGTCTTTCGGTGCGGAACACGCCGTCCAGTGCAAAGCCGAGCGCCTTGTAGAAGCGCAGGCCGTGCACGTTTTCTTCGAGCGCCCAGAGCGTCATTTCCCGATAGCCTTCGCTTGCCGCGGCGTTGATCGCTTCATCGATCAGCATTCTTCCCGCGCCCTGGCGCCAGTGTGCCGGGTCGATATAGATGGCTTCGATTTCGGCATCCGTTCTGCCTTTGTCGTTATCGCGTGACGGGCCCCATGCGATCCATCCGAGCATGATGTCGTCGCGTTCGGCGAGCATTATGCGGGGCATGCCGCGCGCGATCAGCTCGGACCAGAGGGCACGGCGTTTCGGAATGGAAAGCGAATTGAGGTATTCGGCGGGGAAGATGGAACGATAGGCGGCCTGCCAGGCCTTCACGTGGATGCGCGCGATTTCCGCAGCATCGGAGGGGGCCGCCAGGCGGAAGGAAAGCGCGGTTCGGAGGTAATCGGCCTTCATGCGTCCAAGTATGACGCGGTTTTCTTGCTTTTTGCCTTGTGGTTTTCGCTTGGTTCGGGTTTTGCCGGATGCCGGTTTCGCCGGGGGCTGGTTTGGCTTGGCGTGGGTTTCGCCGGAGCCCGGGTTGGGTTGGCTTGGCTTGGTTTCGCCGGAGCCCGTTTTCGTGTCGGTCTATTAGCACTGCCCCTGTGCGGGGCGGCACTCACTTTCTTTGCTGCTGCAAAGAAAGTAAGCAAAGAAAGCAGCTTCCGATACGCCCGCGGTCACACGCAATTTGGGTAGTCCTCTCGTCCATCGTGGGCTGCCTAAAGAGTGCCCTCATAGGCCCCATCGGGCTTGGCTCGCGCACGGTCTGCCACATCGCATCACACACGAAACTGGTTCAGCACCAAATAGCTCCGGCCCGCTTCGCGGCCGACCGGTCAATCGGGTCCGCGCGTGCTTCTTTGCTGCCGTCTCCATCTCGCTGCACTTGCCGCACGTTGGTTTCCCTTGCATACCGGGCGGCAGCGCGTAGCGCTGTGCCGAAGCTCTTTCGTGCTGAACCAGTGTCCTCAGCGTTTTCGGGCGGCGGACCGT